>JACADU010000437.1 GCA_013388415.1 Bryobacteraceae bacterium
CCCATGCCGATCGCACCCGGCGCGTCGTCGCCGAGGAACGCGATTGGCTGCTCTCTCAACTCGCCGGACTCCCCAGCTTGCGCTTCGCTGAGAGCGTGGCCAATTTCCTCTACGCCGAAACCGACCGCCCCGCCGGCGAAATCTGCGATTGGTTCCTCGACCGCAAAATCATCCTCCGCAACTGCGCCCGCCTGCCTGGCGTCCAGGGCGAAGCCATCCGCTTCGCCGTCCGCACCAGGCCCGAAAACGAACGCTTCGTCCAAGCCGCGAAGGAGTTCTTTTGCGCGTCCTGACGCTGCTGCTCATCTGCCTCTCCTCTCTTGGCGCCCCCGCCACGGCTGCCATCCCTGCCAGAATCGTCTCCACCGCCCCAAGCCTGACTGAAGCCCTCTTTGCCCTCGGGCTCGGCCCCAGCGTCGTCGGCGTCACCGACTACTGCCTCTTCCCCCCTGAAGCCGCCGCCAAACCCAAAATCGGAACCTTCCTCCAGCCCAGCCTCGAACGCATTCTCGCCCTCAAGCCCGATCTCGTTCTCACCCTCCGCAATCCCGTCCAGCTCACCGAAAAACTCCGCCGCCTCGGCCTCAGAACGGAAGAGTTCAACGAAGACACCACCGCCGATGTCTTCTCCGCCCTCCACAAACTCGGCAACCTGACGTCGCGGCAAGCCGAGGCGATCAAAATCACCGCCTCCATCTCCAGGGACTTCGATTTTGTCCGCGCCACCGCCGCCGCGCTTCCCAAACGGCGCGTCCTCTTCCTCGTCGGACGCTCCCCTGGCACGTTTCAAGGCATGTACGGCGCCGGAGCCGGCACCTTCATCGACGAGTTGATGTCGATGGCCGGAGGACTCAACGTCCTGGCCTCCCTCGGCCAGCAATACCCCAAAGTCAGCGTCGAGCAGATCCTCTCCTTCGACCCCGATGTCATCCTCGACATGGGCAACCTCGACCACGCCGCCGGACGCCCGCTTCAGCCCGAGAGCGAAGTGGTCAAACTCTGGGCGCAGTACCCGCAGCTTCGCGCCGTGCGCGGCAAACGCGTGCGCATCGTGGCCGGCGAGATCTACATCCGCCCCGGTCCCCGCATGGGCCAGGCAGCGCGGGCTTTCCTCCGCCTCATTCAGGGAATCCAATGAGCGCAGTGCGGTTCGAGCTCTCCGGCATCTCCATGCGCTACGGCGCGGCGGAGGTCCTCCACCAGGTGAACCTCAGCTTCGATCAGCCTGAAATGGTCGCCCTCACCGGACCCAACGGCGCCGGCAAATCCACCCTTCTCGGAATCATGTCCGGCCTCCGCCAGGCTTCCTCCGGACGTTGCCTCCTCAACGGCACGGAACTCTCCAGGTGGAACCGCCGCGATTTCGCCACGCTCGTCTCTGTCGTGCCCCAGAGCCTCAAAATCGACTTCCCTTTTACTGCCGAGCAGGTCGTCCTGATGGGCCGCACCCCTTACGCCGGAGGACTGTTTGAAAACGAACAGGACTGGACGGCTGTTCGCCGCGCCATGGAGCTGACCGATACCCTCGACTTCGCCCAGCGCGACTTCCGCGCCCTTTCCGGCGGCGAGCGCCAGCGCGTCGTCCTCGCCTCGGCTCTCGCCCAGGAGCCGCAAGCCTTGCTCTTGGACGAGCCCACCACATTCCTCGACCTCAAGCACCAGCTCTCCATCTACTCTCTCCTCCGCGATCTGTCCCGCGCCGGTCTGCTTGTCGTCGCCGTCACGCACGACCTCAACCTCGCCGCCTCCTACTCCGATCGCGTCATCGTCCTCCAGCGCGGCCGCGTTGTCGCCGACAGCGAACCCTGCGCCGCCCTCACCCCGGAGCGCATCCTCGCCGTTTTCGGCGTCGAAACCACCTGGCTTCGCTCTCCCGCTGGCAACTCCTGGATCGCTTATGGGCACTAACCAGGTCACCGCCGGCCGCGCTTTCCGCGTCCTCGTTTTCTCGGTCGCCGTCATGGCCGCCGTCGCCGTCCTCACCCCTCTTGCCGGTCCCGCGCGCGTCGACCTCGCCAAAGCCTTCAAGGGCGTCTGGCCCGATGCCCAGGTCTACTTCGATGTCCGCTGGCCGCGCACCCTCCTCGCTTTGCTCACCGGCGGCGGCCTCGCCATCGCTGGCGTCCTCTTCCAGGCTGTGCTCCGCGATCCCCTCGCTACCCCCTACACCCTCGGCATCTCCAGCGGCGCTTCCCTCGGAGCCGTCGTCGCCATCGTCACCGGCTTCCATACCTTCGGCGGCTTGCCCGCGCTCTGGTTCGCCGCGTTTGCCGGCTCGGCCGCAACCCTCGCCCTCGTGCTCGGCGTCGCCGCGGAAGGCAAGCGCGTCTCCAGCTTCACCCTGCTGCTGTCAGGCATCACCATCAACGGCATCGTGATGTCGGTGATCATGCTTCTCCACAACCTCGCCAGCGTCCAGCAGAGTTTCGCCATTGTTCACTGGCTCATGGGCAACATCGACCCTGTCGGCAAGCCCACTCTGGCGGCGTTGGCCGCAATCGTCCTCCCTATCTCGTTCTGGCTCTGCCTGCGCGCCCGTCATTGGAACCTCATCGCCGTCGGCGAGGAATGGGCCGCCGCCCGCGGCGCCTCCCCACGCCGCCTTCTGCTCGAGGGCTACATCGCCGGCAGCGCCCTCACCGCCGCCCTCACCGCCATCACCGGCCCCATCGGCTTCGTCGGACTCGTCGTCCCCCATGCCCTGCGCCTCAAGCTCGGCGGCGATCACCGCCTCCTCATGCCCGCCTCTTTCTTCATCGGCGCCGCTTTCCTGGTCCTTTGCGATACTGTCGCCCGCTCCGTCATGCCAGTCGAACTGCCCGTCAGCGTCATCACCGCCCTCGCCGGTGGACCCTTCTTTATCATGCTGCTTCGCAGCCGCCGCAAGAGCCTCTGGTTATGATGTCGCCCACCGTCCGCTCGGCGATCCAACAGATTTCTCACACGCTCGATTACGCCCACATGGAGTCGCTTTCCTCGCGTTGGCGCTCCCTCCCGAAAGAGCCCGGCGGCCTCGGCCCGGTGGAATCCGCGGCGCTTCACTACTGCCTGCTGCGCCGCTGCCAGCCCGGAGCCATCGAGCGCAAAGCCCTCTACGTCTTCTGCGCCGGCCATTCCTTCGCCGGAGAAGATCGCGCCGCCAGCCTCCCTCCGGCGCAGCGATTCGCCGCACTCCTCGCCGGAGACTCGCCTGCCGCGGCCCTCGCCAGTCTCACCCATGCCGCCCTCGTCCCCGTCAACGCCGCTCTCGCCGGGGTCTCCGCGGACGGCGCCATCGACCTGCGCCTCGCCGATTCCAGCGGCGATCCTCTCGCCGGTCCCGCCATGACCGTCCCCCTCGTCAATGAAGCGCTCGAAGCGGGCATTGTTCTCGCCGATGACGCCTCCAAGCGCTACGAAGCCGTTGGAATCGCCTGCCTCGACGGCCGCGCCAACCCCTCCGCCTCCGCCGTCGCCTCCGCATTGCTCGGCTCCGCCCCCGATCAGTGGCTCTTCATTGAACCCTCCATCGCCCCTCTTCAGGTCTCCCGCAGACGCGATGCCGTCC
>JACADU010000493.1 GCA_013388415.1 Bryobacteraceae bacterium
GAATTGCGGCGTGTTGATCTCCTGGCGCGCCTCGCCCGAGACGTTGAGTTGCACGCCGGCGAGCGCCGGAGACGTCGCGGCAACCGACGCTGCCGCCAGGACGGCATTGAGGAACGGACGCATCTGGGCTTCCCTCCAAATCTCGTCGTGGTCGTCGGGGCCCGTTAGGCCCCGCGCGCCGGTCGCTGCCGGCTTCGAGCGCCTAGAGAATAGGCACGCTCGCGCGGTGCGAGCAACTGTTTCCGGGACTTAGGCCGGAAATTTCTACATGATTCGAGGCTCGGCGACCTACCCGGCGCTTGCGGCGGGTGCCGGCCCGACCCCAGCGGGGTCGTCGGGCCGCAGCGGGTCCTCAGCCGACCCGTGCTGCAGTGCGGCAAAGGCCCGTACCGCTCGGAGACAGCCGACGCCTACCAGTCGCGCATCGGGCCGCGGAACAGCGTCGCGAGATCGACCTTTGCCGCCGGGCGGGGGAGTTGGCGAGGAGGCGCTGTTGCGGGAAGGCACCTTCCGCGAGCGCGGCGGCGTCACCGGCGCCGAACACGACGCGCGACGGCTCGACGACGAAGGCATCGTCGCCGCCTTCGGTGGCCGCGATGTGGTGGTGACGGCAACCCATGCCGGTTCATTCTCGTGCGCGACGCCGGCGATGATGGCGAAGGGGGCGCCGTGGCGCCTCGCCGCCCGCGGCGGTCAGCCGTCCGGTCGAGTTGCGACGCACGGACAAGGGCGTACACTGGCTGGCATTCCGCGCCGGAATGCGGAATGAGGAATCGGCCGCTCGGCTGATCCTGCGCGTCACCTTCGGGCCGCAGGGCCCGCTCTTACGGTACGTCTTGTACCACTCTGCAGGCGAGACGCGTGCGCCCCGCGGCGCCACGCCTCCTTTCGAAATCCATCGGGAGAATCATCATGCCGACGTACGTCATGCTCGGAAACTTCACGGACCAGGGCATCCGCAACATCAAGGACACCACGAAGCGCGCCGACGCCGTCAAGGAGGCCGCGAAGAAGTTCGGCGTCAACATGAAGGAGACCGTGTGGACCATGGGCCAGTACGACATGGTGGTGACGCTCGAGGCGCCCGACGACGCGTCGGCCTCGTCGTTCGCGCTGTGGATCGGGTCCGCGGGCAACATCCGCGGGCAGACGCTGCGCGCCCACTCGCGCGACGAGATGAACGCGATCCTCAGCAAGTTCTCGTGAGGTCCTCCACCGTGCAGAGCGCGGGCCGACCGCGCCGATGCGAAGCACAGCCCGCGACCGGTAGGGATGCATGGCAAACCCGGTATCCGTCTCGAAGTTCCAGGTGTAGTCCCACAACTCGCCGGACGAGGTGCGCGCCCCGAGCAAGACCCGGGTCGAGGTCGTCCAGCTCGAAGGGTTCACGATCGGGCGGTTCAACTTCGAGCCCGGCTGGCGGTGGTCGGAGTGCGTCAAGCCGGTGGTCAAGACCGACCAGTGCCAGGTCTCCCACGTCGGCTACGCCGTCGCGGGCAAGATCCGGGTCCGCATGAAGGACGGCACGGAGCGGACCATCGCCGCGGGCGAGTCGTACACGATCCCGCCCGGACACGACGCCTGGGTGGAGGGCGAGCAGCCCTTCGTCGGAATCGAGGTGATGAGCGCGGACGTGTACGCGAAGCCGAAGTAGGGAACCGCTTGCGGCGCGCTCCCCTCGAGCAGCCCGGGCGGCGCGTTGCTGCCGCCCCGGCACGGTGCCGAGCGGGGCGGCTCGGGTGAGGTCGCGGTGACGATTCGCATCGTGCGCCTCGGGTCGCCGCGCGCCCCGGGCGAGGGCGTGCGCATCGGCACCGTGCGGCGCCCGCCGCGCGGCGTGCCGAAGGCGCAGTTCGCGTCGGGAAACTGGTACGACGTGTGGTTCCCGCTCCTCGCGCCGTCGGACGCGACGGTCAAGCTCGGGTTGAAGGCGCAGACCGACCGCGAGTGGGCAGCGTTCGCGAAGCGCTACCGCGCGGAGATGGCGCAGTCCGACGCGAGCCGGGCGCTCGATCTCCTCGCCGCGCTGTCGCGCACGGCCGACTTCTCGGTCGGGTGCTACTGCGCGGACGAGTCGCGCTGCCACCGCTCGGTGCTGCGCGCGCTCCTGCGCGAGCGGGGTGCAGACGTGGCTTGAGCGATTCCGGGGTGCGTCACAGCCGCCCGCTGCGCTTGAATTCCAACGGGTCGGCCTCGTACACCTCGCGAATGGGCCGCGCCCTGGCGGCTTGGGTCCGGGAGATCAACTCGCTCGCCGGTTCGATCAGCGCCGCGGGCCGGGCAGGGCTCGATGTCGATGCCGAACACCCGCTCGAGGCGGGCTGCCCGGGTCATCGCCGCCCGGCGCTCGGCGCTCCTGGTACGGTATGGTAAGAAGATCTACCGCTCGACCGACCGGAGGCCCTCGTGGACGATGCGTCGTACCAGTGCTTCTGCTGCGGCGGCGCCTTCGGCACGCTGTTCGCGCCCCTTTGCGATCCGCGCAGGGTCGCCACACTCGAGCCTTCCGCGTTGCGCCGGCGCACACTGCTCGGCGGCGCGGCAGCGGCCGCGGTCGTGCTGCCGGCGCTCGCACGCGCCCAAGGCGTGGCGACGACGGTGTTCACCGGCGGCACGATCCTGACCGTGGACCGGTCCTTCTCGCAGGCCGAGGCCATCGCGATCCGCGGCCGCCAGATCGTGGCCGTGGGCAGCAACGCGCAGGTGCGCGC
>JACADU010000455.1 GCA_013388415.1 Bryobacteraceae bacterium
CCGGGTGAGCGCGGCGCTGATGCTCGCGTGGAATTCGCTGAACGGCCGCCCCCAGCCCACACCACGCCATCAGCGAAAGGTGCGCAAAGCAGGTAGCCGCAACGGCCTACAACAAGAGCGGCGGTCCTTGCAGCGGCGTCTGCGTATCACCTTGCTTCCGGCTTGAAGCGAAATGTGGGATCGGCGATGAACGGCTACTTGGTTCTGGCGTACTCGGCGAACAGCCGGTCGATGCCGGCTTGGGCAGTCTCTTCCGGATGCAGGACGACGCGGAAGCGGAATCGGATGGATTGTTTGGGCTCCATCTTGTAGCTGCCGTCCTTGGTCTTGTCATTGAAGAAATCGTGGAGGCCAAATGGATTGGTGGCGAACAGGCCGTAATCGCGGGCGTGCCAGTAAGTCGGGGCGCGAAAGCTCTTGGGGTGTTCTAGGATTGCCACGCCGACCTTCTTCCCTTCGGCGGTTCCCGAGTAGTCCACCCAGGGGAATGACTTGCCCCAAATCTCCTTCATCGTCTGGGCGCCGGTCGAGGAGATCATTTTGCCCGTCTTCTTCCGTTCGGTGAGTTCATCACGAAGGCGGATGGCGAAGAAGCCCTCCTTGGTATCGCCCCAGGTGACAGTGTCGAGGGCGACGAAGTTGACGTCGAAGTCGATCATTCGCAGCGTGGGGTGTGAGTGGAAGATCATCTTCCGCTCTTCACGGAGAAGGGGCTTGCCTTCGGGCGTCTTCCAGATATGCACACTCTCGATCGTGCCCCGTTTTTTCCCGTCCTTGACTTTGGGCGTGCCCTCGGCGGTGATGATGCCGCGCTGCGTGCGCTGCGGCGTCGAGGATTTCTCGTTCATCCAAAAGTCGATCTTGTTGACGTCGCCGTGTGTGAACCAGAGACCGCGGTGGTGGGGATGGTCCTTGGTTTCGCCGGCGACCTGCTCCATTGGGAAATGCCGTGAGACGATGAGGCCGTCAGCCATGCGCAGCGGGTGCAGGTATGGTTTTGGGGCGTCGTCTCCAAAGAAGAAAGCGGAGAAGGGCTTGCCGTCGATTTCGATGTCGATTTTGCCGGCCGAGGGAGAGAACTTGACTTGGGCGGCCAGCGGCAGCGCCGCCACGAGAAGCAGGGCGAAGCGTTTCATCGCCTCTAGTCAACCACATTCGCGAGCAGATTGCCGCATGGACCAAGGCGGACGCGCCAGCGGGGCGGGATCAGAGTGGTTGCGCCTTCGTCGAGGATGAGTTGGGGGCCGCGGAGCCAGCGCGCGGGGACGGCATCGCGGGTTCTGGGGGAGAGGGCGTGCCAGGCTCCGCCGGTAAAGACACGGCGCTGGGGGAAGACTTCACCCTTCCGGGCGGGCGTCAGGCGGAGGCCGGGTTTCGGCATGGCCAGGCGGGCGCGCAGGCGGATGGTCACGATTTCGATTTCGCGCCGCGGGCTCGAATAGCCATACGTCTTTTCGTGGAGAGCGTGGAAAAGCCTCGCGGGATTGCGTTCGCTCCAAGGGACCGTGAGCTCGTAGCTCTGTCCCCGGTAGCGGACGTCGGCGAAGCGTTCGAGGCGTGCGCCGGGAATGTCGGAAAGGGCGCGGGTTTCGAGCCCGGCAAAGGCGGCGGAGATGTCGCGGCCATCGAGGACCGAGGCCGAGTAGTCGCGAATGCGGTCCGCGAGAAGCATGCCAAGGGCGGAGAGTGCGCCGGCGAGGCGGGGGATGAGAACAGTGCGGATGCCGAGCTCATCGGCGATTTCGCAGGCATGCAGTCCGCCGCAGCCGCCGAAGGCGACCAGGCTGAACTGGCGGGGGTCGTGGCCCCGCTCGGTGGAGACGACGCGGATGGCGCGGCTCATGGTGGCGTTGGCGACGCGGAGGATGCCGGCAGCGGCTTTGGCGGGAGAAAGCGAGAGCTCGCGGGCGATTCTCGAGATCGCGTCGACCGAGCGTTCGGGATAGAGGCTCAGCGCCCCTCCAGCGAGCTGGCCCGCGGTGATGCGGCCGAGGACGACGTGGGCGTCGGTGACCGTGGGAACTGTGCCTGAGCCGTAGCAGGCGGGACCCGGGTCCGCTCCGGCGGATTCGGGTCCGACGCGGAGGAGGCCGCCGGAATCGATGCGGGCGATGGAGCCGCCGCCGGCGCCGACGGTGTGGATTTCAAGCATGGGGGTCTTGACGGGGAGGCCGTCGACGCGGGCTTCCAGAGTCTCGGCGGGTGCGCCATCGGCGAGGCTGACGTCGGTCGAGGTGCCGCCCATGTCGAAGCCGAGGATGCGCGAGTAGCCCGAGGCGCGGGCGGTTTCCAGGGCTCCGCGGACGCCGCCCGCCGGGCCGGAGAGGATCGTTTTGACCGCGAGCCGGGAGGCCTCGGCGACGGTAATGGAGCCGCCGTTGGACTGCATGATCCAGACGCGGGCGCCGAGGCGCTTCTCCAGGCGCTCCAGATAGGCCCGCATGATGGGAGACAGGTAGGCGTTGAGGGCCGTGGTCGAGGCGCGCTCGTATTCGCGGAACTCCGGGCAGACCTCGTGGGAGAGGGAAAGGTCCAGAGAATGGCCGAGAGCGGCGGCGGCGGCGAGTTCGTTGCCGGGAACGGCCCAGGCGTGAAGGAAGCAGACGGCGGCGCTCCGGGCGCCGGAGTCGAGCAGCTTGCGGCGGAGGGCGATGAGTTCGCGCGTGGAAGGCGTTCTGATGATGTCGCCTGAGGCGGCGGCGCGCTCGGCGACTTCGAAACAGAGGTCGCGGGGGATGAGGAGCCGCTTGGGTCCGGGGGTGAGGTCATAAAGCCGCTCCCGGTTTTGGCGCCCGATTTCAAGGAGGTCGGCGAAGCCCTCGGTGGTGATGAAAGCGGCGCGGGCGCCTTTGCGCTCCAGCAGGGCGTTGGTGGCGACGGTGGAGCCGTGAACGACGTCGGAAGAGGCGTCGATGCCGGCGCGCGCGAGGCCTTCCGCGATGACTTCGTCAGGGGCCGAGGGCCGGGAACGGAGCTTGAAGGACTCCAGGCGTCCGTCGCGCCAGAAGACGAAGTCGGTGAACGTGCCGCCGGTGTCGACGCCAATGCGCATTGGTAAAAGTTTGGCGCAAGAGGTGGGCGGTTTGCGCCGGTTCGGAGGTGAAAGAGCCCGGTCGCCGCGGCGCGGCTGGTGCAAGAATGGATTGACGCGTCATGATCCAGGAAGACGAACTGCGCAGGCTGCTGGCCGAAGGCGAATCTGATCGCATCGAGCGAACGGCCTCAACCAGGGACACCGACAAGTTTTCCGAGGCCGTCACCGCATTTGCCAACGACTTGCCTGATCACCGTTTGCCAGGGTATCTGGTCATCGGCGTCAATGACGATGGGACGCCGAGCGGGTTGACGGTCACCGATCAATTCCTCCAGAGCCTCGGAGGGTTGAGGTCCGACGGCAACATCCAGCCGCTTCCGACGCTGAACGTCGGGAAGTTCATCCTGCCCGACGGGGAGGTTGCGGTTGTGGAAGTCATGCCTTCCGACCTTCCCCCGGTCCGATACAAGGGCCGGACGTTCATCCGGGTTGGCCCGCGAAAGGGAGTCGCCACCCAGCAAGAGGAGCGCATCCTCACCGAAAAGCGGATCGCTCAAGCTCGTACCTTCGACGCCCTGCCGTGTGTTGGGAGCAGTCTCGGGGATCTGGCGGAGGACCTCTTTCTGAACACATATTTGAGCCAGGCTGTCGCTCCAGAAGTCATTGCTGAGAACAACCGCGATCTGGCTTCGCAGCTTGGGTCTCTCAGATTCTTCGATGTGAGCAGGCAGTGTCCAACGCACGCGGGCATTCTCCTGTTTGGGAAGAACCCGCTCCAGTGGTTGCCAGGAGCCTACATTCAGTTCCTCCGGCTTGACGGCGAAGCGCTCACCAGCGACGTGCGGCAGGAGAAGTGTCTCTCAGGCGACCTGCTCACGGTCCTTCGCGAACTGGAATCGTTGATCGACCTGCATCTTGAAGCGCGGCCGGCTCCGCAATCGACATTGCGTGAGCGTCAGGCGGCCAATTACCCGCGCGTGGCCTTGCGGGAGCTGTTGATGAATGCCGTACTGCACCGCTCCTATGAGTCCAACACGCCGATCCGTTTCTACTGGTTCTCCGACAGGGTGGAGATCCAAAGCCCGGGCGGATTATATGGAGAAGCCTCTCCGGAGAATTTTCCGAATCAAAACAGTTACCGAAACCCGGTTCTTGCCGAGGCGATGAAGGCGCTCGGCTTCGTGAACAAATTCGGCCGCGGCGTTTTGCGGGCTCAGGAAGCTTTGAGAATGAATGGCAGCGAGCCAGCCAAATTTGTGTTCGATGCCCACTATGTGTTAGCTCAAATTCGAGCGCTCAGATGAAGACGGTTGCGTTTTTCAACAACAAGGGAGGGGTCGGCAAGACAACCCTTGTCTACCACCTCGCCTGGATGCTCGCCGACATGGGGCATGTGGTGATCGCAGCCGATCTGGATCCGCAATCCAATCTGACCAGCATGTTCCTGGATGAGGATCGCCTTGAGGAGTTGTGGCCCGACGGCAAACACCCTCAGACGATCTTTGGAGTGGTGGAGCCGATTCTGCGAGGGATAGGCGACATCGAGCCGCCCCATCTCGAGTGGCTCGACGTTCCGAAATGGTCCGGCGGACTTGGGGTTCTTGCCGGAGATCTCGCACTCTCCCGTTTCGAAGACAAGCTATCTGACGCTTGGCCGCGATGTCACAACCGCGATGAATCGGCCTTCCGGATCACGACGGCGTTTTACCGGGCAATCCTCCGGGCGGCGGAGGACAAAGGCGCCGGCTTGGTGCTGATCGATGTCGGCCCAAATCTTGGGGCCATCAATCGCGCGGCGCTGGTCGCTTCCGAGCACGTGGTCATTCCCCTTGCATCCGACCTCTATTCCTTGCAGGGACTAAGGAATCTGGGTCCGCAGCTCAGGCAATGGCGGCAGGCTTGGGAGGAACTCCGTATGAAGTGCCCGGACCCCGGCCTGCCGGTGCCGTCGGGCGGCATCTGCCCGGCAGGCTACGTGGTGATGCAGCATGCGACCCGGGCGGACCGGCCAGCGAAAGCTTACCTCCGGTGGATGGATAGGATCCCCAACGAATACCGCCGTTCCGTCATCAGCGAACCGGAGGAACCGAGCGTGAGAGTAGAGAGCGATCCTCATTGTCTCGCCGCCCTCAAGCACTATCGCAGTCTGATGCCGATGGCGATGGAAGCACGGAAGCCGATTTTCATGCTGAAGCCCGCCGATGGCGCCATCGGCGCCCATGCTCAGGCGGTCAGGGACTGTTACATGGATTTTCAAGCGCTTGCTGAGAAGATCCTGGCGAGGGTTGGCGTCGCGCCAACGCCGGCAGGCCAGCACGCAAGGCCCCGAGTGTGACTTCGGCGCCGGATTTGACAGAGTCAATCTCCGTTTTGTACATTGAAAGGGTTTGAGCGGTGAACTCTTCCGCTCCTAGCTACCCTTCCTGTGCCGGTTGGTGACAGCCGGAAAAAGGAAGCCGGCCGGGAGCCCGTCCCGCTGCTCCGGCGGACTTCAGCGCCGGCCGGGGTAAGGGCGAGTCCGATGAGACCCTCGATTTCGGCAGCCCGATTGAGGCGCTGCCCCAACGGTAGTCGCAGGTATTAAGAGAATTTGGAGCGGGCCGGCGTGCGTCGCCGGCTTGTCCGCGCGAATGCGCGGAAACCGCACCGAGAGGTTCGTTCGTGCCTACATTCAATCAGCTTGTTCGCAAAGGCCGTAAAGCGCCACGTTACAAGACCGCGAGTCCGGCGCTCCAATCCTGTCCGCAGCGCCGCGGGGTCTGCACCCGCGTCTACACGACGACCCCGAAAAAGCCGAACTCGGCTCTGCGCAAGGTTGCCCGCGTGCGCCTGACCAACGGAATTGAGGTCACTACGTATATCCCCGGGGTCGGCCACAACCTGCAAGAGCACTCGATCGTGCTGATTCGCGGGGGGCGCGTCAAAGATCTTCCGGGCGTTCGCTATCACGTCGTTCGCGGCACGCTCGACGCCGCCGGGGTCAGCGGCCGGATGCAGGGCCGCTCCAAGTACGGGGCGAAGCGTCCGAAGGCCGGGCAGGCGGCTCCGGCGAAGAAGAAATAGGTGAGGAACTGAATTCATGGCCCGCAGGAGAAGCGCTGAAACTCGCGAAGTCGCTCCCGACAGCGTCTATGGTTCGACGCTGGCCGAGAAGTTCATTAACTCGATGATGTGGGACGGCAAGAAGACCGTCTCCCAGGGCATCTTCTATGACGCGCTGGAACTCTTGAAAGAGCGGTCCGGAGAAGACCCCCTCAAGATGTTCAAGAAGGCCGTCGAGAACTGCAAGCCGATGCTCGAGGTCAAAACGCGGCGCGTCGGCGGCGCCAACTATCAGGTGCCGATCGAAGTTCCGCCGAACCGCAAGACCTCGCTGGCGATCCGCTGGATCCTCATGGGCGCGCGCGGGCGCGGCGAAAAGGGCATGGCGGAGAGATTGGCCGGCGAACTCATGGACGCCGCGAACCTTCGCGGCAGCGCGATCAAGAAAAAGGACGACGTCCACCGCATGGCGGAGGCCAACAAGGCTTTCGCTCATTACCGGTGGTAACCCGCAACGGAGGTTGAAACCAGGCCGCCTTTCCGGGCGACCAGCAGTGCCTGCTACTTTATATGCCACGCACCATCGCACTCGAGAAGATGAGAAATATCGGCATCATGGCCCACATCGATGCCGGTAAGACCACCACGACCGAGCGCATCCTGTATTACACGGGCCGGACCTACAAGATCGGTGAGGTCCATGAGGGGACGGCCACCATGGACTGGATGGTGCAGGAGCAGGAGCGCGGCATCACCATCACCTCCGCCGCAACCACCTGCTCCTGGCGTGACTGCCAGATCAACATCATCGACACGCCGGGGCACGTCGACTTCACCGCCGAGGTCGAGCGCAGCCTGCGCGTGCTGGACGGGGCGGTGGCCGTGTTCGACGCGGTGGCGGGCGTGCAGCCGCAGTCGGAAACGGTCTGGCGGCAGGCGGACAAGTATCAGGTCCCGCGCATCTGCTTCATCAACAAGATGGACCGGGTGGGCGCCGATTTCTTCCACGCGATCGACACTATCGTAGACCGCCTTCAGGCGCGGCCGGTGCCGATTCAGATCCCGGTCGGCGCCGAGGATCAATTCAAGGGCGTCGTTGACCTCATCTCGATGAAGGCGCGCATTTGGAAGGAAGAGACTCTCGGCGCAGCCTATGAGGATGTGGAGATTCCCGCCGATCTGGCCGATCAGGCCAGGGAGTACCACGACAAGATGGTGGAAGCCGCCGCCGAGTGCGACGACCACTTGATGGAGAAATATCTCAACGGGGAAGCGCTGACGCAGGAGGAGATCATTCTCGGCCTGCGCAAGGGCACGATCGGCCTGAAGATCTTTCCCGTGGTCCTCGGTTCGGCGTTCAAGAACAAGGGCGTACAGAACATGCTCGATGCGGTGGTGGATCTGCTGCCTTCGCCCATCGACGTTCCGCCGATCATCGGCACGGCGTTGGACGACCCGGATAAGCAGATCGAACGGAAGGCCGACGACAAGGAGCCGTTCGCGGCTCTGGTTTTCAAGATCATGACCGACCCCTTCGTGGGGCAACTGGCGTTCATCCGCGTCTACTCCGGCAAGCTGAGCACGGGCGATTCGATCCTCAACGTGGCGAAGAACCGCAGGGAGCGCATCGGCCGCCTGGTGAAGATGCACGCGAACAAACGCGAGGAGATCACCGAGATCCTGGCGGGCGACATCGCCGCTTGCGTCGGTTTGAAGACGGTTTCGACTGGCGACACGATCTGCGACGAAGCGCAGCCGGTGCTGCTCGAGTCGATCGACTTCCCGGCTCCGGGGATTCAACTGGCCATCGCGCCGAAGACCAAGAGCGCCCAGGAAAAGCTTGGAATGGCGATCGCCAAGCTGGTGGCCGAGGATCCGACGCTGCGCGTGAACACGGACCATGAGACGGGCCAGACGATTCTGGCCGGCATGGGCGAGTTGCACCTGGAGATTATCGTCGACCGGCTGCAACGCGAGTTCAACGTCGGCGCCAACGTCGGCAAGCCTCAGGTGGCCTACCGGGAGACGATCCGCAAGCCGGCTGAGGGCGAGGGGCGCTTTGTGCGGCAGACCGGCGGGCGCGGGCAGTACGGCCATGTGAAGATCCGGATCGAGCCGATCGAGGCCGATTACGAGTTTGTGAACGCGGTGGTGGGCGGAACGGTTCCGAAGGAGTACATCGGCCCGGCTGAGAAGGGTATCGTCGAGGCGATGGAGGGCGGCGTCCTGGCCGGCTTCCCGATGAACAACATCAGGGTCACCCTCTACGACGGCAGCTATCACGACGTGGATTCGTCGGAAATGGCGTTCAAGATCGCCGGTTCGATGGCGCTGAAGGATGCCGCTTCCAAGGCCAAACCGGTTCTGCTGGAGCCGGTGATGAAGATCGAAGTCGTGGTTCCGGACGAATACATGGGCGCCGTGAACGGCGACCTGATCAGCCGGCGCGGCCGGCTGGAAGGGATGGAGCTGAAAGGCGCGACGCAGATTATCCGGGCGATGGTCCCGTTGTCGGAAATGTTCGGCTATGCGACCGAGCTGCGTTCGCGGACGCAGGGCCGCGGCAGCTTCACGATGCACTTCGGCCGGTATGAAGAAGCTCCGGCGAGCGTGACTGAGGAAGTGGTGAGCCGGATGCAAGGGAAGGTAACGCATTAGCGGCAGGGCGGCCCGCGGGGCCGCCGCAGGCCGGGGGCCCGCCCCACATTGGAATGAAACGAGGAGACAAGCACGATGGCGAAAGAGAAATTTGATCGCAGCAAGCCGCACGTCAACGTGGGCACGATCGGGCACATCGACCACGGCAAGACGACGCTGACGGCGGCCATCACGAAGGTGCTGGCCAAGCACAACCCGAAGGTGGCGTTCCGGAGTTTCGATTCCATCGACAACGCGCCGGAAGAGAAGGCGCG
>JACADU010000466.1 GCA_013388415.1 Bryobacteraceae bacterium
CCCCCCCGCGCCCGGCAGGCGCAAGGATAGTCATTACAGCCCCGTTGACGGAAGTGATCGACCATGCGGGGTACTTCATCCAGATGAGCATGGCCTCGCTGCCGATCTGGCTGGAGGGCATCCTGAACAGGAAATACCCGCAGTGGAGAAACCTGGAGTACAACCCGGACGGCTCGGCGAGGTACATGCCGGCGGGGGTGCGCGTGCTGGAGGAGGCGCTGCTGCGGCAATACGCCGCCGGTGAGGTCGCGGTGTGTTATCCGGGCGACATCGGTCAATTCATCGGTCCGGAGACGCGGGCGGTGGCCATCTCGACGCACAATCCGCTGGGCGTGACCTTCGCGGCGGGGGTCTACACGTCGATCTTCGGCTCCTCGAAGCAGCCGATCAACTCGCACTATTCGCGGCAGTTGTTCGCGTCGATCAAGGACCACCCGTTGAGGAAGAACTTCAAGGTGATCGTCGGCGGCTCCGGCGGGTGGCAGATTATCCAGACGGATTCCTACGAGGAACTGAGCGTCGATTGCGTGGTGGAAGGGCGCGCGGAGTCCGCGGACACGATGGAGGTTTTCCGCAAAGCCTTGAACGGGGAGGAGCTGCCGCGGCAGATCGACGTGGGCCATCCCAAGAGCCGGGACTCGGTCATCTTTCCAAAGAAGCGGACGACTTTCGGAGTGGTCGAGATGACGACCGGATGCGGGCGGCGGTGCCAGTTCTGCTTGCCGGACCTGAACCCGCAACTGGATCTTCCGAAGGAGAAGATCCTGGAGGCGGTCAAGGCGAATGTGCGCGAGGGGAACAAGCAGATCTCGCTGGCGACGGAGGACATGTTCATCTGGGGGCAGGTGGGAAAGAAAACGCCGTTCTACTTCCCGAACCGCGAGGCGCTGCTGGATCTCTATTCGGAGGTGGTGAACACGCCGGGCGTGGAGCAGCACATCCTGAGCCACTGCACAATCGCGCCGGCGGTGGTGGATCCGCTGCTGATCGAGAAGATGTCGGAGCTGATGCTGGACAAGAGCCCGATCCACCTGCCGCTGCTGAGCAGCCATCCGAAGAAGAAGGCGATGACGCCGCTGATCGGGCTGGAGACGGGCTCGGTGCGGATGGCGAAGATGATCATGCCGGGCAAGGGCGTTCCGTTCCCGATCGAGGAATGGCCGAGCGTCGTGGTTCGCGGGCTGGAGATTCTGAACCGCAACAACTGGTTCCCGGCGATGACGCTGATGATCGGCAACCCGGGCGAGACGGACGACGACGTGAAGGCGACGATCGATCTCATCTACGAGGTGGAACGGCGCGGCTTGTTCGCGTTCTTCATCCCGTCGATCTTCACGCCGCTCCACGACACGCGGATGGCGGCGCGGAAGGGCGTGACGGAGACGCAGCAACTGACGGCGCTGCAATGGCAGCTCATGATGAAGTGCTGGAAGATGAACCTGCGGCCGGGGCAGGTGAGCTGGTGGGCTCCGGCGGCATGGCGCGCCGGGGCGGTCGGATTGTGGCTGTACAAGCTGCGGAAGCTGAACGGTCCGAACTTCACCTGGCCGCTGCTGATGTTCAGCAGCGCGATGCCGGAGCGGCTGATGGCGCTGATGGGGAAGATCTACGTTCCGAAGCCGATGAAGATCAAGACTCGGGCGGAGCTTCTGGCGACAATCAAGCCGCAGCATCAGCGGTATCTTCGGGCGGACAACGGCGATCTGCCCAAAGACTTCGAAGTGCCGGGCGGCGAACCGGAATACGCGGCGCTGCCGATTCTCTGAGACCGGGCGTCCGAGTGGTGATAAACTGCTCGTTGCGTCAGAAGCCGGATTGCAGGGAAGGAGCGGAGGCGCGCATTGAGAGTCCATCTGGTCAGTCCGAGTGAGTCGAGTTTCGGGATCGCCGTGCTCACGCCGCGCTGGCTGTTTGTGCTGGCGGCGGCGACGCCGGAGGAGTTCGGCGATCCGGCGCTGCACGATGAAACGCTGGAGTTCATGGATTTCGATGCAGTGAGCGCCGGAGACATCGTTGGCATCGGCATCCACACGATGAACGCGTTCCGGGGCTACACGATCGGGAGGCGGCTGCGGGAGAAGGGCGCGACGGTGATTTACGGGGGGATTCATGCCACGCTCTATCCGGAGGAGGCGTTCGAGCATGGGGGCGCGCATGCGGTGGTGAAGGGGGACGGGGATCACGTTTGGGGGCAGGCGGTGCGGGATGCCGCGGCGGGGCGGCTTCAGAAGCTGTACGACGGCGGGCGGGTGGCGCCGGGGGAGTTCATGGCGGCGCGATGGGATCTGCTGCCGAAGGACAAGTACATGTGGGCGTCGGTGCAGACGATCCGCGGGTGCTCAAAGCACTGCTCGTTCTGCTCGGTGTGGCGGACGGACGGACAGAAGCCACGGCAGAGATCGACGCTGGCAGTGGTTGAAGAGATCATTCAACTGCGGAGGCAAGGTTTCCGTTTCGTGCTGCTTGCCGACGACAACTTCTATCCTGTCTCGTTCGCGGACATCGCGAACGCGGAGAAGCAAGGCAACCATGAGAAGGCGGCGGCGCTGAGGGCGGTAAGGCAGGAGAAGTTCGAGCTGATGGAGCAGCTTGCGGAGCTGCCGGGCGACATGAACTTCTTTACGCAGATCACGATGGAGGCGGCGGAGGACCCGGCGTTTCTTGACGCGATGAAGAAAGCGCGGATCCGGGGCGCGCTGGTGGGGATCGAGTCGGTGGGCGAAGAGGGGCTGAAGTCGGTTTTCAAGGACTTCAACCCGCATGGCGAAGAATTGGTGGAGCGGCTCAAGACGTTCAAGCGCCACGGGGTTCATGTTCTGGGCTCGTTCATTTTCGGATTGCCGACGGACACGGAAGGGACGTTCGAGGCGACTCTGGAGCTGGCGAAGCGGTCGGACCTGAGTTTCGCGCAGTTCGTCATGCTGATGCCGTTCGAGGGGACGGTGGATTTTCAGAAGTGGGAGCGGTCGCTGGGAGAGGGGGTTGCGCGGATCGAGGGGATTCCGATCACGCGCTACTGGCTGATCCCGCAGGCGTCGCGCCCCAAGATGTTCATGCCGCATCCGACGATGACGTCGGAGGAGATGCGGCGGCGGACGCAGTGGGTATGGGACCAGTTTTACAGCCTGCCGCTGGTGTGGAAACGGTCGGCTGAGGCGTACACATTCAGGACACGGCTGGCGTACGTGTTCATTTCGAAGCTGTACCGGCAGATGTACGCGAATACGGGCATCTCGACGGACAGCGCGCGGCGGACCAACGCGGCGAAGTGGGCGCGGATGCTGGCGAAGCCTTGTCTGAAACTGTTCAAGGCGGCTCCAATGCCGGAGCTCGAGTTGCCGGCGAGGCTGGTTCCGCAGTTCAGGATTCTGGGGCAGGCGGCGGGCGGAGCGGAGGAGACGTCAGCCTAAACGACAAGTAGGCGGAGCCGGGGAGCGATTGGCTACAGTGTTGCTGTAGACATCATGATGGCAAGAACGCAGATCACGCTGGAGCCGGAGGTTCAACGGCGGGCGCGGCAAAGGGCCAGCGAACTAGGCATATCACTGGCGGAGTATGTTCGACGGCTGGTGGCTCGTGATCTGGGCGGTTCGCGAGCGCAGGCCGATGCTTCCATGGTTTTCGACTTGGGCCGCTCGGGGGAATCCGATATCGCCGCCAACACAGACGCAATGATCGCTGATGCATCCGCTGGGAGGCGAGCCAGCCCGGGCCGCAGGCGGAGCCGGCGATGAGCCTGTTCGTAGACACTTAAGTCTGGTACGCCGCGGCCGACGGATCCGATCGCAACAACGCCCGGGCGAAGAAGCTTCTCTCCGCAGGCGAAGCCCTTGTGACCACCGGTCACGTTCTGGTCGAAACCTGGACTCTGATTCATCATCGCTGGGGCGGCGGGCGGCCGAACGATTCTGGCAGGGGCTACGCGAAGGAGTGGCAGTGGTGGAGCCGGCCGGAGCCGGTGATCTGGAAGCCGCTTGGCAGATCGGGGCTTCGTATCGAGACCAGGACTTCTCGATCGTCGACCGGACGAGTTTTGCGGTCATGCGGAGGCTGGGTATCAGCCGTGCGGCCTCGTTCGACAGTGACTTTGCGGTTTTCCGTTTTGGGCCGCAGCGGCGGCAGGCGTTTACG
>JACADU010000483.1 GCA_013388415.1 Bryobacteraceae bacterium
GAGGGTGAGAAGGCGTGCCGGGTATTTCATGCGAGTTTTTGTGCGATGGAGTCCAATAGGCGGGCGAGGTCGACGTCGAGAGAAGTGACGCCGCCGGCGTCGTGCGTCGTCAGGTCCACGGTCACGCAGTTGTAGACGTTGAGCCATTCCGGATGGTGGTTCCGGCGCTCAATGACAGGAGCCGCCGTCGCCATGAATCCGAAGGCGTGCGGGAAGTCCGCGAAGCGGTACTCACGGTGCAGCTTTCCGTTCACCAGGCTCCAACCGGGAAGCGAGGCGAGGTTTGCATCGAGTTCGGCGGGGGTCAGAGGGACAGGTCGCATCGCAATTTCACCTTTCAGGACTGGCCGTAGACGGGGACGAGCGCGCCGTTGATGTGCGCCGCGGCGGGAGAAACGAGGTAGAGGAGCAGGCTGGCGAGCGAGTCGGCGGGAACCCATTTCGAGTGGTCCGCACCGGGCATCGCCGCCCGGTTGGCGGGCGTATCGATTGTACTGGGCAAAATTGCGTTAGCGGTCACGCCCGTCTTCTTCAGCTCGGCGGCGAGGCAAAGCACAAGGGCATGCAGCGCGGCTTTGGACGCGGCGTATGCCGACAGGCCGGCCGGCGGTTGAACTCCCGCGCGCGCGCCAATGGCAATGAGCCGTCCCTGTCCGGCTTCAAGCATCGGCGGCAGCGCCGCGCGAAAGAACAGGAAGGCTGCCTTGGCGTTCAGCGTCATCATCCGGTCCCAGGTCTCTTCGCTGCTCGACTGGAGTGGCCCGCCGGCGGCGAAACCGCCCATGAGATTGATGGCGGCGTCAAGCCGGCCCCAGCGGTCCAAAACGGAACGCACGGCCGATTCGCAGCCGGCGGAGGAGGTCAGGTCGGCCTCGACCGGCAGGAAATCGCCCGGTGGAACACGCTCTGTCTTCCAGGCGCGCGCCGCCCCGGCCACGCTGTATCCGGCGTCGAGAAAGGCGCGCGTGACGGATTCGCCCAGTCCGCCGGAAGCGCCGGCGATGAGAACGGTTTTCCCCGTGAGAACGTCCACAAGTCCGATTCTACGACGTCGAGCCCGGGGAGGAACCCGTGCTTATATGATGAGCAGATGGCAACACAGCTCGCGCGCATCCGCCTGGGAGTCGAGGCGATGATCGCGCCGGTCGACGACGAGTACAGGCTGGTCCTGCACGATTCCTACCACTATTCGCCGGTGCAGGTCCTCTTGCCGCCACAGGCGGGGCCCGTTTTGGAGTTCTTCGACGGGCGCCACGACGCCAGTGAAGCGCGCCTCGCCATGGTCCAGGCAACCGGCGATCTCCGCGCCGGGGAGCTGCTGGACCATCTGACCAAAGTCCTGGACGACGCGGGATTCCTGGAGGGAGAGAAATTCGAGGCGATGCGCGCCGCCTCGGAGAAGGCGTTTTCGGAGGCGCCCGCGCGGCTGCCCATCCATGCGGGCGGGGGCTATCCGGGCGACGCGGCCGAACTGAAGGAACTGATGCAGCGCGAACTGATTGCGCCGCCATCGGCCGGCGTCGTGCCCGGCGCCGCCGCCGTCGCCGCCCCGCACGCCAGCCCATGGGCCGGATACGAATCCTACCGGCAGGCCTACCGGGCGCTCGGCGAAGATGCCGCCGGGCGCACGTTCGTCATCCTGGGAACCTCGCACTACGGCATGCCAGACCGGTTCGGGCTCACGCGCAAGCCGTTCCTCACCCCGTTCGGGGAAACGCGGACGCGCTCCGACCTCGCTGTCTGGCTGGCGGAGCGCGCTCCGCGCGCGTCGCTGATGGAAGACTACTGCCATTCCATCGAGCACTCCATCGAGTTTCAGGTCGTTTATCTCCAGGCGCTCTACGGCCCCGGAGTGGAGATCCTGCCGGTCCTCTGCGGGCCATTTGGCCGGAGTCTTTTCGAGGGCGGCAAGCCTGAAGACGACGACGGGGTGCGCGAGTTCTTCGGCGCCCTGGGCGAACTCGCCTCAAGGGAGGGCAGGCGGCTCTGCTTCGTCCTCGGCGTCGACATGGCGCACATGGGCGCCCGCTACGGGGACCAACAGCCCTACAAGCCCCACCAAGGGGCGATGATCGAGGTCGCCGAGCGCGACCGCGCGCGGATGGCAAGGCTCGAAGCCGGCGACGGTGACGGCTTCTGGGAACTCGTCCGCGAAAACCGCGACGACCTGAAATGGTGCGGCAGCGCCCCTTTCTATACGCTGATGAAGGTGCTGCCTGGGCTGAAGGGCGAAGTTCGCGCCTACCAGCACTGGGATATCGACGAGGAGAGCGTCGTCAGTTTCGGGGCGATGGTGTTCAAGTGATCACTCGACCACGGCGGCCATCCAATAGCCCGGCCTCGTCCGGACCTTCAGATTCGGCCGGTTCACCACGACCCGGATGGTGTGGAAACCGCCCTCCAGCTTGTTGTTCGGCGTATAGCTCAGGATGTACTGGCTGCGGATCTCCGAGCCGATTTTTCCGATCGCCTCTTCAAGGTCCGCCTGGGTGATGAAGCTGTACTCGCGGCCGCCGGTGAACTGCGTGTAAACCTCGGCCGGGTTCTTGACGAAAATGGCCTTGGTGGCGCGGAAGATCTCTTCAATGACGGGGACGAAATCGGCCCCATACCCGAATGTGCCTGTCATCTGCGCCTGCGTGGTCGGGTCGCCGGCGGCCATGCCGGGGCGGGGACGCGCGCCGGGCGGAAGCGGATCGGGACGCGGCACCTGAGGCTTCTCCGTCAGGCGGGAGATCACCCGGCTGATGTTCAGCGTGTAGACGTCGACGTTGTGAATCTGGAGTTCGGTGGCCACTTCCTTGACCCGCGCTTCGGAAGAACGGTCCAGAGTCTCGGAGATGAGCAGAATCACGCGGCGGCGGTCGCGGCGGCTGCGGAGCATTCGAATGGCGTGTTGAATCGAATCGTTCAACCGCGAGTTCTGGCCGCCCGCCCGCAGCTTTTCCACTGCGGCGTTGATCAGATCGGGATCGTTAGTAAAGTCCTGCAACGTCTCAATGCGGTGGTCGAAGCTGACAATGGCCACTTCGCCGTCCTGGCCGACGAGCAGGTCGTGGATGACGTTGCCCATTCTTCGGATCTTGGGCAGGATGGCCTCAATGTTGGCGCTGCGCTGGATGCAGATCACCATCGAGAGCGGGAGGAATGCGACGTCGCGGTTGATCTGCTGAAGCTTGCCGTTGTCGTACAGCTCGAAATCTTGCGGCTGGAGCCCGTTGACGACATTGCCCTTGTTGTCGGTGACCGTCGTGGGCACCAGAACCACATTCACGGTCGTGCGGATCACCGGCCCTTCCGCGAGCGGCTCGGCCGGCTTGGGCGCGGGCGTCCCCGGCGCAATGGGCGGCTTGGCCGCCTTGGGAGCGGGCGTCCCCGGCAGGACCGGCGCCTGGGCCTCGAGCAAAGCGGCGGGCGCGGCTGCCAGCAGGGCGTTCACTAAACGTCTTCGCATCAACAAGATTTCCCTATTTTGATGACGCCGCCGGCGTCAGCTCCGTTTCAGATCCTCGGCATGCGCAGTCTTGCCGCGCAACAAGTCGACAACATGGGGCACGAGGTCCAAGATAGCATCAAGAGACTGCGCCGCACCCTTCGGCGATCCGGGCAAGTTGACGATGAGACACGTGTTACGGGTTCCCGCGAGCCCGCGTGAAAGCGCGGCTCGCCGCGTGAACCCCAATCCGTAGGCGCGCATGAGTTCGCCAAAGCCCGGCAGTTCCCGGTCGAGCACGTCGCGCGTCGCCTCGGGGGTGACGTCGCGGGCGGTAATCCCGGTGCC
>JACADU010000456.1 GCA_013388415.1 Bryobacteraceae bacterium
CGCGCCTTCCAGATAGTCTGACAAGTCCTCGTACTCGACAGCGCTGACGCTCCGCTTCTTCAAGACGCGGTCCAGCGCCTCTTCCAGCGCGTTCATTTCGCGCCACGAAAACAGGCCGAAGCCCGTCCCGTAACGGATCCAGCCCCGGATCTCCTCCAGGCGCTCCCGCCGGGTCCGCGCCTGGCTGGGTTTCAAGCCGGACCGCAGGGCGACGTCATGCAGCCGTCCCAATTCGTCCGCCAGGACGAGCGCCTGCTCGCCCTTCAGTCCCGGCTGGCAGAGCCGCTTCCGGATGTCCACGGCGAGCGACGCCTCGCGCATGAAATCCCAACCGGCGGGCATGGGGGTTTCCTGATACTCCTCCCGCATGAGCTCGATCAATTCCTGAAAGCCTTTTGTGTTGGCCGGCTGCTTTTCCTTGACGAATTGTTCGACCCGGGCGATATCCGCCGCTTCCGGCATCGAGTGGATCTTGCCGCGCATCGGCTGAAACCGCCGGTCCTGGTCGGCCAGCGCCGCGGAAAGGGTGCGAATCCGCGCCACGCGGTTGCTGTCCTGACCGTGGGGGGTGGCTGTCACCGCCAGCATTGCGAGCGTGTAGTTCTTCTCGACCCAAGTGTGATCGCGGAGCAGGGTGGCGAGCAGCCGCCTGCCTTCCCGCGCCTCGTTTTCGGCCTGCCGGACCCCGCGCCGCGCATACGTCCTGGCGTAGATCCATCCGTGGTGGCGCTCGATCAGGTAGGAGAGCATGAGCATCTCGCGGAGCCAGTAGTGGTTCCGGCGGGCGTCGAAATAGTCCTCGAAAGACAGGCCGGAGAGGAACCTGGCGACGCGGTAGTCGAGGGCTTCCAGCTTGCGGGCGGCGTCGCTGGGAGCGGCATGCTGAAACCCGCCGGCCCGCCCGCATGGCGTGCCCGCCGCGGGCAGCACGCGCCCGTCCTTGCAATACCACTGGATGGCGCCGAACGGTCCTCTTGGATCCTTCCGGATCACTTCGATCAGGCGCCGGGCTTCCGCCTTTTGGGCTTCGGAGAGCACGGGAAGAGGGCCGGCCGCCTGCGCCACGCAACTGGCCAGGATCAGTACTGCCCAAACGGCAATCCGCATCGTTCTTGCAGTCTAGCGAATCCTGGAGGCGTGTTCGACCCGCCACTTCCCGATGATGACCGGCGCGCGGCCTGTCATTGGCAGGTTTCTATGCCTCCCAGCCCTCAGGGTATTTCGCTATGCTCTATACTCCTTGCCAGGAGTCCTCGTCATGAACTGCTTCAGTCACATCACGCCTGTCCTCGCGCTGGTTGCCGCAAACGTGATGGCCCAGGGCACTGTGACCATCTACGGCACCGTCTCCGACAAGTCCGGCGCCGTGGTCCCCAACGTCGAGATCACCATCAGCAATACTCTCACCGGCGCATCCCGCTCCGTGAAGTCCAACGACACCGGCAACTACGTCGCTCCCCAACTCGCAGTTGGCGTCTACTCGGTCCGCGCCCAGATGCAGGGCTTCAAGTCCTTCGTCCAGGACAAGATTCAGGTCCAGGTCGACGAGAACCGCCAGGTGAACATCCTCCTCGAAGTCGGCTCGCTCGCGGAAAGCGTAGAAGTGCAGGCTGAGGTGACGCAGGTAGAGACGCGGTCAGGAAGCATCCGCGAAGTCGTAGACTCCGCTCGCATCGTCGGACTTCCCCTCAACGGCCGAAATCCACTCCAACTCACCCGCCTCGTCGCTGGTTCCGGCGGTGTCGCCGGCAAGGACCAGGGCCAGAACGAAACCGTTTCGATCAACGGCGCTCGGACCAACTCCAACAACTACCAATTGGACGGCGGCGACAACCACGACCCCTACTTCAACGCGCCCGCCATATTCCCTAATCCCGATGCCCTCGACGAGTTCTCCATCCAGACCAACTCCTACGGAGCAGACCGAGGCCGCAACGCCGGAGCCTTCATGACCGCCGTCACCAAGTCCGGGACCAACCAGTTCCACGGCTCCCTCTTCGAGTTCCTCCGCAACGAGAAGATGAACGCGCGCAACTTCTTCTCCACCACCGTCCCGCCCTTCAGGCGCAACCAGTACGGCGGCACCATAGGCGGGCGCCTCCTCCGCGACCGCACCTTCTTCTTCGGCTCCTTCCAAGGCACGAGCGAGCGCAGCGCCCCCGGTGCCGTCACCGCCACCGTGCCCACCGAAGCACAGCGCCGGGGCGACTTCTCAAGCTCGAGAATCACTCTCAGGGACCCCAACGGCGGAACTTTTCCCGGCAACATCATCCCATCGAGCCGGCTCAACGCCGCCTCCCAGAAATTCCTCCAGGCTTTCGTGCCTCTCCCGAATCTCGCCAACGGGATCCTCACCACAGCCAGCCAGCAGAAGGTCGATGACTACCAGGGCGTCGTGAAGCTCGACCACCGCTTCACTAACGCCAACAGCATCTCAGGCCGCCTCCTCCGCAACAAGAACGACTTCCAGGAGGCAACCGGCAATTTGCCCGGCTTCTTCGCCCTCATCAACTACCAGAACTGGAACGCCGCCGTCACCAAGTCCGGGACCAACCAGTTCCACGGCTCC
>JACADU010000470.1 GCA_013388415.1 Bryobacteraceae bacterium
GGCGAGCGGCATCACGATCGCGGTGGCGCACGTCGAGTACGAGACGGCCAACCGGCACTACGCCCACGTGGACTGTCCGGGCCACGCCGACTACATCAAGAACATGATCACCGGGGCGGCGCAGATGGACGGCGCGATTCTGGTGGTGGCGGCCACCGACGGGCCGATGCCGCAGACGCGGGAGCACGTGCTGCTGGCGCGGCAGGTGGGCGTGCCCTACATCATCGTGGCGTTGAACAAGGTGGACGCGGTGGACGATCCCGAGCTGCTGGAGCTGGTGGAGCTGGAAGTGCGGGACCTGCTGAAGAGCTACGGTTTTCCGGGCGACGATCTGCCGGTGGTGCGGGTGAGCGCCTTGGGGGCGCTGAACGGAGAGCCGGAGTGGGAGAAGACGGTCGAAGAGCTGATGGCGAAGGTGGACAGCTACATTCCGCTGCCGCAGCGGGACGTGGACAAGCCGTTCCTGATGCCGGTGGAAGACATCTTTTCGATTCAGGGGCGCGGCACGGTGGTGACGGGCAGGATCGAGAAGGGCGTGATCAAGGTGGGCGAGGAAGTGGAGATTGTGGGCTTCCGGGAGACGCGGAAGACGGTGGTGACGGGCGTGGAGATGTTCAAGAAGCTGCTGGATCAGGGGCAGGCGGGCGACAACGTCGGCTTGCTGCTGCGGGGCATCGACAAGGACGAGGTGGAGCGCGGGCAGGTGCTGGCCAAGCCGGGCTCGATCACGCCGCACCACAAGTTCAAGGGCGAGGTGTACGTGCTGTCGAAGGAAGAGGGAGGCCGGCACACGCCGTTCTTCAAGGGCTACCGGCCGCAGTTTTATTTCCGGACGACGGACGTGACGGGGGTCATCGAGATGCCGGAAGGCGTGGAGATGATCATGCCGGGCGACAACGTGTCGATCAAGGTGGAACTGATCACGCCGGTGGCCATGGACAAGGGTCTGCGGTTCGCCATCCGCGAGGGCGGCAGGACCGTCGGCGCCGGCACCGTCGCCGAGATCATCGAGTAGTTCGGCACCGACCCGCTGCCGTCAGCGAGCGGCCGTTTGGATTTCCGCGCGGCCGGCTAAAACCCCGCCGGCCGCCTGCGGTAAGATGAAGTTTGGGTTACCCGGTTAGGGGCTTAGGTTAACGGTAGACCGGCGGTCTCCAAAACCGCGAGTGGGGGTTCGATTCCCTCAGCCCCTGCCACCATTCCCGGCAATTTGAGTTCATTTGGAAAGCGAGTCCAGCAGGTGCCTTCCATGGCAGCAGAATCGACAGCAGTCAGCGGTGCGAACGGCGGAGCGAACGCCAGGGGCGGCGTCGCAGCCGCCGCCTCGTGGCTCACCAACGTCAAAGAGTACTTCCAGGACCTTCGCGCCGAGATGCGGCGCGTCACGTGGCCTACCGCCAAACAGGTTCAGGCCACGACCGCTGTGGTCATCGCGGCCGTCTTCCTGTTCGCAGCATATTTTGCCTTGGTCGACCTCGTGCTCGGCCGCGGTATCAACCAGATCTTCCAAAGCCTTGCGCGGAGATAACCGGGCCGCTCTCGCACGCCCGTTCAGAGCCCCATCGCCAGCGCTGAGTGATTGAGTGATTCGATGCCTGAATCAATTTCGGACCAGGAATTCGGCTTGCCCGAAGACGTAACACCAGCCCAGGGCGAGGAGTCCGCCAAGGCTGCCGAAACGGCCGCAGCCCCGGCGGATGCCTCTGCTGTTGAACAACCCGCGCCTGAAGAACCCGCGGCTGAAGAGCCCGCGCCTGAAGCGGCGGCCACTGAAGAGACTGCCCCTGAAGAGACTGCCACTGAAGAGACTGCCGCCGCACCCCCCGCGCCGGTCCTTCCAGCCGCCGCCATGCACGTCGAGGGCATGGATTGGTACATCATCCATACCTACTCCGGGTTTGAAAACAAAGTCGCGGAATCACTCCGCGCGCGCGCCTCCGCGTATGGATTTTCCGGCCGTCTCGGACAGGTCCTCATCCCCACCGAGGAAGTGGTGGAACTTCGAAACGGCAAAAAGGTCACCTCCAAACGGCTCCTCTACCCCGGCTATGTGATGGTCCAGATGGCCATGGACGACGAGCTCTGGCATCACGTCAAGAACACTCCCCGCGTCACCGGATTTGTCGGCGGCGGCAACACGCCGGTTCCACTTTCCCATGAGGAAGTCGACAACATCTTCAACCGCCAGGCCACCAGCGCCGACAAGCCTCGCCCCAAACTCACCTTCGAGAAGAACGAAACCGTCCGCATCATCGACGGCCCCTTCGCCAACTTCCAGGGCAAGGTCGACGAAGTCAATCCCGAACGGAATACTCTGCGCGTGCTCGTGACCATTTTCGGCCGCTCCACTCCTGTCGAGCTCGAATTCCTCCAGGTGGAAAAGGCCGGTTAACTCCCCACCATGACGCGCGAAAGGTTATAGAAAAGGAAAACCATCATGGCGAAAAAAGTCACTGGAATGGTGAAGCTGCAAATTCCTGCCGGAAAGGCCACCCCGGCGCCGCCCGTCGGCACCGCGCTCGGCCCGCAGGGCGTCAACATCATGGAGTTCTGCAAGGCGTTCAACGCCAAAACGAGCGCCAAGGACCAGGAAGGCCTGATCATCCCCGTGGTGATCACCATCTACTCGGACCGCTCCTTCACCTTCATCACCAAAACCCCGCCCGTCCCCGTTCTCATCAAGCGCGCCGTCAACCTGGCGAAGGGAAGCGCGGAACCCAACAAGACCAAGGTCGGCAAGATCACCATGGCCCAGATCGAGGAGATCGCCAGGATCAAAATGCCCGACCTCAACTGCTTCTCTCTCGAAGCCGCTGTCAACAACGTCAAGGGCACCTGCGTGTCCATGGGCGTCGAAGTCAAAGGCTGATCTGTTAGAATTGAAGCTGAGCCGCGACCGTCAGGGAGCGGAGTCAGCTCTTACTACCACACTTGGGAGGCTTCCGGCTTTTGCCGGGGCCGTTTGGACCAGTCAATATGGCAAGAAAACCAGGCAAGAAATACACTGCTGCCGCGAATCAGATTGAAGCGCGGCCCTACTCCCTGAACGAGGCGATTACCCTCGTCCAGAAGGTCAAGTTCAGCAAGTTCGACGAGACCGTCGAGGTTCACATGCGCCTCGGCGTCGACCCCAAGCACG
Source organism: Bryobacteraceae bacterium (assembly GCA_013388415.1). Lineage (GTDB taxonomy): Bacteria > Acidobacteriota > Terriglobia > Bryobacterales > Bryobacteraceae > JACADU01. The sequence goes on from JACADU010000470.1 coordinate 3,140, forward strand.
CCGACCAGATGGTCCGCGGCACTGTCGTCCTGCCCAACGGACTCGGCAAGTCCAAGCGCGTCCTCGTCATCGCCTCCGGCGACAAGCTCCGCGAAGCCGAGGCGGCAGGCGCCGATTTCTTCGGCGGCGAGGAGATGGTCGAAAAGATCCAGAAGGAAAACTGGCTCGACTACGAAGCCGTCATCGCCACGCCCGACATGATGCGCTCGATGGCCCGGCTCGGCAAGATTCTCGGTCCCCGCGGCCTCATGCCGAACCCCAAGACCGGCACCGTGACCACCGACATCGCCAAGGCCATTCAGGAAGTCAAAGCCGGCAAGGTCGAATTCCGCGTCGACAAGACCGGCGTCATCCACGCTCCCGTCGGCAAAGTCGGCTTCGACAACGACAAGCTTGTCGAAAACGCCTCCACGCTCATCAACGCAGTCCTCAAGGCCAAGCCCGCCGCGGCCAAGGGCAAGTACGTTCGCAGCGTCACCGTCTGCTCCACCATGGGGCCGGGCGTTCATCTCGACGTCACCAACTACAACCAAAAGCAGGCCTGAGGGAGCCAGATCATGAAGGACAGGAAAACAAAACAGAACGAACTGAACCGCCTCCGCGAGGAGTTGCAGAAGTCGAACAACGTCTTCGTCACCGGCTTCGACAAGCTCACCGTCGCCCAGGATTTTGAACTCCGCAAGACCGTGCGCGGCGCCGGGGGCGTGTACCAGGTCCTGAAAAACACCATCGCTGAGAAGGCCTCCGACGGCCTGCCTGCCGCGGCTGTTCTCAAGGGCCTCTAGGGGATGTCGGCTGTCGCCTACACCAGCGGCGACCCCGTCGCCCTCGCCAAGGCGCTCCAGAGCTACGCCAAGGCCAACCCCACTTTCAGTTTCAAGGCCGGTCTGGTCGAGGGCCGGGCCATCGACCTCGCCCAAATCGAAGCTCTGGCCAACATGCCGCCCAAGGAAGAGATCTACGCCAGGCTCCTCTATCTCATTAACGCTCCGGCGCAGCGTCTCGCCACTGTCATCAATGCCGTCGGCCGCAACATCGCCGTCGTTATCGATCAGGGTGTGCAGAACAACAAGTTTGCGGGCTGACCGCCCGGTTTGGTTTGTCCTCCCCTGTGGGAGGGGCCGGGTACTGGCGCCTTGGCTGGGCCGCCGGTCCACGCTTCTCGGTTTTGATCGCCCAGCGTATCAACGGTTCAACAATGGATTGGATGGAGTGAAACGAAATGGCTGACATCAACGCGATTGCGGAACAGATTCAGGGCCTGACGCTGCTGGAAGCTTCCGAGCTCGTCAAGCTGCTGGAAAACAAGCTGGGCGTCTCGGCCGCCGCCGCTGCCGTGGCCGTTGCGGCTCCGGCTGCCGGCGCCGCCGCTGCCGCCGCCCCGGCGGAAGAGAAAACGGAATTCAACGTGATTCTGACCAGCGCCGGCTCGAACAAGATCGGCGTCATCAAGGTGGTCCGCGAAGTGACCAACCTCGGACTCAAGGAGGCCAAGGACCTGGTTGAAGCCGCCCCCAAGGCCATCAAGGAAGGCGTCAACAAGGAAGAGGCCGCCGCGATCCAGAAGAAATTCGTCGACGCCGGCGCCACCGTCGAGATCAAGTAGTCTCGCCCCAACCGCCAGCCTTAGACACCAAGGGCGCCTTGGGCTCTCCGCCCCCGGCGCCCTTTTTCGATTGCGCCGGCGCTTCGCCAGCGTTCCATGATCGCCTCCATCGATGGTCTTCGCTGCTTATTCTCCCCGGCTATCCGCCGGGCAGGGGCAAAATCCTGCGCCTGACCTCCGCGGCGTTCAAGTTCGCAAATGCCGTTCTGTCAATTCGCACAAAGCCTGGACGGACGCCTCTGCCGCAAGAAACGGGCGGGACCGCGCCGGGTCGGCCCGCCCCCGGACCGGCCGGCAGCCCGGCCAGGAACGCGCTCTCCGGCGCGGTCCCGTCAGTTCCCTTGCGCCTGTTGCATTTGACGCTGCCGTCATGGATCTGTTAGAGTGACACTAGCGTAGTCTGGAATCGAGCGGGAATCGCAGCGCCTGTGCCATCTTTCATCTCCATGGATTTTCCCCAGCGCGGGATCTCCTGTGGCCTAGACATTTGTTTGGACACCGCTTACGGCCGGTGTGTCTCTTCCCGCAATTACACCTACCCGCCCTTGGTGACAGACGTCCCTGCGCCGGGCATCCCCTTCAGACCTGAAAAAAACTGAGGAAGCGCAGCCGAACACTGAACGCTTCCCAAGGAGTGGAGAATGGCTACCCAGTCCAATCCGATGCAGCCGCGCGAGCGCGTCGACTTTTCCAGGATCAAGACCTCGGTCCCCATCCCGAACCTCATTGAGGTTCAGAAGCGGAGCTATGAGCGCTTTCTGCAAATGGACCTGCTGCCCGATGAGCGGGACGACATCGGGCTGCAAAGCGTCTTTCGCAGCGTCTTCCCCATCACGGATTTCCGTGGCATGAGCGAACTCGAGTTCGTCGATTACGCCATCGGCAACTGGGAGTGCAAGTGCGGCGCCCTGAAGGGGCTCAACCACCTTCGCACCGTCTGCCGCAACCCCGCCTGCGGCGCGACCATCAAGACCGACCCCTTCCACCCGGGCGATGTCCTCTGCGACAAGTGCGGCACGTTCAACAAGAACGTCGTCACCTTCTGCAACCGCTGCGGCGACCCCGTCGGGCTCCAGCTCAAGTACGACCAAGCTGAGTGCGAAGAGCGCGGCATGACCTACGCCGCCCCGCTCAAGGTGACCATCCGCCTCAAGATGTTCGACAAGGACGAGGCGGGAAACAAGAGCGTCCGCGAGTTCAAGGAGCAGGAAGTCTTCTTCGGCGAAATCCCGCTGATGAGCGCCAACGGCACGTTCATCATCAACGGGACCGAGCGCGTCATCGTCAGCCAGTTGCACCGCTCGCCCGGCGTGTTCTTCGAGCGCATCCCGGCGCAGAACTACTATCTGGGCAAGATCATCCCCTACCGCGGATCCTGGGTCGAGTTCGAGTACGACGCCAAGAACCTCCTCTATGTCCGCATCGATCGCAAGCGCAAGTTCTACGGCACGGTCTTCCTCCGCGCCCTCGGCATCAAGACCGATTCCGAGATCCTCAAGGCTTTCTACAAGATCACTACCTTGACGTTGAAGGGCTCGCAGATCTTCTGGAAGGTCGACGATTCCCTTGTCGATGTGAAGCTCGGCAACGCTCTCACCACCAAGAGCGGCGAAGTCATCCATCCGGCCAACCGCAAAATCCGCGCCAGCACAATCAAGGACCTGCTGAAGGCCAGAATCGAACAGGTCGAAGTCACGACCGCCGAAATCCAGGGCGCCTGGCTTGCCGCCGACGTCATCGACATGGAAACCGGCGAGGTGCTCGGCGAGGCGAACCAGGAACTCACTGCCTCGATGCTCAGCAAGATCGCCGAAGCCGGCATCAAGCACGTCGAGGTGTTCTTCCCCGAGCGCGACGAAGTCGGCAACGTCATCTCCGCCACGCTCAAGAAGGATCCCGTCAAGAGCCAGAATGAGGCGCTGCTGGAGATCTACCGCAAGCTGCGCCCGGGCGATCCTCCCACGCTCGACACCGCGACGCAGCTCTTCCACGGAATGTTCTTCGACCCGCGCAAGTACGACTTCTCACGCGTCGGGAGAATGAAGTTCAACATCAAGATCCACGACAAGGCCGAGTACGCGCCCGATGGCTGGGTCGAGGAGCAGGCGAAGAA
>JACADU010000461.1 GCA_013388415.1 Bryobacteraceae bacterium
ATCGAGGGCTCCCGCCCTCGATGGCGGCGTTGGTGAAACAGCCGGGATCGCGTCTACTCGGCGTCGCCGAGAGGTTCGTCCAGGTTGAAATCGAGACCCTCGGAAGAGCTCATGTAGCTCCCCTTGGTCTCCTCGTCGTAGATGTTGAGCGACTCGGCGAGAAGCGCGTCCTGCTCCTGCACCGGTTCCTCGACCACATCCTCGCCGGCGATCTTGACGCGGCGATAGTAGCTCATGCCCGTGCCTGCGGGGATGAGCCGGCCCATGATGACGTTTTCCTTCAAACCGCGGAGATAGTCGATCTTGCCGTTGATCGCGGCTTCCGTAAGGACACGCGTGGTCTCCTGGAAGCTGGCCGCCGAGATGAAGCTGTCGGTCGACAGAGACGCCTTGGTGATGCCGAGCAGCACCGGCGAGCCCTGCGCCGGCTTGCCGCCGGACGCGATGACGCGGTCGTTCTCCTCGCGGAAGCGGAATTTGTCCACGACTTCCTCGGGCAGGAACTCGCTGTCGCCGATGTCCTCGATCTTCACCCAGCGCATCATCTGGCGGACGATGACCTCGAGGTGCTTGTCGTTGATGTTGACGCCCTGGAGGCGGTAGACTTCCTGAATTTCGTTGACGAGGTATTTCTGAAGCTCCTTCTCGCCAAGGACCTTCAGAATGTCGTGCGGATTGCGCGGGCCGTCCATCAGCGGATCGCCGGCCTTGACGCGCTCGCCGTCCTGCACGTTGATGTGGACGCCGCGCGGGATGGAGTATTCCTTCTCGGTTCCGTCGTCGCCGGTGATGGTGATGCGGCGAAGACCCTTCTGGACGTCGCCGATCTTGACGACGCCGTTGATCTCGCTCATCACCGCGGTTTCGCGGGGCTTGCGCGCCTCGAACAGCTCGACGACGCGGGGCAGTCCGCCGGTGATGTCTTTGGTCTTGGTGGTCGCGCGCGGGATCTTGGCGAGGACGTCGCCGGCGTGGACGCGGTCTCCGTCGCGGACCGAGAGGTGCGCGTTGGTGGGCATGAGGTAGCGCTTTTCGTCGTGCTTGCCGCCGCCGTCCGGGCGGATCACCAGGGTGGGCATCCGCTTCTCATCCTGGCTGTCGATGATCACCCACTGAGACATCGAGGAGACCTCGTCCACCTGCTCATGGTAGGTGACGTTCTCGACGATGTCCTTGAAGTGGACCGTGCCCGACACCTCGGTGAGGATGGAGAAGGCGTACGGATCCCACTCGAGCAGCGTCTGGCCGGCTTGCACGGGTCCGCCGTCCTCGACCAGGAGCTTGGCGCCGTAGACCACCTGGTACCGCTCGCGCTCGCGGTTCTTCTCGTCGACGACAACGAGCAGGCCCGTCCGGTTCATGGCGATCAACTCGCCCTTGGCGTTCCGCACGGTGTTGACGCCCATGTGGCGGGCGAAGCCGTCGTAGCGGGCGTCCTGCTTGTTCTGCTCGGTTCCGCCGGAGGCCGCGCCGCCGATGTGGAACGTACGCATCGTGAGCTGCGTGCCGGGCTCGCCGATGGACTGCGCGGAGATGATGCCGACGGCCTCGCCCTGCTCGACAATCCGGCCCGTGCCGAGGTTGCGCCCATAGCAAAGCTGGCAGACGCCGCGGCGGGATTCGCAGGTCAGCACGGAGCGGATCTTGACCCGCTCGATGCCGGCGTCCTGGATGGCGTTGGCCAGTTCCTCGGTGATGAGGTCGTTCGACCGCACGATGACCTGGCCTTCGAAGTCGTACAGGTCCTCAAGCGCCACGCGTCCGACAATGCGGTCGCGCAGGGGCTCGATGATCTCGCCCGATTCGACGATGGGCTCGACGTAGATGCCGTCGTTGGTGCCGCAGTCCAGCTCGGTCACGATCACGTCCTGGGCGACGTCGCACAGCCGGCGGGTCAGGTAGCCCGAGTCGGCCGTCTTCAACGCGGTGTCGGCCAGACCCTTGCGGGCGCCGTGCGTCGAGATGAAGTACTGGAGCACGTTGAGGCCTTCACGGAAGTTGGCGGTGATGGGCGTCTCGATGATCTCGCCCGACGGCTTGGCCATCAGGCCGCGCATGCCCGAGAGCTGGCGGATCTGCTGTTTGCTGCCGCGCGCGCCGGAGTCGGCCATGATGTAAATGGGGTTGAGGTAGCGGCCGGAGCTGTCGTCGGCCTCCATCGACTTGAACATTTCTCCCGAGACCCGCTCGGTGACGTTGTTCCAGATTTCGATGATCTTGTTGTAGCGCTCGCCGGCGGTGATGGCGCCTTCCTGATACTGCGACTGGACTTCCATGACGGCCTTTTCGGCGTCGCGGACGAGCGCGCCCTTGCTGGCGGGAACCACCATGTCGTCGATGCCGATGGAGATGCCGGCGCGGGTGGCCGAGAGGAAGCCGAGGTCCTTCACGTCGTCCAGCATCTTCACCGTCGTCTGAAGGCCAAGGCGCAAATAGCAGTATTGGACGAGCTGCGTCAGGCCCTTCTTCTTGAGCAGGCCGTTGATGAACGGCATCTCTTCCGGCAGTTGGTCGTTGAGGACGACGCGGCCGGCGGTGGTTTCCAGATCGGTCTTGTTGTAAACGATGGGCTCGGTGTGGATGATCTCCTGCTTGTTGGTGACCTCGATGACCTTGCCGGTGTAACGAAGAGTGATGGGCGTTTGGGTTTCGATTTCGCCCATCTCGAGGGCGATGAGCACGTCCTCGACCGAGGCGAACTTCTTGCCCTCGCCCTTGGTGCCGCGGCGCGCCTTGGTGAGGTAGTACATGCCGAGCACCATGTCCTGCGTGGGCACGGCGATCGGGCTGCCGTGCGCCG
>JACADU010000477.1 GCA_013388415.1 Bryobacteraceae bacterium
AACAACAACAACAACAACCAGGGCGACCAGATCTACACAACTTCACTGGCGATCACGGAGGCTTCGGACACGCCGGTGACCGGGAAGTCGTACGTCATGCCGCAGCTTGCTTTCGGCGGCGGCTGGTACACCGCCATGTATTTTTCGAACACAACGGACACGGCGGCGCGCATCCGGGTCCGGTTCCGGGGCGCGGACGGCCGAGACCTCAGCGTGCCGCTGATCGGCGTGGGTCCGGTGTCGGACCACACCGTGACCATCGCTCCGAGGGCGACGGCACTCCTTGAAGCGCCAAACAGCGGTTCGCTTCAGCAGGGCTGGACCGAGGCAACCCTGCCCGACGGAGTCACCGGCTATGGCGTGTTCCGGCAAACTGTGTCCGGCAGGGCGGACCAGGAGGCCGTGATTCCGCTGAGCGAGGATTCGAGACCGGCGGCATACATGACCTGGGACGACACGGGGTTGACCACAGCGATGGCCGTCGTCAACCCGAAGGAGAATGCCACCACAGTCACGATCGCTGTATACGGCAACGATGGCGCGCAGATAGGAACGGTCACGCTCAACCTGGCGGCGCGCAACCGGGTTGCGTTCAACCTTCGCGACCAGCCGGGGATGGCTGGCGTGACAGGCAAGCGGGGGATGGCCCGGTTGTCGGTGCCTTCGGGGTCAGTCGCCGCACTGGGCCTCCGTTTCGCAGGCGAGGCGATCACTTCGATTCCGGTCAGCTACCCATAGCCGGCTCCCGCGGCGCGAGGAACCTCCGTGTCTCAATTCGGAGGTTCCTTGCCTGGGCAGGCGGCGGTTGAGGCTGGCCGGAAGCAGAAGCGGAATCGGCCGAGCATTGGCGACACCAGAGTTGGGGGCCGCAGGCCGGGGGTTCTTGATTCTTCCTACCCCGGCCTGCGTTCTGGTGTCTTCCCGGGGCGGACCGCCTGATACCATCGGCGTAGCAAGGGGGGCAAAGCCGGTGTCGAATGGAGAGACCGAACGGCTCAAGCTGGCCATCGACCGCAACGACCTTGATGAAGTCCGGGCGCTGATGACCGCCAATCCAAGCCTGCACACGGCGCCCTTGGGGTACGGGGGCGATGGCCCTTTAACCTGGGTGGCTGAATGCCGCGTGCCGTGGGAGCCTCCGTCCCCGGCAAGGCTCGCAATCGCCCGCTGGATGATTGAAAACGGTTCCGACGTGCACCAGGGCGGCGACGGTCCGCTCATGCGCGCCTCGCTCAACGCCGGCAGGATCCCAATGATGGACCTGCTGGTCTCCATGGGCGCGGACGTGAACGCCGAATGGCACGGCTGGTTCCCGATCCTTTTCTCACCGTGCGAGTCGGCCCACCCTGTCACGCTCCAATGGCTGCTCGACCATGGAGCCAATCCGAACTGCTCGAAGCCTGGGGTGCGCGGGACGGCGCTCGACTACCTCATCGGCACGTACGCACGGTCGCCCGGTCTGGCAAAGTGCATCGACCTCCTGCTCGCCAGGGGCGCAAGCACACGCTACGACCAGCCGGGTGTTCTCGAAATCCTCCGGGGGCGGACAGATGAGCTGGCGGCGATTCTCGACGCCGAACCCGGACTGGCGCGGCGGCGCATCAAGGGCCTCGACGCCGGGAGCACTGGAGGCAGAGGGATGCTCCTTGACGGAGCGACTCTGCTGCATGTGGCCGCCGAGTTCGCCAATCTCGAGGCCGCGGAATTGCTCCTCAAAAGAGGCGCGGACGTGAACTCCCCGGCTGAGGTCAACATCGAGGGAATTGGGGGGCAGACAGCGATCTTCCACAGCGTCTCACAGTACGGGGACGCCGGCCTCGAAATGACGCGGTTGTTGCTCGATCGTGGAGCCGGGTTGTCGGTGCGGGCAAAGCTGCCAAGCCACTACGACCGCCCGGGGGAGTGCGTGGAGTGCAATCCGCTCGAATACGCGATGCTGTTTCCCGGCGGTGAAAACGCAACAGTCGCCCTGTTGAGGGAACGGGCTGGGCTGTCAGCCGGCGCCGGCTGATTCCTCCGGCGGGCGCGTCTTCCAGCGCCGGTGGATCCAGAGCCACTGGCCCGGATGGCGCCGGATCGCGTTCTCCAGGGCGGTGTGGATCGCCTGCGTATCCGCCAGAGCCTCGCCCGAGATGGGTACCGGCGGATCGAAGTGAAGAACGAATTTCTGCTCGCTCTCCGACCACAGCGCATAGCCGGGGATCACCGCCGCCTTGCTGTGGGCGGCAAGCCGGGCAAAACCGGAATCGACACACGCCTTGACGCCGAAAAAGTCGATGAAGACGCCGCGGTCCGCTGTGACATTCTGATCAATCAGGATCCCCAGGGCTTCGTTCCTCTTGAGGACCGCCAGCATGGCCCGGGCATAGCCGGTGCGTGACAGCACACGGTTGCCGGAAAGCGTGCGGTAGCGGGTCGCGAGTTCGTCCAACAAGGGGTTGTCGAGCGGCCTGACGACGAATGTCATGGGCTCCGCCATGAGCGCATGGGCAAAGGCGCTGAATTCCCAGTTGCCGAGATGGGCGGTGGCGAACAGGACTCCCCTGCCCTGCCGTTTGGCGTTCTCGAAATGCTCGAAGCCCTCGTAGCGGATCCAGTCGTGGACGTTCGATTTGCCGATCGAGGGGAACCGGGGAATCAGCGCAAGCAGCCGCGCGAGCGATCGGAAACAGCCTTCAATGATGGCTTCGCGCTCGGATGCGGTGGTGGCGGGAAGGGCCATGGCGAGGTTGGCTTCGGCCACCGGGCGGAACCGGGAATCGAAGGCCCGCAGGCAGAAGCGGGCGAGCGCCGTCGCCTTCCCGTACGGGAGCGCGCCCAGAACGGCGAGCAGAACGCGGACAAATGCGTATTCCACCCGGTTCCGGAAAGCACTGCGCTGGCGGGCCAAGCCGTTATTCTATCCACCCGCCGCCGAGGACGAGATCGCCGTCGTAGAAGACCGCCGCCTGCCCCGGCGTCACCGCGCGCTGAGGCTCGTCGAAACGAACTTCAACGGAGTCCTGAGTCCCCGTGGGGAACAGCGTCGCGGGAGCGGCGGCGTGCTTGTTGCGGATCTTCACCTGCGCCCGGCGCGGTTCGGTGATGGGGTGGATCGAGACCCAGTTCACGCCACGAGCGGCGAGGAACGCGCGCAACAGGTCATCATTCGACCCGACAACCACGCGCTGAGCCGCCGGTTCGGTCGCGATGACGTAGAGCGGCTCGCGGGCGGCGATGCCCAGCCCCTTGCGCTGGCCGACGGTGAAATTGTGGACACCGCCATGTTCGCCAAGCACCTTGCCGGAGGTTGATACAATCTCGCCGCGAGTCTCCGGGCGTGGCAAGCCCTGCTCGGCAAAATAGGCATCGATGAAGGCGGCGTAATCGCCGTTTGGGACGAAGCAGATCTCCTGCGAGTCGTCCTTGGAGGCGGTGGGCACGTTCAGTGAAGCGGCCAGGGCGCGGACCTCGGGCTTGGTCAGATGGCCCAGAGGAAAGAGAGTCCGCGCAAGCTGATGCTGCTTCAGTCCCCAAAGGAAGTAGGTCTGGTCCTTCGCCGGATCGGCGCCCTTCCGCATCTGCCACAATCCCGTGGTCCCGTCGAAGCCGAGCCGCGCGTAATGGCCGGTGGCGATGAAAGCCGCGCCGACGCCGTCGGCCATTTCGATAAAGTCGTCGAACTTCACGTGGTTGTTGCACAGTGTGCAGGGGATCGGGGTGCGGCCCGACAGGTATTCGCCGATGAACGGCTTGACCACCTCGCGCTCGAACCGCTCTTCGAAATTCACGACGTAGTAGGGGATGCCAAGCCGGGACGCCACGGCGCGGGCGTCGTAAACGTCATCAAGCGAACAGCACCGGCCGGTGGGGCCTTCCGGAACGAGCTGCGGAAGGCGCCGCTGGTTCCAGAGCTGCATGGTCATGCCGACAAGCGGGTAGCCCTCGCGGTGGAGCAGCGCGGCGACCGTCGAGGAGTCGACGCCGCCGCTCATCGCCACCGCGATCAGGCTACCGGGCTCAGGACGATGGAACGGCATGGAATGGCGAGAGGTTGCGGAGCCGGGCCACGGCTCGCTCGACCGCGTCGACCAGGGCGTCGACATCGGATTCGTTGTTCGTCCGCCCCAAGGAGAAGCGGAGCGAAGACTTTGCCTGCTCTTTCGACAACCCCATGGCCGTCAGCACATGAGAGGGGGTGACCGCGCCGGAAGAGCAAGCCGCGCCTGAGGAGACTGCAAAACCGGCGAGATCGAGCGAAATCAGGAGGGCTTCTCCTTCGAGCCCGGCGAATTGAATGTTCGTGGTGTTCGGCGTCCGCGGCGCCCCCGCCCCGTTCACCGATGTGCCGGGGATTCGCGCGAGGATGGCCGCTTCCAGCCGGCCGCGCAGAGCGGCCACGCGCGCGCTTTCGGCGGACAGATTCTGCGTCAGCCACTCGGCGGCTGCGCCAATCCCCGCGATGGCCGGCACGTTCTCCGTCCCGGCGCGCAGACCGCGCTCGTGCCGCCCGCCGAACTGCCGGGGGTGCAACTCAACGCCCTCTCGGACATACAACACGCCGGCGCCTTTCGGCCCCGCGAACTTGTGGCCGGTGAGCGAATACAAATCGACGGGCAGTTCAGAAAGCCTGACCGGAATCTTCCCCGCCGCCTGGACGCCGTCCGAATGAAGAAGAATGCCGGGCGGCAGCTCAGGCAACTCCTGGACGACGCCGGTCTCGTTATTGGCGTGCATGATGGAGACCATCACGGTCTCGCCGGGACGGATGGCAGCCAGGATTGCTCCAGGTTCCACCGCGCCATTCGGCCCCGGTTGAACCAGAGTGTAGTTCCCGCGGACCCGGAGAGCCTCGAGCACCGCCGGATGCTCGATGGCTGTCGAGACGACATGCCCCGGAGGCGCGCCGAGTATCGCCAGATTGTCGCTCTCGGTCCCGCCGGAGGTGAAGACGATCGTCTTCGGCGGGCAGCCGAGCAGAGCCGCGACCTGCTCCCGGGCGGTTTCCACAATCCGCCGCGCCCGCTGCCCCTGGGCGTGGATCGAGGAAGGATTCCCGTAGACCTCGGCCAGCGCGCGTTCCATCGCTTGAAGCGCCTCGGGTCCGACAGGCGTGCTCGCATTGTTGTCGAAATAGAAGCTCATGGGAGTGAGGATTCAGCCCCGCTATATTGATTGTAACTATGCCCATCAAAAGAAGCGGCTTCATCACCCTTCTGACCGACTTCGGCTCCCGCGATCACTTCGCCGGCGTCATGAAAGGCGTGATTGCCGGCATCGCCCCCAGGGCAAGGACCGTGGACATCAGCCACGAAGTTCCACCCTTTGCCCTGCGCGCGGCCAGGTTTCTTCTGGCGCAGAGCTGGCCTTGGTTTCCCAAAGGCACCGTCCACCTCGTCATCGTGGATCCCGGGGTCGGAACTGAACGCCGGGCCATTGTGGTCGAAGCCGGCGGCCACCTCTTCGTGGGGCCGGACAATGGCGTCCTGTCCGAGCCGCTGCGGATGAAAGGATCGCGGGCACGGCTGCTCTGTAATGCGAAGTGGCGCTTGAACAATATCTCTCAAACCTTTCATGGCCGGGATGTTTTCGCTCCAGCGGCGGCTCATCTCGCCTGCGGCGCCCCCGTCTCACAGGCTGGACCGCCGGTCCACGACGCGATGACGGTCACAACCGACTCGCCCTTGAGAACCGGCAAGCGATACTGGCAAGGAGAAGTAGTCTATGTCGACAGATTCGGCAATCTGATCACGAATCTCCCCGCCGCGGACTTCCCCGAACTGAAGACTCGCGATTTCGCTCTCCGTGCCGGATTTGCCGCCTTGACGGAACTCAAGCCAAACTACGCCGCCGGTTCGCCCGGCGAACCCGTGCTCCTCGTAGGGAGTTCAGGTTGCCTGGAAGTGGCGGTCAATCAAGGCGACGCAGCCAAGCTCCTCGGCTTGGGACTCGGCTCGCCCGTAGAACTGGAGATCAGGTAAAAGCAAGTGCCGGAATTGCCAGAAGTCGAAGCAGTGACGCGGCGGGTGCGCCGCATGGCGGCGGGCGCGCGCATCGTGAGCGCGGGATTGTACCGCGCCGGAATCGCCGCGCCGCAGAACCCGGAGAAGATCAGGCGCGGCACGCGCGGGCAACGCATCGAGGCGGTTGAACGTAGGGGCAAGAACATCCTCGTCTTCCTCGATGGGGGCAGCGTCCTGCGCGTCCACCTCCGCATGACCGGAAACCTGACCGTCATTGCCGACCACCGCCTCCGCCCCGTCACCGCCCGCGCCTGGTTCGAACTCGACGGCGGGCGCGCGATGATTCTGGACGACCCGCGCGCGCTCGGCAGAATCACCCTGCACAAAACCGCCGAACTCGCGAAGCTGTTCTCCAATCTCGGACCCGAACCGCTGGGACCGGAGTTCACCCCGGAATTCCTTGCCCGCATCGCAGCCGCTTCGCGGAAGCCCATCAAGTTGTTGCTCATGGATCAGCGGCTGATTGCAGGACTTGGAAACATTTATGCGGTTGAAGCGCTATTCCAGGCTGGGATTCATCCCGCAAGGAAAGCCTGCCGCGCCGGGGCAGGAAGGCTCCGCGCTCTTCATGCCGCGATTGTTGGCACGCTCAAGCTTGCGATAGACTCGGCAATAAAGGCCTACGAGCTTCCGGGCGGATTCTCCGAAGAAGAAGTCTTCCCGGCCGCCGTCTACGGGAGAGAGGGGGAAGCCTGCTTGCGGTGCCGCAGACTGGTGCGGAGGATGAAGCAGGGCGGGCGGAGCACATACTACTGCCCGGGATGCCAGAAGTAACGAAGCCATGAACACAACCAGCACAGAGCGAGTCAGCAGGGCGGCTGAATTCCGTGAGCTCATCTCCAGACGCGCGGTCGTCGCCGACGGCGCCATGGGGACCATGCTTTACGGCCGGGGCATCTTCATCAACCGGTGTTTCGACGAGCTGAACCTGTCCATGCCGCAGTTGGTGAAGGATGTCCACCACGAGTATGTGCGAGCGGGCGCGGAGATCATCGAGACGAACACATACGGCGCCAACCGCATCCGGCTGGCCACCTTCGGCTACGCCGACCAGGTGGACGCGATCAACCGCGCCGGAGTCAGGCTTGCCCGGGAGGCGGCTTCCGAGAGAAGCGATGTCTTCGTCGCCGGCGCCGTCGGACCTCTCGGCGTTCACATCGAGCCCTTGGGCCCTACGTCGTTCGCCGAAGCCCGGCAGGCTTTTCGTGAACAACTCCTGACGCTGAACGAAGCCGGCGTGGACCTGCTCATCTTCGAGACGTTCTCCAATCTCTCCGAGCTCCGCGAAGCTTTGGAAGCGGCGCGCGAGGTGGCCGGCAGCGAGATGGTCGTGGTCGCGCAGATCACCATCGACGACGACGGAAACCTTCATGACGGAACGCGGCCTGAAACCTATGGCCCATGGTTGGATGCGTGCGCCGCCGACGTGGTCGGCATCAACTGCTCGGTGGGCCCCAAGGCGACGCTTGAAACCCTCGAGAAGCTGATGCGGTTTACCTCCAAGCCGACCTCGGCCATGCCGAACGCCGGCCACCCGACCAAGGTCGAAGGGCGGAACATCTACCTGAGTTCGCCGGAATACCTGGCGCAATACGCCCGCCGGATGCTCTGGGCAGGCGTGAAGATCGTGGGCGGATGCTGCGGCACAACGCCGGAGCACATCAAGAGCATCAAGAGCGAGGCCCGCAGCCTCCAGCCCGGCGTGCAGCGGCTTCAAGTAACAATTGAGGAACCGGCGGCGAAATCCAAGAAAATGGACAAGGTCCCGGTCGCGGAAAAGTCGGAGCTCGGCGCCAAAATCGCGGCCGGAAAATTCGTCGTTTTCGTCGAGATCCTTCCGCCGCGCGGCGTCAACGCCGAAAGGGAGATCGCCGGGGCAAGGCTCTGCAAGGATCACGGCATCGACGCCATCAATGTGCCCGACGGACCCCGGGCGAGCGCTCGCATGAGCGCGCAGGTGACGTGCCAGCTCATGCAACGCGAGGCGCGCATCGAGACAGTCCTCCACTTCTGCTGCCGCGACCGGAACATCCTTGGCATTCAAAGCGAACTGTTGGGAGCTCACGCGGCAGGCATCCGGAATCTCATTTGCATCACGGGCGATCCCCCGCGCATGGGCTCCTACCCGGACGCTACCGCGGTCTTCGACGTCGATGCCATCGGCCTCGCCAACATCGTCACCAACCTCAATCACGGGCTCGACATCGGCGGCAATCCCATGGGCAGCCAGACGGCGTTGCTCCTTGGGGTCGGCGCGAATCCAGGCGCTCTGAACTTCGAGGAGGAGATCCGGCGGACCGCCTGGAAGGTCGAGGCAGGCGCCGAGTATATCGTGACCCAGCCGGTATTTGACCTGAAACAGCTCGAGCAATTCCTGAAGCGGATCGCCGCGTTCCGCATTCCGGTCATCACCGGCATCTGGCCCTTGACGAGTCTGCGCAACGCCGAATTCATGGTCAACGAGCTCAGAGTGCCCGTCCCCGGCGAGTTCATGGAGCGCATGCGAAAAGCCGACGACCCTGACAAAGCGCGCGCCGAAGGCGTCCGGATTGCCCAGGAAATGGTCCAGCGGGTTCGCCCGATGGTCGAAGGGGTCCAATTGAGCGCGCCCTTCGGGCGTTATCAGATGGCCATCGAGGTTGCCGAGGCCGTTGGTCCGCGCTAGACTCACGAAGGTTCTGTAGGATTCAACGTGGCAACGGATTTGGTCGAGATTGATCAGGATCAGCCCTCTGTCGAGGCGGTCGAAAGGGCGGCAATTGCGCTCCGCCGCGGAGAAATCGTGGCGATTCCGACGGATTCGCTCTATACGCTCGTGGCCGATCCGTTCAACCTCCACGCCGTCGGCAGAGTTTTCGCCGCCAAGGGCCGGGAGCCGCACCGCTCCCTTCCGTTGCTGGTTTCCGACTTCCTCATGGCCGAGGACCTGGTCAAGGAATTGCCCGCCAGATTCTACCTGCTCGCCAGACGATTCTGGCCGGGTCCGTTGACCATTATCGTGCCCGCATCGGCCAAGATTCCGCTCAAGGTCACCGGCAACACCGGCAGGCTCGGTCTGCGGCAATCTCGCAGCCGGGTGGCCCAGGCGCTGATCGACTGGCTGGGTCAGCCGCTCATCGCAACCAGCGCCAACGTCAGCGGCCAGCCGACCTGCCGGACCGGCATCGAAGTCTTCGGCACGATGGACGGCCGAGTCGACCTCGTGCTGGACGGCGGAGCCTGTGTCGGCCAGGGTTCGACGACCATCGACATCACGGAACCCTACTGGCGCCTGGTGCGCGAGGGCTCCATCCCGGAGAAGGAACTGGCGGAATTCCTGAAAGGGACATAGCCCCCCGGCATGGTATTCTTCGGGGGTGGGGCGTTCCTGCAAAGCAGGCGCCGGCCTGTAAATTCGATCCGTACGAATAGATCCGGAGTCCGGCTCGTAAGAACGCGCCGGTGAGCAAGCTCCTGCCGGGCAACCGGAGAGGGAGAAGCCTGATGGTGCTCGGCGGACTCCCTCCGTTAGAACGACGGGGTCGAGGTCCAGGCTGGCGCGGCCAAGTGGTGCGTCCCATTTTTTTCTAGCGAACCCGTTTCATGAACATCCTCTTCGTCGGTGACATCTTCGCCAGCCCCGGCCGCCGCATCGTCAGCCAGCACCTCCAGCGGATCATCAGCGAGGAGAAGATCGATGTGGCCATCGCCAATGTGGAAAACGCCGCCGGCGGTTTCGGAGTCACCCCCGCGGTTGCCCAGGAGCTTCTGGGCTACGGGCTCGATGTGCTCACCAGCGGCAACCATGTCTGGGACAAACGCGAGATCTACGAGTATCTCGACCGGGAGGATCGCCTCCTGCGTCCCGCCAACTACGCTGAGTCGCTCCCCGGGCGCGGTCTCTACGTTGGCAAGGCGCGCAACGGCGCCAGCTACGCCGTCATCAACTTGCAGGGCCGCGTCTATATGCCGTCAACGGACTGCCCCTTCCGCAAAGCCGACGAGATCCTGTCCTCCCTGCCCGCCGGGGTGGCTGTCCGCTTCGTCGATTTTCACGCCGAAGTCACCAGCGAGAAGATGGCCATGGGCTGGCACCTCGACGGCCGCGTGACCGCTGTCGTCGGCACCCACACCCACATCCCCACCGCGGACGCCCGCCTCCTGGAGAAGGGCACCGCCTATCAGACCGACTCCGGAATGACCGGACCCTACAACTCCATCATCGGGGTCGAAAAGGAAGCCGTTCTGCACAAGTTCAAGACCTCCCTGCCCGTGCGCTTCGAAGCATCGAAGAAATGGGTGGAGCTGCGCGCGGTGATCGTCGAGTGCGATGAAACCACCGGCCGCGCGTCGGCGATTCGCCCCTAATCGGTGTCGGACCGGTAGGCCCGAGGCTGCCTACCGGGGGCCAGCCAGCTTCGTCTTGTACTCCTTCTCGGCCCGCGCGGCCTCTTCTGTCCGGCCCAGCGCGCGATAGGCGCGGCTCAGCGGCAATAGCGCCGCCGCGTCGTGCGCTGCCGCCAATTCCAGGTGCGGCAGCGCATCGCCTGCGCGGTCCAAATCCAGCAGCGCTCTGCCCAGCGCCGCCCTCGCGGGGACCAGCTTGGGATCCACCGCGGCCGCCTTCTCGAGCAAGGCAAGCCCCGCTTCCGGACCCTCGGAGCGAACCAGCGTGTCTCCATATTCAAACAGGAACTCGGCGTCGCCGCCATGGGCTCCTTGAATCGACTCGAAGACCGGCTTCGCCTTGTCGTAACGCCGCGCCATCCACCAGCAGTGCGCCAGTTGCCGTGGAATCCGCTTGTCGGCCGGATTCAACCGCGCTGCCTGCTCGTAGGCCGCGCCCGCCAGCTCCCACCGCCTGCAACCCTGATAGGCGTCGCCAAGCTCGATGAGGACTTCGGAGGAGGCCTTCCACTTCCTGGCGGTCTCGAGAGGCGCAATCGCTTCGCAAGGCCGTCCGAGCTTCAGCAGAGCGAGCCCGGAGACGAAGTGGGCGGGCCCGGGAGCGGGCTGGGCTTGGAGGAACTTCGACAGTTCGGCCAGCGACTCCTGATGGCGGCCGGCAT
>JACADU010000467.1 GCA_013388415.1 Bryobacteraceae bacterium
GCGGCAACAGAGTGCCCACTGCGGCGATACGAACTGAACGGCACAGCCCAGGACGCGCTATTCGGAAGATGCTCCTTCCGAATCGCTGGCCGAAAATGGTGGGCCCTGCAGGACTTGAACCTGCAACCAACGGATTATGAGTCCGCTGCACTAACCATTGTGCTAAGGGCCCGCCGTTCTGATACCCATTCTAGCCGGAACGATACAATTCAAGACATGGGTGACCAGTTTACGATTGCGGGCCGGAATTTCCGCTCCCGCCTGATGATCGGCACGGGCAAGTACCGGACCTTCCAGGAGATGGTTCAATGCCATGACGCCTCCGGAGCGGAGGTCGTCACCGTCGCCGTTCGCCGGGTCAATCTGACCGACAAGACAAAAGAGTCGATGCTCGACTACATCGACCGCAAGAAATACTTCATCCTCCCCAACACCGCCGCCTGCTACAGCGTCGACGACGCTGTCCGCACAGCGCGGTTAGGACGGGAAGTGGGGTTGTCGGAGTGGGTGAAGCTCGAAGTCATCGGCGACGAGAAGACGCTCTTCCCCGACGTCTTCGGCCTCGTGGAAGCGACAAAGATACTCGCCAAGGAAGGGTTCGTCGTCCTGCCCTACACCAACGACGATCTCATTACCGCGAAGCGGCTGATCGATGCCGGCGCCGCCGCCGTGATGCCGCTTGCCGCCCCCATCGGGAGCGGGCTCGGCATCCAGAACTACTCATCCCTGCGCATCCTCCGCGAGCAGATCACCGAAGTGCCGCTCATCGTCGACGCCGGCGTCGGCACTGCCTCCGATGCCTGTATCGCCATGGAAATGGGATTCGACGGCATCCTCATGAACACCGCCGTCGCCGCGGCTCAGGATGCCGTCAAGATGGCCGCTGCAATGAAGCACGCCGTCGAAGCCGGCCGTCTGGCTTACGAAGCCGGCCGCATGGAGAAGAAGCTCTACGCCTCTGCTTCCAGCCCGCTGTCCGGCCTCATCAAGTAATCAGAACGTCAGCCCCACCAGCACTTCAAACTGATTGCGCGAGGCTTGCACCGACAAGGGACCAGCCTGCGCGCTTTCCCAGCGCGTCCAGCGGATCTCCGGCGTGAGCCGGATCACGGGGACGGAAATCTGCAATCCGCCTCCGAATGCCACTCCATTCGATCCGGCTGCGAGACGCGGGATGTCTCCGATATTGCGGTAGACCCACCCGCCACTGATGTACGGCCTCGCCACGACGCCCGGGAATTTGTACTTCAGGAGCAGCGGGAAGTCCCACGAACCCGCGGTATGGTCCTGCGCATCCCTGTAGCCCGTCCTCCGGTACAGGGCGTTGAATTCGATGCCCAACCCGAAGGGCAAATCGAGGTCGATCATCGGGCCAAGCGTCCAGCGCGAGGAGAGACTGGAAATACTGCCCCCGGACTCCACCAGGTCGTTCAACGGCGCGCCGCCCTTGAGCCCGAGGTGCAGATGCTCGGACAGAGCCGGCGCCGCGAGCAGGGACAGCAGGGCGAGTAGCCTCATCAGCTCACCGTCATCAGGTCCGCGGCCAGCTTCGCCTTCCGCCCTTCAAACATCGCGATGTTCGCCAAGTGCGGCCCCGCCACCGCCTCCTGCGCCGTGCGCACAGTGCTGTTTGGCTGCTTCCGGCTCTTGATGCAATCCAGGAAGTTCTGGATGTGAGTCTCGATCGGAACCGGCGCGGTCATCTCGATCATGGGCGTCTTGTTCTGGTGCCACGGCTCCTTCCAGACGCGCACGCCGGCATCATCCAGCCGCATCGTGCCCTCGTCGCCCATGAAGAGAATGGACCAGCCGTTTTCGAAGGCGTTAGCGTAGTCCAGCGTCCATGTGGTGAGCATGTCGCCGTGGTCGAACACGGCGCTGAAAACGTCCGGGTGCTCCGCGCCGGTCATCTTGGCGATGTATCCCTGAGCGACGGCCGATTTTGGGACGCCTTTGCCGGTGAACCAGAGGATGACGTCCATCAAGTGCGTGCCCTGGTCTGTCATGTTGCCGCCGGCGTAGTCCTTGAACACGCGCCAGGAGCGCCACCGCATCGGCTCCACGGGCCGTTTTGGCGCGCTGCCCAGGAACCGGTTCCAATGCAACTCGCCCGGCAGCGGCGAATTGTTCAGAGGCTTCGAAACATTCCAGTGCCACTGCGCCTTTGCCATCGTGATTCTGCCCAACGTGCCCACCTCAATCAGCTTCTTGGCCGCGTGCAGAGAGGGGGCGCTTCTCCGCTGCATGCCGACCTGGACGATTCGATTGCTGGCTTCCACCACTTTCACGACCTGGGCGCCTTCGGCCAGCGTTCTCGCCAATGGTTTTTCCGTGTAGCAGTCCTTGCCCGCCCGCACCGAGTCAAGCAGGTGCGGCATGTGCCAGTGGTCCGGCCCTGCGCAGACGGTGAAGTCGATGCCCTTCTGCTGGAGCAATTCCTCGTGGTTGATGTACCGCTTTGCTCCCGGGCTGATCTTCAGCGCTTCTTCAATGTTGGGCTCGTAGACGTCGCAGACGGCCACACACTGTGCGCCCAATTGATTGAAATACCTGCTCAAGTACCGCCCACGCCCTCCTGCCCCAATGAGGCCGTACGCCGGCTTGTCATTGGCGCTTTGGGCTCTGAGGGAAGAGGCGGCGGCGGCCGTTGCGAGAAAGTCCCTGCGATTGGTGAACATGCGTGTGGTAGTCATCCTTTGCGATGAGTCTATACGATTTTTGGCCGCCGCGGGCCGGTGTTATAATCGGTTTGAAGCCATTGGGACGTCGTCTAATGGTAAGACTGCAGACTCTGGATCTGCGTATCGGGGTTCGAGTCCCTGCGTCCCAGCCACCCCCTCCCAACTCATCCTTTAGAGCCTCCAGCCATTCTCAACCGCCCACCCGCGGCCCACTCCTCTCGAGCGGCATAGACGAACCGCTCTATGGCGGCTTCGGCTCCGCTGCCGTGACAACCCGCGCATCTCGTTCACTGGCCTGACAAGCTTCGCCGTCATGCGCGAAATGGATCTCCGGCGAGTGCTCGCCGGCGACGCTCACTTCGAGCAGGCCGGCCTCGGTTTCGCGCGCGCCGTAAACTCCCCGGTTACATACTCGCCTTCAGGATCTTCGTCACCAGCTCGCCGTGGACGTCTGTCAGCCGGAAGTGCCGCCCCTGAAACTTGAACGTCAACCGCTTGTGGTCGATGCCCAGCATGTGCAGCATCGTCGCGTGCAGGTCGTGGACTGAGACCGGGTCCTCGGTGATGTTGTAGGAGAACTCGTCAGTCGCGCCCAAGGTCATCCCCGGACGCACACCACCGCCCGCCAGCCAGACCGTGAAACACCGCGGATGGTGGTCGCGGCCATAGTCGGCATCAGTCAACCTGCCCTGGCAGTACACCGTTCTCCCGAACTCCCCGCACCACACCACCAGCGTGTCCTCGAGCAAACCCCGCTGCTTGAGGTCCGTGACAAGCGCCGCCGCCGCCTGGTCTGTGTCTTTCGCTCTCGCAGGCATCCCCTTCGGCAGCCCGCCATGGTGATCCCAATCGCGGTGGAACAGTTGAATGAACCTGACGCCGCGCTCGGCCAGCCGCCTTGCCAGCAGGCAGTTGGCGGCAAACGTCCCCGGCTTTCTGGCATCCTCTCCGTACAGCTCGAACGTGCTCGCCGGCTCGGCCGACAGGTCCGTCAACTCCGGCACCGAGGCCTGCATCCGGAACGCCAGTTCATACTGCGCGATCCGCGCCGCCGTTTCCGGATCGCCGGCTTCCTCGAGCTTCAACCTGTTCAACGAGGCGAGCCAATCGAGCCATGCGCGCCGGTCCTCCCGCTTCAGACCCTCCGGATCCTTCAAGTACAGCACCGGATCGCCGACGGATCGAAACTTCACCCCCTGATACTTCGACGGCAGAAATCCCGCGCCCCACAGCCTGTCATAGAGAGGCTGCCCGCCTGTTCCCTGCCCCGGCGAGATCATCACCACGAACCCAGGCAAGTCCTGGTTGTCGCTTCCCAGCCCGTAGTTCAGCCAAGCGCCGATCGACGGCCGGCCAGCAATCTGGAAACCGGTCTGAAAGAACGTCACCGCCGGATCGTGGTTGATCTGCTCGGTGTGCATCGACTTGATGAAGCACAGATCGTCGACGACCTTCGCCGTATGCGGGAACAGCTCCGACACCCACGCACCGCTCTGCCCGTATTGTTTGAACGAGAACTTCGAGGGCACCATCGGAAAGCTCGACTGCGACGCCGACATCGTCGTCAGCCGCTGCCCCATCCGCACCGACTCCGGCAGATCCTGCTTGTAGAACTTCGCGACTCCCGGCTTCGGATCGAACGACTCCAACTGCGACGGACCGCCAGACTGAAACAAGATGATCACACGCTTCGCCGCCGCCTTGTGGTGCGGAATCCCGGGCAGCGCCGCCAGCGCCGTGCGCCCGAGCATGCCCGTGGCAAGCCCGCCGAGGAAGACCCGACGCGAAACCGACAGTTCCAGGTTCATTCCTTCGTTACCGCCTCATCGAGATTCAGCAACAGGCTCGCCACCGGCGTCCAACTTTTGAACCGGTCAAACGCCGCCATCAGAATGTCGCGCTCCTGCGGCAGCGGGTCGCGCGCGAGCAACAGGCGATATCCCGCCGCCACTGGATCAGTATCCGCCGCCATCCGCTCCCCCAGCCGCTTGGCCGCCTCCAGGTATACCGGATCGTTCATCAGGTTCAACGCCTGAAGCGGCGTGTTCGTCCGCGTCTCGCGCACCACACACGTCTCTCGCGTCGGCGAATCAAAGGTGATCATCGATGGTGGCTGAATCGTCCGGCGCCAGTACGTGTAGAGACTCCTCCGCCACAGCCCGTCGCCTGTATCCGGTTCGTATCCGCTTCCCCCTGCCAACTCCTGCCAGAGCCCGGGTGGCTGCCACGGCTTCACAGAAGGCCCTCCAAACTGCTCCACCAACAGCCCTGAAGCGAAGAGCGCCTGATCGCGGATCATCTCCGGCGCGAGCCGAACCCTCGGTCCTCGCGCGTACAAGCGGTTCTCGGGATCTCGTTCGGCCAGTTCGCTGGTCAGCACGGATTCTTGCCGGTAGGTGTCGCTCATCAGAATAGTCTTCAGCAGCCGCTGAACGTTCCAGCCCGACTCCATGAAATCCACGGCCAGCCAATCCAGCAGCTCCTGATGTTGAGGCCATTCCCCCTGCGATCCGAGATCCTCCACCGTCTTCACCAGCCCCGTTCCGAAAATCATCTGCCAGAACCGGTTCACCGTCACCCGCGCTGTCAGCGGATTCTCCCGCGACACCAGCCACCGCGCCAGCCCCAGCCTGTTCTTCGGAGCGTCTTCAGGAAGCTGCGGCAGCGCCGCCGGAACAGCCGGCCGCACCTCCTCACCGGGCGCGTCATAGGCGCCTCGCTTCAGCACGAACGTCTTGCGCCACTGCGGCGCGTCGCGCATCACCATGACCGTGGGGATCGTGGCCTCGTACGCGTCCCGCGCCGACTGCGCCAACCGCAACTCTTCTCGCGCCGACCGGATCTCTTTCGGCGCTTTCAGGTCCAGCCAGGCATAGTAGGAAGGCGTCTCCAGTTCGTGCCGCGACAGCGCTCGCTTCCACACCGCTACGTCGCGGATCTCCCCCTTGAACCGCTTCCCGCCCCCGGCGCCGATCCTGAACGGCTCCTTGCTCTCGATGGGCCAGCTCAGCTCATTGAAGAGAACCTCCAACTCCTGTTCCGCTCCGTCGACATAAACGTGAAAGCCCTCCGGCTTGCGTTTGCCGTCGTAGGTGACCACAATCCTGTGCGCCCCCGGCGGCAGCGGCTTCGCCGTCTGAAGCCTCATCCCCAGGTCGGTCCAGCGGAACACCACGTGCACCCGCAACTTGCCCTCCACGAGGTACAGGCCGTGCC
>JACADU010000457.1 GCA_013388415.1 Bryobacteraceae bacterium
CGGCGCGCCCATCTTCCTCAAGTCCACAGACCCGGCGGAACTCGCGCGGGAGCACAAGCGGCTCGGTTACGGCGCGGCGTACTGCCCCGCGGTGAAGCTCGAAGAGAAGGAGCGCATCCGCGCCATCGAGAGCGCCTTTCAGGCCGAGGGCGTGGTCATCTCCGAAGTCGGCCGCTGGGTGAATCTCATGGACGCGGACCCGGCCAAACGCGCCGCCAATCTGAAGACCGTCACCGACGGCCTGGCGCTCGCTGACGAAGTCGGCGCCCGCTGCTGCGTCGACATCGCCGGCTCGATGCACGAGAAGGTCTGGTACGGCCCACACGCAAAGAACTTCTCGAAGGAGTTCTTCGACGCCGCGGTGGAAAACGCGCGCAAGATCATCGACGCGGTGAAGCCGAAGCGGGCGAAGTTCTGCTACGAGATGATGGGCTGGGCCATCCCGGACACGGCCGACAACTATCTCAAGCTCATCAAGGCGGTCGCCCGGCCCGGCTTCGCGGTTCACCTCGATCTCTGCAACGCAGTCAATTCAGTCGACAAGTTCTACAACAACGCAGCGCTGAGCCGCGAGTGTATCTCGAAGCTCGGGAAGTGGATCGTCTCGTCGTACGCCAAGGACCTTGCCTTTATTCCCGAGATGAACGTGCACTTCGTCGAGGTCGTCCCCGGACGCGGTGAGATTGACTACAAAGCCTTCCTCACGGCGCTCCGTTCGCTCCCCGCCCCGGCCCCGCTGATGATCGAACACCTCAAGGGCGCCGAAGAATACGCCGAGGCGGCGAAGTACATCCGGAGCGTCGACGCCGCCCTCTGACGCTTGTGATTGAATAGGGGCTATGGCAGACCCCGTCATCCTAATTGCCAACGGCGACCTGCGGCTGTCGGCGAATCAGAAGTGCTGGCCCGCGCAGCAGGCCATGGAGAGCCGGATCATGGAGGCGGTCCGCGGACTCGGCTGCCCCATCGAGCGCGGCCACCCCTACGTCGAGGCGAAACAGCACGGCTTCATCGACAGCCAGAAGTACGGCATGGAAGTCTTCCGGAATATCTCCCCCACGGCTCCTCTGATCGTAGCCGAAGCGGTCTGGCAGTATAGCCACCACGTGCTCCACGGCCTGTACACGCACCAGGGCCGCATCCTCACCGTCGCCAACTGGAGCGGGCAGTGGCCGGGGCTGGTTGGCATGCTGAACCTCAACGCCAGCCTGACCAAAGCCGGAATTCCATACTCGACTCTCTGGAGCGAGAACTTCGACGACGAGTTCTTCCTCGGCGGCTTGAAACGCTGGCTGGCCGGCGAGCGCCTGATCCACGACACCAGCCACGTCAAGCCGCTCAGCGCTTTCCGCCTCCCGCGCGAAGCCGAAGACGCAGGGCGCTCCATGGCCGCCGAACTCCGGCGGAACAAAGCCATCATGGGCGTCTTCGACGAGGGCTGCATGGGCATGTACAACGCCATCATCCCCGACGAACTGCTCCATTCGACCGGCGTTTTCAAAGAGCGCCTCAGCCAGTCCGCGCTGTACGCCGAAATGACCATGACTCACGACGACGAAGCCAGAGCCGTCCGCGCCTGGCTCGACGCCAAGGGCATGAAGTTCATCACCGGTCCGAATCCCGAAACCGACCTGACCGACGAGCAGATCCACGAACAGTGCAAAATGTACATCGCCGCGCTGCGCATCGCCGACGATTTCGGCTGCGACACCATCGGCATTCAGTACCAGCAGGGCCTCAAGGACCTCGCCCCCGCCTCCGACCTCGTCGAAGGGCTGCTGAACAACGTCGACCGCCCGCCGGTCACCGCCCGTGGCGACGGCCGCATTCTGTACGAAGGAAAGGCGCTCCCGCACTTCAATGAAGTCGACGAATGCTGCGGCCTCGACGCTCTCGTCACCAACCGCGTCTGGACCTCCCTCGGCTACGATCCCGAAACTACGCTGCACGATGTCCGCTGGGGCGAGCCTTACAACGGCGAGTACGCCTGGGTCTTTCTGATTTCCGGCTCCGTCCCGCCGCAGCACAACATTGGCGGCTACGCCGGAACCACGAGCGAACGCCAGCCGCCGATGTACTTCAAGCTCGGCGGAGGCACCGTCAAGGGCATCTCCAAGCCCGGCGAAATCGTCTGGAGCCGCATCTTCATCGACGCGGGCGTCCTGCGAGCCGACATCGGCCGCGCCAAGGCGATCGAACTCCCACGGGAAGAAACCAAACGCCGCTGGAACTTGACCACGCCTCAGTGGCCCATCATGCACGCCGTCTGCTATGGCATCACGCGCGATCAGTTCATGGCGCGCCACAAGTCGAATCACATCCAGGTCGCCTATGCGCCGGACGCCAGGGCGGCCAACAAAGCGCTGGCAGTCAAAGCCGCGATGTTCCGCGAGATGGGCATCGAAGTCTCCGTCTGCGGAACCAACCACGGGCTTGACTGATTCCTTTGCTACCCTGATCGTTTCTGGAGGTACATCCACGTGAGAGTCGGAATGATCGGCACGGGTGCGATCAGCCACAAGCACGCCCTCGCATACCGCAACATCGGCTACAAGATCACAGTCTGCACTGACATCTTTCCGGAAGCCGGCAAGAATTTCGCCGCCACTTATGGCGCCGAGTTCGTCCCCACCTACGAGGAAGTCTGCAAACACCCCGAGGTCGATTTCGTCGACGTCTGCACCTTCCCCGATTTCCGGCTCCAGCCCATCGAAGTCGCGGCCCAATACGGCAAGGCGGTTCAGGTGCAGAAGCCGATCTCCACCAATCTCGAGACGGCGCGCAAGATGATTGACGTCGCCAAAGCCGCCGGAATCGTGCTTGGCGTCGTCAGCCAGCACCGCTTCGACGACTCCACCATCTTCGTCAAGAAGGCGATTGCAGACGGGCGCCTCGGCAAGATCATCCAAGCCGACGCCTACGTCAAGTGGTGGCGCTCGCCCGAATACTACTCCCGCCCCATCAAGGGAAGCTGGAAGGTGGAGGGCGGCGGCGCGCTCATCAACCAGGCTGTTCACCAGGTCGACGTCCTGCAATACCTCGCCGGCGGTGTCGAGGAAGTGTTCGGCTACTGGCAGCTCGGCGCGCGCCACAAGATCGAAAGCGAAGACGTCGTCTGCGCCCTGTTCAAGTACAAGAGCGGCGCCACCGGCGTCATCCAGTCCTCCACTGCAATGTGGCCCGGATACAGTGAGCGCATCGAACTGCACGGCACGAAGGGCTCTTGCATCTTCACCGGCGACAAGCTCACCGCCTGGGACGTCGAAAACGACGAGGGCGAACCTGCCCCCATTGAGAAAGAGGTCATGAGCGGATCCTCCGATCCGATGGCGATTCCGCTCACTCCTTTCGAGCGGCAGTTCCTCAACTTCGGCAATGCGGTGCGGACCAAATCCATGCCGCTCGTCTCTGGTGAAGAGGGCTATCATGCGCTGGCCATTGTGCTCGGCGTCTACGAGTCCTGCCGCAGCGGCAAGCCCGTCAAGCCCGGCGCATGAGTTGGACCGAAGTCCGCGTTCCTGCCACGAGCGCGAACCTTGGACCGGGGTTCGACGCACTGGGCATGGCGCTCAGCATTTACCTGGAGTGCCGTTTCCGTCCCGCGCCACAGCTTGCCATCCGCCCGAGCGGGCGAGACGCCGCTATGATTTCCGCCGGAGAGGACAACCTCATCTGGCAGACCGCCCTCGCCGTCGCCGAGCACGCCCGCCGGCCCATGCCGGCGATTGAACTCGAGATCTATAACGACATCCCCATCGGCAAGGGTCTCGGCTCCAGCGCGGCGGCGCTTGTCGCCGGCGTCGTCATCGCCGACGAAATCCTCGGGCTGGAATGGGACCGGCACAAGATCCTCGACGAAGCCGCCCGCATCGAAGGCCACCCCGATAACGTCGCCGCCGCGGCCTTGGGCTCCATCGTCGCCAGCGCCGTCGATTCAGAAGGCATCACCCGCGCGGTCCGCATGCAGTTGCCAGCCCGCTACGGCGTGGCCATCATTGTCCCGGATTTTATCCTGCCGACTTCGGAAGCCCGCGCAGTCCTGCCGCAAAGCTACTCGCGCGCCGATGCCGTCTTCAACGTCCAGCGTTCCGCGCTCCTCATTGCGGCCATGCTGACGCAAACCACCGACGCCTTCCACGCCGCTCTCGAGGACCGGTTCCACCAGCCCTACCGCATGAGGCTCGTGCCCGGTCTTGAGGAGATGCTCAATCTCCGCGCCGAGGGGCTTCTGGGCAGCGCCCTCTCCGGCGCCGGGC
>JACADU010000462.1 GCA_013388415.1 Bryobacteraceae bacterium
CTGTCGCGGCAGGTTTGCGCCTCCCACGAGGCCAGAGCCGGGCGAGCCCTCTCGTAGCCGAGCATGGCGGGGAAGAGAACCGAGAGATGGGGCTTCATATCAGGCGCTGTCTCCACAAGTATTGCTCGAACGGGTACAGGGCGGCACGGAAGTACCTGTCATAGACGCTGCACAACCAGTCCCGCAAGTTGGGCGGATCCGAGGGGATGGACGGGGCGACTCGCCGCAGGGCTTGCTGGTACGGCGCGTTGAATGGGCCGCCAATGGGGGCGCGCCAAGGTTTCATCCGGCCCGCGAAATGAACAATGCCGGGCTGCCGCCAGGCGTCCGAGGCGGCTGGGTCATAGGACCTCCCAGCGAGGCTGGCCAGCAGATTCCAACGCGCATGGAGTGGTTTCCAGTCGTTCCAGAGGGCCGCGTTCAACGCCTCCTGGTGAAGTAAGTCGACCGGACCGCGCGTGGTTTCGAGGTACCGGCGGGCGCGGCGGGTCACGTCACGCTCGCGCCAGCGTTCGAGGTGGATGAGAAGCATTCCGCAATTGAAGTACTGGGCCTCAGGAGGGATGCCGAGTTCCTGCCAGCCTTTCACCCCCCGCGGCGCCGAGCAGCGAGGCACGGCCGCATCCTGGACGGCTGCAAGCACGTTTTGGTCCAGCGGAGTCTCCCACAGTTCTCCGGCGTCCCTTAGCACAAGCATGTCAGCGTCGAGAAACAAGACCTTTTCAAGGGCGTCCGGGAGAAGCGCGGGGAGCAGGAGAGGAGCGGAAGCCTCGCGCGGGAAGCGTGAAGACCGCGGTGCTTCAGCGAGTTGCGCCTCGGACAAAGCGATTGAGTGCGTTTCGACGATGGAGGAGATGGCCTCAAGGCCGGACCGCGGGATTCCCGCATGGATCAGGTAGAGTTCGGGGCGAAGCCCCGGGCGGAGATTCCGCTTCAAGGATTCCAACATCACTGCCAGAGGCAGGATGTAGGAGCCGTTTGCTGCGCAGGCGAGAGAGACGACCGACGTGGAATCCATTGGAGCCGGGATCCCCCGAACAGGGACTCCAGTCCGAGTATATCGGCTGCGTTTTGGGCTCCGGACTTCAATTCCGGTGGTTGCTCCCGGTGCTAATCTGGAGGTGTAGAAAGGAGGGGGCGAAACGGCTTCGACGGGATGGGATTGACCTGACGAGGCGTGCCGGGTTCCGAGCTCCCGTAAAACGATCGGAAAACCATAACTGCCAATCAGCAGTTTGCTTACGCTGCCTAATTCTTAGGCGGCCGCCTTCGGCGGAGGGTCCGTGATCCGCCGGTCTGGCGTCATCAACGCGGGCTGGGCGAAAGGGTCTCCGCCTGGGGCCTGATGCCGAGATCCAATCAGGCTGGACGCAGCGCAGCTTGCCGGTTCTTCAAGCGCGGCGTTGAGATCTCGAACCGGATACGCACGTAGGCTCGGCTGCGCGAACCATTTCGGACGGGGGTTCAACTCCCCCCGCCTCCACCAGAATCTCACCAATACTGCCACTGCCCGCCCGCAAGGACCCACGCGGCCAATAGCGCGTTGGTCGTGGCGTGGGCTGCGATCGCATCGCCCAACCGGCCGGTTCTCGCCATCACCCAAGCGTACACAGCGCCGGCGGCGGAGCCTTCGATCCAGCGGCCTCCATGCATGGCTCCAAAGGCAAGGGAACTAACAAACACAGGGAGCAAGGCGAAGTTGCGCCAGGAGACTGACTCGAAATCAGCCTTCGCGAGCCGGCGCATGAGAAACCCGCGAAACGCCAGTTCCTCGGCAACCGGAACCGTGACGACGGCGCCGATTGTGCGGAACAAGAGCCACAGCGCGCGCGGCGCCGCCGGCGCAGCCGCCAGCGCGGGATGCATGCCCGAAACCGCCCCGGCGTCCAGCGCGACCCAAAGCGCAAAGATCGCGGCGCCCGCAGCCAATGAGACGGGTCCGAACCTCCATCCAACGCCGCAGTAGTCCTTGCGGAAATACCAAAGGGCGGCTGCGGCGGCGAGGACTCGCAGAGGGTAGAGCCAGTCGAATCCGCCGCTGATGGCCTTCGTCAGCATTGAGACGCCGAGGATCGCGAGAAACGGCATGAGATAGGCCGCGACAAGGTTGCGTTCGGCGATCGCATGATTCGCGCCTCGGCCGCCGGCGGCAGCCAGGGAAAAGAGAGGCGATCGCGTGGAGAGCACGCAAAGCCCCATGGCGACGAGGACGAAGGCAATCCAACCCGCCTGGGAATGAAATCCCCCCATGGCCACATCCGGATAGCCCCAATGCCCGATCAACACAAGCGTCGTCAGCCGGACACAGTTCAGAAGCCACATCGTCAGGGCCGCGAGGGGAGGCAGAATCAGAGCCGTGGGAAACCGGTACTCCTTGCGGAAATACCAGATCCAGCCTCCGGAGAAGAGCAGGACCATCGCCACGCCCTCGTATCCGGAGCAGGAGGGGGCGATCCGGACATAGAAGGCGTCGCTGCCGATTCCAAGGTCAGCGAGGCTCGATTTCACCTGCGGCATGAACGGCCGGAGCATCTCGCGGACGACGTAGAAAGCAACTGAGGCGGAAGGGGCCCAGAGCGCGTGGGCCATGCTGCCGATGAGAACCGCGAGAGCCGCCCCACCCGCAAACCAGCCGGCGCCGACGGCGCGGCCGGCAGCCGCAAGCAAACCAATGGGCAGCAGCGCATGAACGGCCGCAATCGCCGCCAGCAAGGCCAACACCAGCAACGCGGACAGCAGCCACATCATCTCCTCTTTGCCGGGGTGAGCCCAGAACAATCTGGTGGATACCGGAATCGTCGCGGCGCCAAGGACGCCGTGCACGGCAAGCCAGCGCCACCGGATTGGAGCGGCTTCGAGTTCCCGCCTGAAAACAGGCGCCAGGGTCTTCCACTTTGGGTATCCGAAGAACCCTACCGCAACGGCCATCGCAAAAAGCAGCCGGAGACCCGGCTGGGCGAACCGCCCAACAACGCCGACAAAGGAGCCGCCGTCTCTGAGCGCCCCGGTGTCGAAGGCGACGCTCGCTGCGCACAATTCGGCGGCAAGAAGCAGCGCGAGCGCCAGAGGCCGCGCGACGACGCTCGTCATGAATGGGCGGGGAACGGAGACCGAGACCAATGAGCTGCCGATCAACTTACCAGAATAGACGAAGGGCCCCGGTGCGACGCGGGGCCCTTCAATGAAACCGGTTCGAGCTTCGGAGTCGTCAGAAAACACTCATGTCATCCAACCATTTCATCCCGTGGGGCAGGCCCCCGGCCTGCGGCGGCCTCTTAGGCCGCCACGGCGGGGCTATGAGCCCCACGGCGGGCATATGAGCCCCGCGCAGCCTGAAAGGCTGCCCCACAAGGGCCAACCTTGGCATAGTTATTTGATGACGGCCACTTAGCTCCGGCGGCGGCTGCGAAACACCAGCAAGGCGCCAGAAAGCAGCGCCAAAGCCGAGGCGGCTGAATTCGCGTCAATCTCCGGCGCATCCACCACCACGCGAGCCATGGCCATGACACTGGCGCCCGCGGTCAGCAGCACAAACGAAAGCACTTTCTTCATTGGTCCTCCAACAAGTCCTTCTGAGTCACCTCAGATGGGTTTAGAGTCCCATCTTTCTCTATGAAAAGACAAGACTTAGAAGGGCCGTCGAAGTACCGTTTTGAACCCAAGAAGTAATGGAACAGCGGTTTGAGTCAGTCCGCTTACACTGTTTGTCGGCACCTAGAGACCGAGCTTCTCGGCCAGGAACCGGCCCATCCGGCGGTCGCTGGTCAGCAGGTGATTTCGCAGCCAGTCTTTGACGTACTCCAAGCCGGCATCGACCTCGGCGCCATCGCCGGTTTCAAGCTGCTTGCTGAGCGCTAAAGCTCTCTCCACCAAGGCGTTGTGTTCGGCGCGGTGGAGTTCGAACCCTTCGTAACGGAAGCGGCGCATATAGGACTCTTCAGTCCGGAAATGGTCCACAACAGCCTTCTCGAGCGCGGCATACAGAGCGCGTTGCTGTTCGAGCGGCGCGCCCTTCTTTCTCTCGGCATGTAACTCATTGAGAAGGCACGCGATCTCCTCGTGTTGATGGTCGATCTCTTCAACCTTCGTCAGGTAATGCCGCCCCCATACGAACAGTCCTGCTGCAATCGCCATGACCTGAACCTTTCTTTCCACCCGGCACGATGAGGCGCCCACCAGTAGATTAACTGATATTTATAAATACGTCCAGGTCTGATTCTACGAATCCGTCCGCCGCGGTGATTTGCGCAGCATTCGCAGGACGCTCTCGTCGGTGTTGAGCAGCGGGATCTCCTCGAACGCCACCCAACGGAGGTCATGCGACTCGCCGCTGATGCGGAGCGGCGCCAGCCTGTCCGCCTCGAACAGGAACCGGATGTCGTAGTGAATGTGTGCGGGTTCAGCGCCACGCGCGGGGATCTCGTGGGCGTCGACGTCGAAGACGGCGCCGCCGAGAAGCGGCTGGAGAGCGGTCAACCCGCTTTCCTCCTCCACCTCGCGGAGAGCCACTTTCAGGACGTCGCTGTCGCCGTCGCAGTGTCCTCCCATTTGAAGCCACTTGCCGAGCTTGGCGTGATGGGTCAGCAGGGCGTGAGTCCGTTCGAGATCCACCACCCATGCCGATGCCGTCACATGGCCTGAGAGCAGGCTCCGCTGAAAGCACTCCTCGTGCCGCGTGACGAAACCGAGAATGCGCTTGAGCATCGCGGCTTCGTGTTCATCGGCTGGCAGGTGCGACTTCAGGCGCTCGAGAAGATCCTTTCGGCTCATCAATGGAATATTCTTGCAGGAAATGGCACAGCGAGTCTTCGACGCGATCATCGCCGGCGGCGGGCACAACGGGCTGGTCACCGCAGCGTACCTGGCCAAAGCTGGCAAGCGGGTGCTCGTGCTCGAGCGGCGGGAACTGGTTGGCGGCTGCGCGGTCACCGAAGAGATCTGGCCGGGTTACAAGGTCTCGACAGCCAGCTACCTCACCAGCCTTCTCCAGGAGCGGATCATTCGGGAGCTCGAGCTGGAACGCCACGGCTACCGGGTGGATGCGAAAGACCCGGCGTTCTTCTCGCCCTTCCCTGACGGACGGCACATGTTCATGTGGCAGGACGGCGGCAGGACTCTGGCCGAAATCGCGAAGTTCTCCGCCCGCGACGCCGCCGCCCTCCCGAGGTACGAGGCGCACCTGGAGCAGTCCGCGCGGATTGCCGAGAGCCTGCTGCTCGAAACGCCGCCGGAGTTCCCCCCGAAAGGCTTGGGCGGTTTCATCGACTACCTCAAGCTCGCCAGCCGCCTGCGTGGACTGGGAACAAAAGAGCTGGCGGGGCTGGTGAAGATCTTTTCGATGAGCGCCAGCGATTTCCTCGACGAGTGGTTCGAATCGCCCGAACTGAAAGTGACGCTGGCCACCGACGGCGTCATCGGAGCCAACGGCGGGCCTCGCTCGCCGGGCACCGCCTACATTCTCTTGCACCACTGCATGGGCAAGGTGGCCGGCCATCGCGGCTTGTGGGGCTTCGTCCGCGGCGGCATGGGCGCGGTGAGCGAGGCTCTGGCATCGGCCGCGCGGGAGGCCGGGGCCAACATCCTCACCAACGCGGCGGTCAGCCGGATCATTGTCCGGCACGGCAGGGTGCGCGGCGTGGCTCTCGAAAACGGCGACGAATACCAAGCCCGCGTCGTCGCCTCCAACGCCGACCCCAAGATTACGTTTCTCCAGTTGCTCGAGCCCGCTTCCCTGCCCCCTGACTTCGTCGAAGGCATCCGCCACTTCCGCTGCGAGGGCACGTCGCTCAAGATCAACTTCGCCTTGCGCGGACTGCCGGAGTTCAAGTGTCTTGCTGGAGCGCCGGGCCCGCAGCACCGCGCCACCATGCACATTTGCCCTTCCATCGAGTACGTCGAGCGGGCATGGGACGACGCCAAGTACGGCCGGCCGAGCCGGAGCCCCATGATCGAGCTGACCGTGCCCACAATGTACGACCCGTCGCTCGCCCCCGAAGGCCGCCACATCATGGGCGCCTTCCTTCAGTACGCGCCCTACACGCTCCGCGAGGGCTCCTGGAACGAGTTGCGTGAACCCTTCGCCAACCGCGTCATCGATCTGATCGAGGAGTATTGTCCGAACATCCGCTCCATCATCGAGCACATGCAGGTGCTCACGCCGCTCGACCTTGAGCGCCGCTACGCGCTCACCGGCGGCAACATCTTCCACGGCGAGATGAGCTTCGAGCAGATGTTCGTCATGCGGCCTTTGCCAGGTTGGGCACGCTATCGCACGCCGGTCAAGGGCCTCTATCTGTGCGGCTCCGGCGCGCACCCCGGAGGAGGCGTGATGGGCGCGCCGGGCTTCAACTGCGCCCGGGAGATTCTGCGGGACCTCTAGATGGCGAGACTGGTTGTTTGGGCCGTCTCGATCGCCGTTCTCGCCGTCGCGGCGGCGGCGGTCTGGCTTGCTTCAGGGCCTTCCGGGCGCACGCTACCGATTCCGCCGCAGGGCCCCGGCATGACGATCGCTCTGCGCGGCGGCCGCACCCTCGGCTACCGTGAGACCGGCGACCCCGCAGGCGCGCCGGTACTGATGATCCACGGCACGCCCGGCAGCAGGCTGCTCTATATCGCCAGCGACGCCGAACTGAAATCGTGGGGCGTTCGTTTCATCCAGCCCGACCGCCCGGGTTTCGGGCTCAGCTCGCCCGCTGACTCGATGGAGTATCACGACTACTACCGCGACATCGAGCAACTCCTCGACCATCTGAAGATCGAGCGCACAGGAGTGCTCGGATGGTCGGCGGGAACACCCTGGGCGCTCGCTCTCGGTGCGACGCTTGGAACGCGAGTCACCAGGGTAGGCATCGTCGGGGCGCTCATGACCCCTGACGACGAGCGGCTTCGCGGCCAGACCCCGCTCAGCTCGCTGCTCTTCATCTGGACGGCAAAACACTGGCCCAGCGCCGCCGGGCGGTTGATCGAGGGTTTGGCGGCGGAATGGAGAAAGGATCCCGAGAGGTTCTTTCGCAGCCAGAATCTGCGCAATTCGAAAGTGGACGTGGACGTGGCGTTCCGCCCCGAGGTCGCCCGCGGTCTCAAACTCTCCAATGCGGAAACCCTGCGCTACGGCTTCGAGCCGCTTGTGCGCGGCGAGTTGCGCCGGATCGGCGCTCCCTGGGGCATCGACTGGAAGGCCATCCGCGC
>JACADU010000486.1 GCA_013388415.1 Bryobacteraceae bacterium
AAGGAGAGGTGCACATCCTCGAAACTAACCGACAACCCCGGACCGCCCACCTCCTTCGCTTCCGCCGGAGCTGCGATCGATGGCCTCTGCTCCAGGTACTCCCGGATGCGCTTCATCGAGGCGCTCCCGCGCTCCATCAGGTTGACCACCCAGCCGAACGCGATCATCGGCCAGACCAGCATCCCCATGTACGTGTTGAACATCACAAAGCCGCCGAGCGTGATCCTGCCTTCCAACAGCCGCATCCCGCCCACCCATAGAACGATCAGAAACGTCAGCCCGATCAGCATCTCCAGCAGCGGCATGAACAATCCCGACAGCCGCGCCAGCCGCAGGTTCTGTTCGACAAAGCCGAGGTTCAGCCGCGCGAACCGCTCCACCTCGGCGTCCTCCTGCACGTAGGCGCGCACCACCCGCGTTCCCGCCAGATTCTCCTGCACCCTGCTGCTGATCTCCGAAAACAACGACTGAATCGCCTCGAACCGGCTGTGAATCCTGCGCCCGAAAAACACGACCACCAGCGAAACCAGCGGCGCCGGCGCCAGCGCCCACAGCGTCAGCCGCCAGTCCACGCTGAACATGATCCCCAGCGCCAAAAAGAATGTCAGCGATGTCTCGGCCAGATACATCACCGCCGGGCCAAGCATCATCCGCACCGCATTCAGGTCGTTCGTCGCCCTCGCCATGATGTCGCCCGTTCGGAACTTCGCGTAAAAATCCCAGCTCAGCGTCACCAGCCGCCGGAAAATGTCGTTGCGAATGTCGTACTCGACGTCGCGCGAAATCCCCACCAGGATCACGCGCATCCTGTACTGGAAAAAACCCTTGCACAGCGAGATCGCCAGCAGCCCTCCACAGGCGGCGTAGAGATGCGTTAAGGGCTCGCCCGCTGTGAGCGAATCGATCCCTCTCTTCATCACCAGCGGGATCATCGCCCCCAGCAGGTCCTTGATAATCAGCGCCCCGCCACCCAGAAGCAGTCCGCGCCGGTAGCGTCTCAGATAGGGCCAGGCCAGACGAAATGCGTCTCGCATTCCCGGCTACTTGTCCGCGTCGAACCTGCCAGCAGTCCTCAATTGCTGGTAGAGCCGCTCCACTTCGGCTTCATCGCTCTCAGTCAGAAGCCTGTACCGCGGACTCTTCGCCGGTGGCTTCTCAGACGATTCCGGGGCTCCGAAAATCTGCCGCCAGGGCACGCCGTTGATCAGCGCCTGAGACGATCGTTGCTGGATCAGCCGCAACAGCCGGTTCGAATTCACCGTCTCGCCCGGGTAGACCAGCCGCAGCTTTCTCTGCCCGACAAGCGTCAGGTCCACGATCATCGGCGAAATCCAGCCGGTTTGATCCACCCGCCTGATGTCGCTCCATGGCACCGAATGCTTGCCGAAGTTCAACGCCGACTCCGTGACTTCAATCGCGGGCCTCAACGCCAGGTAGAGCACAAGCGAACCCCCGATCAGAAACAGCGCCGCGGGAATCGCCGCCGGCCACCATTTCAGGGCGCACCAGCCCGAAAACACGGCCAGTCCAAGCGCGGCGGCGGAAGAACTGAGATAAGTGCGAGCCGGGGTGAAGCGCATGAAGTTACCCCCATCTCCAGCGTATCATTCCGTCCGCCAGCGTCAATCCGTTGAACGCCGTGCCTCAGCCGCCAGTCTCCTCCCCACCCACGCGTAGTGGAGCCCGCTCCACGCCGTCATCGCCGCCGAGGCCCACAACAGCGCGGAAAGCGGCGGATCTGCCCCGCTCAGTTCCAGCGATTCCCGCAGGACAACGGCCACAGCCAGCATCAACTGAAGCAGCGTGCTCAACTTCCCCCACAGCGTCGGCGCGAGCTCGGCCTTCACCCCACGCCACAGAGCCCAAGTGGCGAAACTCAGGATCATCAGATCCCGCCCCAGGACCAGCCCGGCCATCCACAAAGGCACGCCGCCATTGATCGCCAGCGCCAAAAACACCGTCGCCGCCAGCAGTTTGTCCGCGATCGGGTCCAGCTTCGCTCCCAGCCGCGACTGCATCTGATAGCGCCGTGCAATATAGCCGTCCAACCCGTCAGTGATCCCCGCAACGAACAGCACCGGCAGCGCCGTCTCGTAGTTCCTGCTCGCAATCGCCACCCCAGCCCACGGCGTCAGCCCCATCCGCGCCAAAGTGAGCAAGTTCGGCAGCATCAGCCATTCGGACATCGCGACCGGCCTCAACCGGCCGCCGAAAGCGCCATCGCCGACAATTCATCCCAAGTGCGCAGTTCGTATAGCGAAGCGTCGGACATGATCTTCGCCACCAGGGCCACGTGCAGCGCGTGCCCCGCCCGCTCCGCGATCACATGGCCGATCAGCGGCCGGCCCACAAGCGCCAGGTCCCCGATCAGGTCGAGCGCCTTGTGGCGGCAAGGCTCGTCCTCAAACCGGAGCCCCCCGGAGTTCAGCACCCCGCCCTCTGCGAAGCACACCGCGCTCTCCAGGCTCGCCCCCCGGATCAGCCCCATATTCCGCATCTGATCCAGTTCCCGCTCGAATCCGAACGTCCTCGCCGGCGCCAGCTCCGCCGCGTAACTCTCCGGCGTCACCTCCAAATCAATGGACTGCCGCCCCACCCGCGGATGCGGGAAATAGATGTCGCACGTCAGCCGGAACCGCGAATCCGGCACGATCGCAATCCGCTTGCCTGCCGCCTCGCACCTCACTTCTTCCTTCACCACCAGGTACCGCCGCCGCCGCCGCGTCGCCCGGATCCCCGCCCGCCGGATCAGCTCGACAAATGGAAGTCCGCTGCCGTCCAGAATCGGCACCTCGAGATTGTCAATCTCCACATAGGCGTTGTCGATCCCCATGCTGTACAGCGTGCTGAGCAGGTGCTCCGTCGTCGAGATGAGAACCCCCTGCCGCATCAGGCTCGTCGCATAGCTTACGCGCTCGACGTTCCGCCAACTGGCTGGGATCTCGAAGTTGTTGAGGTCGGTCCGCCTGAAGACAATCCCCGTCGCGGGCGGCGCCGGCAGGATCCGGATCGTGACCCTAACGCCATGGTGGAGACCAACCCCAGATACCTCCACCGCCCTGTTGATCGTCTTTTCAAATCTCACAACAAAGATCGCTCGCTTCTACAACGTTCCATCCTACCAAACCTCACGGCAATCAGTAAGTGGTTTTTTATGAATTATTTACAAGGACTCATGTGTGTCTGAAACACTACATTCCACGCCGCTTTTGTGTTGTGCCAGCGACGAACAAAAGACGAAAAGAGAGCCATCACACCCCGTTTTTCGCATTTCCTTTGACAAACATTGTATCGTGAGACAATCTATCTTTAGACGATATAGCGATGAGCGATATAAATCGAACCGCCCGGCAGTTCCTCCCACTCACCGAAGCGACTTACGTCATCCTCGCCGCCCTCACCGCTCCCCGGCACGGATACAGCATCATGCAGGTGGCTGGCGAAGCCTCCAATAGCGCCGGCAAGCTCGGACCGGGAACGCTTTATACTGCCTTGGCGAAACTCGCGGAACAAGGGCTCATCCGGCGCGCCGGCGAGTCCGGCTCGAACGAGGAGCGGCGGAAACTCTACGAACTCACCGAACTCGGCCGCGAGGTCGTCGAATTGGAAACCGCCCGGCTGAGCGCGCTCGCCGGTTGGGGCCGGGCGCAGTTGCAGGGGAAGTCATCATGACCAACATCGCCTATCGCCACGGACTGGAGCGGGCGCGCGTGGCGGTCCTCTCCGTGATGGCTCTCCTGACCTATGGGTCGTGGCGCCTCGGCCTGCGAATGAGAAAACAGCGCGCTACTGGTGTGCGCTGAACTGCGGCTGCGGCGGATTGAGCTTGACCTCGATGGTCCGTTCCGGTTCGTTGACGTCGAACGTCTGCCCGAAGGTCTGATAGCCCTTGGCGATCACTTGAATCAGGATGTCGCCTTGCGGCAGCGGCGGCACCTTCGCGATTCCATCCTGGTTCGTCTTCAGTTGCCAGGAGGTGATCGTCTTCTTGCCCAGCTTGAAGTAGTTTCTGCCCTTGACGAACTTGACGACCACGCTGGCGCGCTCGAGCGGCCGGTCGGCGTGAGTCTTCACCTCGATGCGGAGGTTCGTCATGGGCGGATCATCCGCCATCACCGGCACGGCCAGCGTCACAGCGCAGGCTAGCGCGAGGAACCGAAGCCTTGTGTGCAAGCCCATGCCCCTATTCTCTCACGAGGTCAAACGGCGGAAAGCCCCGGCTTGTTCAGCACTCCCGTCTGCATGAAGCCGTCCTTGACGACGAAGATGCCGGGGAAGCGCTTCTCCCAACCCTTGTTCGCCGCCGGGACATACTGCCGCGAGTTGGCTTCGATCGCCGCTACGCCCGGCACGTGCGCCGCCAGCCCGGCCGAATGGATCAGCGACGCTCCCGGGCACGTGAGATCCTGCACGCACAGGAACATCCTGTACCTCTGCGCCGCCGCGGCCATCAGCAACGCCTGCGCCTGCCCCTTGCATGCCTTCAGCGCCGCGCCGGTGTAGCCCATCTCCCGCGCCAGCATCAGGTTCTCGAGGTCGGTCAGCGATTCGTCGATCACCACCGGCCGCAGCTTCGATGCCTCATGCATCACGTTCTGCCGGTTTGCCTTCAGATCACGCGCCGTCGGCTGCTCCACGTATTGGATTCGCTCGAAACCCGCCGGGGTCTTTTGCTTCACCCTCCGGAGCATCTCGAGCAGGTACTGGACGTTGGGGCACTTCTCGTTGAAGTCGAGCGAGTAGAACCACTGCTTCGTCCCCCGTTTCGCCATCGTCTCGGCGGAAACACGGTCCACCGTCAGGACACGGTTGGTATCCCAGTCCAGGTCGTCTCCGTTCAGCTTGATCTTGATGTGCGTCAGCCCGTTGTAGTTGATCCACTCTGGCAGCGTCTCCGGCAGCCCGTCATTGATTCGCTTCACGATGTCGCTGTCAACGATCGGATCCACCGCGCCGACCAGATGATAGAGCGGCATTCTCGGCTTCGGCTCCTTCAGCACATACCGCTCCAGGTGGTCCCCCTTGAACTCCGCGCCAAGGTACCGTTCGAGCCCCTCCGCCAGATACTCCCGCTTGTAGGTGTGATACGTCGAGACGCCGTGAATCTTGCCGTAGGCGTCGTGCACCGCGGCGTCGAACGGCGAGCCCACCACCAGAGCCGCCAGCTTCGGAACGCTCTTGGCCACCTTCAGCCACTGCGGTTCGATCAGGTGATTGAGCTCGATCGGATGCCCGTATTCCCGGCAGTCCGCCATGATCCCCCGGAACTCCTTCGACAGCGCCTGCATCTGCCCCAGCGTCTGCTCGTAGGTCAGCGTCTTCGACGGATAGCTCCAGACATTGCCGAGCGGCATCGACCCGAAGCCCTCGGCCCAGCGCCCGCCGCGGGCGCTCACGCGCACCTTCACGTTGATCAGAGTGACGCGGTCGACGACAGTTCCGCCGAACTTGATCGGAGTGCGGTAGGTGTAGCT
>JACADU010000088.1 GCA_013388415.1 Bryobacteraceae bacterium
AGTCTGGGCAGCAGGGGGATCAGATCGTAGCCGCGCCGGCGCTTGAATTCCTCAGGCAGGTCCTCTGTCCAATCGGAGCCGAACGCCTCGAGGCTGTCGCAGAAGATGGCCGCCGGCTTGGCTCCAGCCACGGCGTCGAGCAGTTTCGAGCCAGTTCTGGCGAGGTAGGCATCAAGAGCGCGGCGGTTGTAGTGGTCGAGGACGAATCCTTCGGCGCCGACGGAGGCTCGCTTGACCATCTGGCCGGTTCGGGACGAGATGAAATACCGCACAGCTTTCGTTCCGGCGGGAATTTTCGGGGGCGTGAACGCCTCCACTTCGCCGCCTTCGCGCTCGGCGAAGGCGGCGACCAGGCGCTCCCCGTTGCCGATGTCGGGAACAGAGAACGGCGGTTTGGCGGTCACGACAAGCTTCAAGCGCCCGGCGGCGAGGGTCACGGGGATTTCCGGTCCACCGTAAGGCCAGCCGCTGCCAAGAGTGAGGTCAAATCTCAGCCCGAGTTTCCTCGCCGATTCAGCCGTGAAGCGGAGGTGCTCAAGAAACTCGGGGCTTAAGAAGGGGAGATTGCGGAATCCGCGCTCGTGGTCGTCCAGGGCAAGGGGATAGACAGGTTGAACTTCGAAGCCGCCGATTCCGCCGGCCTTCATTAAATCGAGTTCATGTTGAAGCTGAGCTTTGGTGACAGCCGGTCCGAACCACCACCAGCGCATCATGATTCGGGCGTCCTCCGGGGGATGGAGGAAGGAGTCGAGGAGGGTCTGCCTTTGGCGTGGCTGGAGCAGGAAGACACCGTTTGCTGACGCGCGCGGCTCGGTGAGGTTCTGCGCGGGGCAGAAAACCGCCGCAAGCCATGCTGCCACAGAGAGCCGGCTCACGCATCTCAAAACAGACCTGCGCCTCCTGAAGTCTTCTCTACTGTTCTGTAACAGCAGAATGATCCCGCTGAAGTGCTGCAACAATGGGTGGACACTCAAATAGTTCCAAGTTATTTCTAAAAGTAGAAGCTAAATCATTGAAGAACCGGGAAGTCTACGAGTTCGGCCAATTCCGCCTCGATCCGGTGGGCAAAGTGCTTTACCGGCTGGAGGAGCCGCTGCATCTGACGCGGAAGGCGGTGGAGACACTGCTGGTGCTGGTGCAGAACTCGCCGGAGGTGGTGCCGAAGGAGCAGATTCTGACGGCGGTCTGGCCTGACCGTGTGGTGGAAGAGGCCAACCTCACGCAAAACATCTCAGTGATTCGGAAAACGCTGGGAGTCTCCAATGGCGAGGCCGGCTACATTGAGACATTTGCCGGCCGTGGCTACCGCCTACAGGGGCCGGTGACACGCAACCATGGGCTGGCGCCGTACGGGGACGAGGGGGAACAGGCAGCCGAGCGAAGCCGGGGCGCCAGGCTTGGGGTGATCGCGGCGGTCGCCGTCTCAGTCGTTGGGCTGGCTTTGCTGCTGACGTGGGTGACAAACCGGGTGCTGCGCAATGAAACACCGGAGGTGGGGGGGCTCCAGCCGGTGACGAGGCTTCAGGGGAAGGAGTATCAGCCGGCCATCTCGCCCGACGGCCGGCTTGTCGCTTTTCTGTGGGCGCGAACGGGGGACGCCAGCCCGCGGCTATATATCCGCAACCTGGAGACGGGCGAGCAAGCGGAGATCTCGAGCGCGCCGGGCCACCACAGCAGTCCGGCGTGGTCGCCGGACGGAAGCCGGATTGCATTTCTGCGGATCGGACCGAAGTCGACGGAGGTTGTGATTGCGCCGCGCGGGGGCGGGTCAGAGCGGGTTCTGACACAGATCTCGCCGCCGGCATACGGATTCGACCAGCGGCTGATGGACTGGTCGCCGGACGGGCGAACGCTGGTGGTGAGTCACGAGTCGACGCCGGGGCTTCCTCTGGGGCTGCTGCTGATCACGGTGGAGAACGCGGTGCGGCGGACGCTGACGCAGCCGAATCTTCAGGAAGGCAGCGACGTGGACCCGCGATTCTCGCCCAACGGGCGGCTGATCTCATTCGTGCGCTCGATCCACCGTGGGCAGCAGGAGCTGTATTCGATCCCTGTCACGGGGGGGCCGGTCAGGGCATGGACTCAGGATGGACGGCAGGTGAGCGCGCATGACTGGGAGAACGGCGGAGGAGCGATCTATTACGCTTCGGACAAAGGGGGCGAGTTTCGCTTGTGGCGGCAGCCAATCTCTGGCGGCGCTCCGCAACAGCTTGGGCTGTTCGGATCGTTCCCGTTGCAGTTCTGTCTGGCGCGGGGAAAGCCGTTCGCAATCTATGCGGAATTGAACCAGGACCGCAACGTCTGGGAGTATGAGATCGCCAGCCGGCGGTGGACGCGGCTGATCGCTTCGACGGGGCAGGACGCGAGCCCGCAGTATTCGCCGCGAGGGGACGAAATCTGCTTCCGGTCCGACCGCACGGGGCAGGAGCGGCTATGGCTGTCGAAGGCGGACGGGACGGGTCAGGTTCCGATTACGCCGGAGGGGCTTGAACCTTCGGTGGGCCGCTGGTCGCCTTCCGGCGGCGCGATTGTCTTCAACACGCCGAAGACGGGAGAGCTGCATCTGATCGAGCGAGGGGAAGACGGGCAATGGAAGCTGCGCCCGCTGGGTCATCGCGGGGTGCATCCGGTCTTTTCGCGGGACGGCGAATGGATCTATGCGGG
Source organism: Bryobacteraceae bacterium (assembly GCA_013388415.1). Classification (GTDB taxonomy): domain Bacteria; phylum Acidobacteriota; class Terriglobia; order Bryobacterales; family Bryobacteraceae; genus JACADU01. The sequence continues at coordinate 2,665 of JACADU010000088.1, forward strand.
GGGAACGGATGGGATCATCCGGGTGCCTGTTGGAGGAGGGCGGGCGGATCCGGTGCTTTCGACGATGGGGATGTCGCTGGAGGCCGAGTCTTCCGGACGGGTGCTTTACTTTGTGCGTGAATCGCTGGACGCAGCGATTTGGCGAGGCGACCTGGACCAGGGAACCGTGGAGAAAGCGCTGGAAGGTCTCGTGCCGGGCTGCACAAGCTGCTGGGCGCTGGCTCGTGGGGGCGTCTACTATTTGGGGACCAGCCCGGAGTCGCTGGACAAGCAGGCGCTGTTTTATTACGACTTCCGGAGGAGAAAGTCCACGCTGATCGAGCCATATCCTGAGCCGCTGTGGCCCTTGGGGAGCGGGCCATTCTCGCTTTCGCCGGACGGGCGGAAGCTGCTGTGCGTGAGGCTGGATTCACCGTCGAGCGACTTGAACCGGCTGGCGATCAGCACGCCCGGGATGAAGCGCTGACGCGGAACAGGGCCGAGTCATGGGCGGCGAGAATGGCTTGGGCCGTTGGGGGCAGCGGTTCGAGGCGCTCGTAGCGGGCCTCGCCGATGAATTCGACGGCGTCTTCGCCGTGGAGGCGCAGCGTGCCACGGCCGAGAGAGACGCGAGTCATTCCCATCAGCGCGTCGGCGACCTCGAGCCGGTGCGCGGGGGCGGCGATGTTCCAGGACGGGGGATCGTTCAGTTCGTGAAGCGACCAGCGGAAGTGCTCGACGACACGGACGGTCCAGGCCACGCACGGGGTCATCGATCCGTGAAAGTGGGCTGCCTGCACGGAGAGGGAATCCCGCAACGCCTCCCTGGAGGACGCGGCGCCAATCTGGCGGCCGGAGGCGGAGAAGATCATGTCACGGGTGACGAAATAAGGTTTGATGTCCAGCACGGGGGTCTGATCGAGAAAATCGAGCGCGTCGAGCCTCAGGCGCAGTCCGTTGCGCGCGAGCAGCCGCGCGGTGGTCATGCCGATGGGATTCGGGCGAGCGGGGCTGCGGACGGCGAAGACGCCGTGAAGCCCGGCCGGACCGCGGTCAGTGACGCCGCGCGGCGTCACCTGGAGGACGTCCCTTTCATCGCGCCCCTGGACGAGCCAGGCGAGAATCCAGAGGTGGGTGTGCTTTTCGATGCGGTGCAGGGCAGGCTCGTAGGGGCTGAAGATCTCGACCTCCGCGGGAGCGCCCCAGGCGGGCATTTTCTTCCGGTCGCGGATTTCGCTGTGGACGACACCCACGGGACGGAGTGTGAGTCCGGCGGGGCTCGGCTGCGGCCCGGTCACAGCGGGTTTTTCACCTTCAGTTCGTTGGTGATGCCTTTGACGCCTTTGACCTTTTTGGCGAGTTTCTCGGCCTTGGCGCGGAACTTCTCTTTGTCGACAGTTCCGCGGATAGTAACGATGCCGTTGACGGTGTCGACCTCGCAGGCTCCGCACTTGACGTCGGGGTCTCCGGCCAGACGGCGCCGGACTTCGTCGGTGATGCGGCCGTCGTCGCTCGATTGCGCCGCCACGCCGGTGCTGAGGGCGGCGCCGAGAAGCAGGACCGTAAGAGAGCGCATACGATTTCATTATGCGCCTGGGACATCGGCGATGGTTGTTCGAGGAGAAGGGATTACGCGGTGCGCCAGTCGAGGTCGCGGAGGAAGGCGTCGCTCTCGCGCCAGTCCTTGCTGACGCGGACGAACAGGCCGAGAAAGAAGCGGCGGCCCAGCAGGGCCTCGCACTCCAGGCGGGCCTTTGTTCCGATGGATTTCAGGCGCTCGCCTCTCTCGCCCAGCAGGATGGCGCGCTGGCCGGGGCGTTCGACATGGATGGTGGCGGCAACGCGCGTAAGGCGCCCCTCTTCCTTCCACTCGTCGACAGTCACGGCGACGGCGTGGGGGACCTCATCGCGGGTCACGGCCAGGATCTTCTCGCGGATGATCTCGGAGACGAGAAACCTTTCCGGCTGATCGGTGAGGTGGTCTTTCGGGAAATAGGCCGGGCCCGGGGGCAGGCGCTCGATGATGGCATTGCGCAGCGTGTCGAGTCCGTCTCCTTTGCGTGCTGAGACGGGGACGAGGTCTGTGAAGCCGTGGAGTTGGCGGTAGCGGTCCATGAGGGGCAGCAGGGCGCGCTTGTCCTTGACGAGGTCGATTTTGTTGAAGACGGCGATGGCGGGGGCGCCGGCCTGCTTGACGAGTTCGAGGGCGCGCGCGTCCTCGGCGCCGGGCTCTCGGGAGGCGTCGATGACGAAGAGCAGGAGGTCGCGATGGTCGAGTGCCTGGCGGATGGAATCCATCATGCGGCGGTTGATCTTGCTGTCACCGGAGTGAATGCCGGGCGTGTCGATGAAGACGACCTGCGCGTGGTCAGTGGTCCACACGCCCTGAATGGTGGTGCGGGTGGTTTGGGGCTTGTTGGCGACGATGGCGAGCTTGACGCCGACGAGCGCGTTGAGCAGAGTCGATTTTCCCGTGTTCGGCCGGCCGAGGATGGAGACGAAACCGGAGCGGTGTTGTTTGCCGGGCGACGGCTTTTTTCTTGGCCTCATTGACCGGCGCCCTCGTTCTGCGGCTTGACGCTGCTGATGCGCACCTTTTCGACTCGCCGGTCGTCGCTGGCGAGCACGGTGAGGCGCAAGCCTTCGCGTTCGACGACGGTGCCGGGTTTGGGGACGGCGCCGCACCACTCGGTGGCCAGGCCGCCGACGGTGGTGGACTCGAGATCCTCGCCGCGTTGAAAGCCGAAGTGATCGGCCAGGTGGTCGATGTCGAAACTGCCGCTGACGACGATGGAGCCGTCCTCGCCGTGTTCGACGTCGTGAGGCGGCTCGTGTTCGTCGCGGATCTCACCAAAGACTTCTTCGACCATGTCTTCGAGCGTGACGAGCCCGGCGAGGTTGCCGTATTCGTCGGCGACGTAGACCATGTGGGTGCCAGTGCGCTGCATTTCCCTGAGGAGATCGGCGACAGGCTTGGATTCGGGCACGCCCTGGATCTTCCGCATCAGCGATTCGACGGTGCGGCCTTCGCGGTGCTCTTCGTCGAGCTCGAAGAGGTCGCGCACGTGGACAAAGCCGACGATGCGGTCGAGGGAGCCGTCGTAGACGGGGATGCGGGAGTATTGCTCGTTCTTGGCCAGTTGGCGTAGGTCGTCGAGCGACTTGTTCTTTTCGATGGCGACAATCCTGGGCCGGGGCGTCATCACCTGGCGCACCCGCTTGTCGCCGAACGCGACGACGTTCTGGATGAGGCGGGAATCTTCCTTTTCGATAATGCCCTCTTCCTCGCCCGCGCTGATGAGGGCTTCGATTTCCTCCGCCTGGGTAACGGCTTTGTCCTCGCCGGGCTCGGGAGCGCTCAAATCGGAGAGGCGCTGGAGGAAGTCGAGCAGCTTCATCAGAGGCTTGAATAGCAGGGCCTCGAACTTCAGAAACGGAACGAGGGGCAGGGCCCACCGGCCGGAGGAGCGCCGGTAGAGGACCTGAGGGACGAGGTAGGAGGCGCCGAGCATGACGAACCATGCGAGGGCGGCGCCTTCGAGCAATCCGACCCAGCCATGGCCGTAAATCATGGCGACCGCGACCAGCGAGGCGCCGTAGAGCACGAGCAGCGTGTGCTTGATGAGAGAGAAGACGAGGGCGCCCTGTTCGGTTTCGTAACCGAGCGCATCCAGGAGGCGCTCCTTGAAGAATTCGAGGGACGCCAGCTCGCGGGTCCGAAGGCGCATGGACTCGAGGTAGAGCAGTTGGATGAAGCTCGCCAGGATCAGAGCCGCGGACAGGACGAAAGCGAGAAGGAAGATCATTTCGATCCCCGTTCAATGAGCCCGTGCGGCAAGCCGAAGCGCTTTCGCCAGCGGGTCTCCAGGCGGCGCATGGCGCCTGAATCCGATTCGTGATCGTGCCCCATGAGATGGAGGACGCCGTGCAGCATGAGAATCTTGAGTTCGTCCTCGAGGCTGTGGCCGTACTCGCGCGCCTGCTGCCGGGCGCGTGCGACGCTCACCGCGATCTCGCCGAGGCTCGGGAAAGAAGCTTGAGGGAAGGACAGGACGTCGGTCGCGTAGTCTTTGCCGAGGAACCGGCGGTTTAACTCGCGGAGGCGGCGGTCGCCGGTGAAGAGACAGGTGAAGATGCCGCCGCGGGCGACTTCCGCGCTGAGCCGGGCGGCGTAGTCACGGAGAGGCTTGCGGCCGATGCCGGCGGCCCGGGACTGGAAGATCAGGACAGGCGATTGAGGCTCAGGCTCCATGAATACGCCTATGCTTTGGAGGCATCGGCAGGAGGCAGTCTGAGAGACATCTGCCTTCCGGCGCCGTTGGCCTCGTTATAGCGCTCGTAGGCCTTCACGATGCGCTGGACGAGGGAGTTTCTGACGACGTCGCGCTCGTCGAAGTAGACGACCTCGACGCCTTCAACGCCGGCGAGCACCTCAATCGCTTCGTTGAGGCCGCAGCGGCGGCCGGGCGGCAGGTCGATCTGAGTCAGGTCGCCGGTGACCATGGTTTTCGAGTTGAAACCCTGGCGGGTGAGGAACATCTTCATCTGCTCGGCGGTTGAGTTCTGCGCCTCATCGAGGATGATGAAGCTGTCGTTGAGGGTGCGGCCGCGCATGAAGGCGAGGGGGGCGATTTCAATGGTGTTGCGCTCGAGGTACTTTTCGACCTTCTCGATGTCGAGCAGGTCAAAGAGGGCGTCGTAGAGGGGGCGGAGGTACGGATCGATCTTTTCCTGCAAAGTGCCGGGAAGGAAACCGAGCCTCTCGCCGGCTTCGACGGCGGGCCTGGTGAGGATGATGCGGGAGACCTGCTTGTTCAGCAGGGCGGAGACGGCCATGGCGACTGCCAGGTAGGTCTTGCCGGTGCCCGCCGGGCCGATGCCGAAGACGAGGTCGACTCTTTCGATCGCCTCGAGGTAGACGCGCTGGTTGACGGTTTTCGGGACGACGGTTTTTTTGCCGAAATTGCGGGCTTTGCCGCTTTCGACCATGGAGCGCAGAGTGACGCTGTTGTCAGCGGTGATGACTTTGAGGTAGCTGGTGAGGTCGGCCGAAGGGAGCTTGTGGCCGGACTCGAGCAGGGCTCCGTAGTCGGCGACGATGGCTTCGGCGCGGGTCACCTGTTCGTCATCGCCTTCGATTTCGAGGGCGTCGTGGGTGAGGCGGGTGGTGACGCCGAGGCACTTTTCGATCAGGCGGATATTCTCGTCTTTGGTGCCGAAGAAGCCCTCGACCCCGCGATTCAATGCTATGCGGGCTTTCATACGGCGAAGAACGGGCGCTGGCCCAGTTGGCGGGAAACCATCCCAACTCAAGGATAACATGGGGCATTCCCATCCCCGGCGGGCCGGCCGGGGAAGCGGCGTGCGGGTCGTGACCCAATTCCGCCGTTCCGGTGTCAATATATTCATTGGCGCCGCCGTTCCCTTCGGCTGTACAAGCGCCTACAATCTTGATCGGGAGAAGTCGGTCTGTGGCTGTGGCTAAATACCCTGAAAGGCAGAGAGTCAATCTCACGCCAGTCTTCATCGTGCTCGCCATCGTCCTGATTGCCGCCGCCGGGGGGTGGTATTTCTACAAGTTCAGCACGCCCGTCCAACCCGCGGCGTTGACGCCGGAGGCGAAAGCGTACGTGCGCAATCTTGGATTGGAAGGCGTCGAGATGAAGGCGACGGCCAACTACGTCGGCTCGACGCTGGTGGAGATCACAGGCCGCATCCTGAACAAGGGGAACCGACCTTTGCGCTTGGTCGAACTGAACTGCGTGTTTTACGATGTGAATCTGAACGTGATCCATCGCGAGCGTGTCCCGATCGTCAAGCGGAGCGCGCTGGGCAGCCTCAAGCCCGGCGAGAACCGGGGGTTCCGCATGCCCTTCGACGCGATTCCGGAAGGCTGGAACCAGGCCATGCCGCAGTTGGTGATCGCCAACATCGAATTTGAACAGTGAGTTTGCGGCCAGGGCGCGTTCGATTCATGCCATCCATATTGCTTGTGGAAGACAACGCCGACCAGCGGCTGATGAGACGGATTATTCTCGAACGGGTGGGGTACACGGTTCGAGAAGCGGGGGGACCGCAGGAGGCGCTGGAAGCGGTGGCGGGGCAGCAGCCGGACTGCGTGCTGATGGACATGAGAATGCCGCGGGCGGCGGACGGATTGGAATTGATCGACCGGCTGCGGGCGCTGGCTCCCGATGTTCCGGTGGTGGTGTTGTCGGGGTTTCTCGGGGACCTGGAGGGGACGCCGCAGGCGAGCCAGGTGGACGAACTCCTGTCGAAGCCCGTGCGGACGGAGCGGCTGTTGCACGCCATCTCGCGGCTGACGCGCCCCGCGGCGGTGGCTCTTCTGATGGTTTCGGCGGCGCTTCACGGGCAGGAACTGCGATTCGAGTCGTCCGGGCGCGGGGAGACGGCAGCGTATCTTGAACTGAGTTCTCCCGGCGCCGACTGGTCGAAGGAGGGGCGGCAGGCGGCGGTGGCGCGGATCATGGTGGATGGGACGCTTTCGCAGCACCTGTATGTCTGGAGTGGACCTTCGGCGCGGACATATGCCGTGGTGCTGGGACGGCTTTCACCGGGAGCGCACACCCTGCGGGTGGAACGCGACCCGGCTTCGGCGGGGACGCTTCAGATCGGCTACGGACCGATCAGGACGGAGGAGGTTCCGCCAGGCGACGCGCGGTTTCCACTGATCGCCAACGCGCCGGTGCTCTACGAGCGGGAGACGGCCAGAGGAAGGTTCAGCGACATCCCGTTGCTAATGTACGCCACGCGCCTGGACGGGGCCATCGAGTATACCGTCGTGTTCTCGAATGAAGATGGGGGGACTTCGACGCGGGACCTCATGGCCCGGTGGGGGCGCACGACGGACATCGAGTTCATCTACCGGGTGTGGCCGGGACCGGCGGGCAAACCTGCGCGCACGCTGATTCAGACGCGGGGGCACAAGGAGGTTCCCTTTGCGGGCGCGTACCGGGATCTTCACCCTGTCCTGATGCCGGTGACCGAGAACAACATGGTGGACGCGGCGCCAGCCTCGTCGCAGGGGCTGCTCTTCCGGCCACTGCCGGTGGAGGTTGCCGCCGGGGAAGGCTCAAGGGAGCGCGTGATGGACGCCGACCCGGCGACATACGTTTTGATGGCCAAGGAGCTCGAGCGGGAGAACAAGATCCGGCCGTGGGGGAAGTTCGAGGGGGAATCGATTGGCGACCCGCGCACGTATCTCTACATCGAGTTCGAGTCGCGGCTGGAGGCCGGCTGGATCGAGGCGGTGGTGCAGCCGAGGGGCTCGAAGCGCTGGTACCGTTCATCGCTCGGGCTTGCCGGAGATCACATCGAGGCGGGCGGCTGGCGCCGGATCGCCGTGGAGATGCCGCCGGGAACAAGGGAACGCGGCGTGGCCACGCTGGGCTTCACCTGCCTCTCGAGCCGGAAGCTGGTGAAGGAGGACGTCCCGAAGAACGGGCGCTGCACTCTGTTGCGGCTTGGGCGGGTCTTCTTTCTCGACGACGGGTACAGGCCGGGCGAGCCGCTGCGGTTCATTCCGCCATCGCGCAGCGGCGAGGCGATCGGCGTCGGCGAAATGGTGGCTTTCGAGGCTTTCTGACGTGGACCTGGCCGCGCTGCATTCGGCTCTGAAGCAAAACGGTTCAGTCTGCTTCAGAGTTCGCGTCATCCCGAAGGGCCAGCGAACAGAGTGGGCCGGCGTCATGGACGACGGGGCGTACAAGGTACGGCTTCGCGCCGTGCCGGAGAGGGGCAAAGCGAACGAGGAGCTGATCCGTTTTCTGGCGGCGGAGTTCGGGGTCGCGCGTGGAGGGATCGAGATCGTCTCCGGCGCTGCGAGCCAGAACAAGCGGGTGCGCGTCGCGGCGCGGGTTTAGCGCTTTTCGTAGATTTCAGTCCAGTTCTTTTTGCCTTCGGGCGAGGTGAGCTTCAGCGCTCGGGTCATCGTGCGCCCGTCGCGGCTGAGGGTGGTCCTGGCGGACTCGACGTATTTGCCGTCCGGCGTGCGGAATGAGGATTCGATGGTGTAGGCGTCGATCCGTTTCATCACAATCTCCCCATCGCCGAAGGAACGGGACATGGGGTAGGGCTTTCCGTCGAACGCGCCGCTGAAGCCGAAGGGGCGCTCCTCTTCGTTGGCGTAGGTCACCGTGCCGTGGTAGCTGAGGTTCGGCTCATTGTGCTCGATCTTGAGAATCACGCTGAGGGGCTTGGTCATCGCGCCCCACTTCGATTTTTCGACGTTCAGATGCCAGTTGCCCGTGAGGGTTGGGGGTTGCACCGCGAATGCTCCACAACTCAGGGCGAGGAGCAGCGCAGCGGCTTTGAGCGCCAGTTGCATGTGTGCACCTCCTGCGGTTCCGTGCGCCCTGAGGATACTCCTCCCCGGCGCGGATGTGAACCCCCCGAATCGTCGGAAAACCAACCTGACGAGCCGCTTGCCATTGCCGCTGGAACAGAGACTCCCGGCGGCGCGGCCGGCGGATCAGCTTGAACGGCGTTGAATAGTCTGGCGACGGAACCAAACGCCGCATCCGCGGCAGACTTCATGGCGTGACAAGCCCCTGGTTCCGGAGGCGATTGTCAGTGGAAGGTGAAGCCGGCGGCGGCGCGCAGGGCGATGGCGGCTTTCTGCCAGGCGGGAAGGCTGATTCGTTTGGAGAGGACTTCAAACCGGTGGGCCTTGATCTTGCCGAGCAGGCGGAAGTAAACCTCGATGAGTGCCCAGAGCGCGCCTCTGCTGTCCTTGTCGACCATGCCGACGAGGGGGCGCGAGGCGGCAAAATACTGCTCAGCGCGGCGGGTTTCGAAGCTGAGCAGATCGCGGAGCGCGGGGCTAAGGGTGGTGGACCGCAGATCGCCTTCGCGGACGCCGAAGCGGTCCATGTCTTCTCTCGGGAGGTAGACGCGGCCGGCGAGGGCGTCTTCTTTTACGTCGCGGATGATGTTGGTGAGCTGAAAGGCCACGCCGCATTTTTCGGCCAGTTCGGGGGCGGCGGGATTCGTGAAGCCGAAGACGTGGATGGTGGCGAGACCGGCGACTGAGGCGACGAGGTAGCAGTAGCGGTACAACTCGTCGAACGAGCGGATGTCGCGCGGCTCGAGGTCGCTGGAAACTCCGTCGATCATCTCGTGGAAGAGTCGTCCGGGGATGTTGAAGCGGCGAACGGCGTCGGTGAAGGCGGGCCAAAGGAGGCTGCCTGGGGCGCCGCCGTCGAGGGCCGAAGCGAGGTCCCTGCGCCATTCTTCGAGCGCCTGTCTGGAGGCCGCGGGGCCGCCTTCACGCGGCTCGTCGCTGATGTCGTCGCACTCGCGCATGAACGCATACACCGCGCACATGGCGCGGCGCTTGTGGGCCGGCAGCAGGCGGAAGGAGTGATAAAAGTTCTTCGCCCGCCGCCGGGCAATCCGATCGCAGAAAAGATAGGATTCTTCGAGCGGCGTCATGCCGCCCTCATGAGAGCGACGCGCACGAGGCTGGACATGAGCAGTGAAGCCCGCTCGGACTTGGAGATCGCGGGGCGGGCGCTGAGGACGTCGTAGCCTTGCGCGCGGATCTTTTCGAGCACCTTCATGCCGCCGCGCGAGAACAGGTCGATGTCGAGAGCGAGCCTGCGGTTGAGCAGCCTGACGAGGGGGAGGCCCTCGGCGAACAAGGCCTCGGCGTATTGAACGGCTTCCCGCATCAGGGCGGCGAACTGCGGGGTCGCTTCACGGCGGTACAACTGCTCGAGCGTGTAGCCGTGCTTGTCGAAGAGGTGCAAGGGGAGATAGACGCGGTCCTTTTCGAGGTCGATGGCGACGTCCTGCCAGAAGTTGGCCAGTTGCAAGGCGGTGCAGGTGGCGTCGGAGAGGCGCTGGCGCTCCTCGTCGCGATAGCCGTAGAGGTAGAGGACCAGCCGCCCGACAGGGTTGGCGGAGTTGACGCAGTAGCCGAGGACCTCGTTCCAGTTCGCGTAGCGCGTGACGGTCTGGTCCTGAACGAATGCGCTGATGAGGTTGTCGAAGGGGGTGATGGGGAGCCGGTGGCGTTCGACGGTTTCGTTCAGGGCGACGAAGACGGGGTGGGATGGCGGATGGCCGGAGAAGGCGTCGTGGAGCAGGCCGCGCCACCAGCCGAGCATCTCGATGCTCCGCTGCCTGTCGCCGAGCTCGTCGCCGAGGTCGTCGGCCCAGCGGCAGAACGCATACACGTTATAGAAATCCTGATGGAGGCGCTTGGGCAGAAAGAAAGAAACGACGTGGAAATTCTCGTAGTGGTGCGTGGCCAGCCAGCGCGTGTACTCGAGGGATTCCGCTGTTTTCCACTCGCGGTTCATGGCCTCGGGCGAAGCCAGAAATTCAACGGGCTGCAAAGACATTCTCTAGGGAATGATGGCCGTCTTCATGTGGCCGTTGTGGCTCATCAGGTGGCGGAAGACTTCGAGCAGGTTCGTGAGGGGCTCCTCGCGATTCACGAACTCGCGGGAATTGATGTCGCCTCGGGCGACGACGTCCAGAGCTTTGCGGATCAGGTACGGAGTGTGATGAAAGCTTGCAATGCACTTGATCTCGCTGTAGTGCAGGACGTGGGTTTCGAGGTTGACCCTGGTGTCGCTCGGACAGCCGCCGAAGAAGTTGACGGTGCCCGCGCGGCGCAGCAGCTTGACGGCCAGTTCCCAGGTTTCGGGTTTGCCCACGGCTTCGATGACGATGTCGGCGCCGTAGCCTTCGGTGAGGTCCTTCACCTGCCGGATGACGTCGATGTTGTCGGTGTTGAGAAGCGCGTCGTGGGCGCCGATCCGCAGGGCTTTTTCCAACTGCGACGTCCGGCGCCCGAGGGCGATCACCCTGGCGCCATAGACCTTCGCCATGCGCACGAACATGAGGCCGATGGGCCCCTGGCCGATGACGACGACATTGTCGCCGGGCCGGATATGAACGTCCTCGACGCCTTTCAAGACGCAGGCGAGGGGTTCGATGAGAGCGGCGTCCTGGTAGGAGAGATTGTTCGGAATGACGTGCATGTTGCGCTGCACGATCCGCGCGGGAATGCGGATATACTCGGCGTAGGCGCCGTTGTTGAAGAGCAGGTCTTCGCAGAGGTTCTCCAGCCCCTTCTTGCAGTAGAAGCAGTTGAGGCAGGGGGCGGAGTTCGCGGCCACGACGCGCTGTCCGGGGTGGAAGCCCTCGACGTGTTCACCGACGGCGACGACGTCGCCAGCCAGCTCGTGGCCGAACAGGGCAGGCGGGGTGATCATCTTGGCGTGATACCCGCGACGGAAGACTTTGACATCCGTCCCACAAGTCAGCGCGGCGCGGACACGAACCAGGACGTCGCTCTTGCCGATTTCCGGCACGGACACGTTCTCCACGCGCACCTGTTCCTTCCCGTAGAGAACCGCGGCCATCATGTGCTTGTCCACTTAAGCAATCCTCTGTGGCTGAACCATGACTTTTAAGGAATGACCCGCCGGCCTCAGCGCGATCTCGATGCCGCGCTGTATCTCGCCAAGCGGTAATCGATGGGACACTAATTCCTCCACCGGCAGTTCCCCGCTAAAGACCAACCTCGCCGATTCGGCTTGGAGGTCGATCGATGCACTGTAACACCCTGCCAGCGTCCTTTCATGCTTGCAGATGTCGGCTCCGGAGAGTTCGATTCTTTCCGTATCCGAAGTCTGGGCGAAGAGTAGTATTGTACCACCCGGACGGGTGGCTCTGACGGCTTCGTCGACGACGCCTGTTGCGGAAACTGCACCAATCACGAGGTCGGCCCCGCGGCCGCAGGTCAACTCCTTCATTCTACTCGGGATGTTGATCTTGCGTGGGTCGTGGGTCTCGGTGGAGCCGAGTTTCAAGGACAGAGCCTGCCTCGCGGGCATGGTCTCGGTGGCGACGACGGTGCAGCCAAGCCGCTTCAGCAGCATCGTAAAGATGAGCCCGATGGGCCCCTGACCCTGGACGAGAGCCACGTCGCCGGGGCGCGGCTTCACCTGGTCCACGGCCTTGACGCAGGTGTTGACCGGTTCGACAAAGCTGGCAGCCTCGAAGCTGACGCCGTCGGGGATGATCTCGACGCCATCCCGCACGATCCAGTCCATCACGCGGATGTACTGTGCGAAACCTCCGCCGGCTGGTTCAAATCCGGCAGTGATGCCGACTTTCTTGTAAACATCACACTGGGCGTAGAGTTTGCGTTCACAGTAAAAGCAGTTGCGGCAAGGAATGTGGTGAAAGGCGACGACTCTGTCGCCGGGCTTGAACTTCGTCACGCCGTCGCCGCAGGCGACGACGACGCCGGCTGTCTCGTGGCCGTAGATGCGGGGGGGAGGCAGCAGATTGTGTTCCACCTTCTTGATGTCGGTGTGGCAGATGCCGCAAGCCTCGACGCGGACAAGCAGTTCGCCGCTTCCGATGACCGGGACGGGCACGCGCTGGACCTCGATGCGGCCGTTGCCCGTGTAAACGGCGGCATGCATTTCTTTGAGATCAAAACCGGCAGGCGGCAAGATAGTCTCCTAGGATTCGAGATGCGTGAGAGGCGTCGAGAGTGATTCGAAATAAGCGTGGCCAGAGCCAGGGCCTGATGGCGGCGTGGCGCGCGACGCCCCAGGTGTCGATTCGGCCCTCAGCGGTGCGGTGGCGGTTGAAATCGACCGGCAGATCGCTTTGGGCGCCGTCGCTCACCACGCGGATGCAATAGAAAGGGATTGCGCGCCGCCGGGCCGCTTCGGCGACCGTAGCGGCCTCCATTTCGACAGCGGCCGCCCCGCGGCAGAGCAGCGCGGCCTTTTCTCCGGCGGTCACCGCGATGCGGTCGAGCGACAACAGAGCTCCCGTGGCGCATTCACGGCTGGCCCGCGGCAGCATCGCTTCATACTCTATCCCAGACCCATCGATGACTTTCCGGGCGACGAAGACGTCGCCGCTTCGCAGGGCGGGATCGAGCGCCCCGCAGAAACCCGTGCTCACGACCGCCGCCGGCGTCGACGATTCCAGGGCGCAGCGCATCGCAGCCGCGGCGCAGCGCGGCCCTTCGCCGTTGGCGGCGAGAATCCACTCCGAGTTCGAGATCTTCGCGTTCGACGCGTGTTGGATGGGCCAGGGCAGCGGGCTGACCCATGAAGCGTGGCGCAGCAATCCGGCGAATTCACGCCGGTGAGACGCTACCGCCAGGACGGGGCCGGATTCAGCAGTAGCCATGCGCTTGAAACCACCTTACGGCATTGATCAGGCCGGTCCGTGCCGGCGCAGGGTCGTAGCCGAGCTCGCGCCGCGCCTTTTCGTGGGACACCCACATTCTCTTGCGGGCCATGCGGACGGCGTCGAGCGGGACTCGCGGCGGGCTGCCGGTCAGTTCCGCCCAGGCGGTAGAGGCTGCGCCGGCCAGCAGAGCGGCCACCCAGGGAAGGCGGACAGAGGGGGCCTTCAGCCCGGTGATTGCCGCCAGTTCCTGGAGAATCTGCTGGAGCGTGAGGTTCTCCCCGCCGAGGATGTACCGCTCGCCCTCCCTGCCTTTCTCGAATGCCAGCAAGTGGCCCACGGCGACGTCGGCGGCGTCGACGACGTTGAGCCCGGTGTCGACGAAGGCGGGCATCCGGCCCCTGAGGAAATCAACGATGGTCTGGCCGGTTGGCGTCGGTTTGGCGTCGTGCGCGCCCACGGGCGCGGTGGGATTGACGATCACGACGGGGAAGCCGGCGCGCGCCGCCTTGAGGGCTTCCTGTTCGGCCAGGAATTTCGAGCGCTTGTAGTGCCCGATCATGTCCTCGAGGCTGACCGGGCTGCGCTCGTCGGCGACGCCGTCCTTGATGAATCCGATGCAGCCGACGGTGCTGGTGTAGACGAACCTCTCGACGCCGGCTGTTTTGGCCGCTTTGAGGAGCTCGCGGGCGCCGTCCACATTGGTCCGGTACATTTCGAAGGGGCGCTTCACCCACAAGCGGTAATCGGCGGCCACGTGAAAGACCGCGCAGCAGCCCGCCACGGCGGCGCGGAGAGAATCCGGGTCGCACAGGTCTCCGGCCACGATTTCGGCGTCGAGGTCCTGAATCGAGCCCGGGCGCCGCGCCATCGCGCGAACGCGCCAGCCCTTGGCGGCAAGCGCCGATGCGACGTGCCACCCCAGGAATCCCGAGGCGCCGGTGACCAGCGCCGGCTTCATGGCCGGCCTCCACTACAGCCGTCTTCCATCGCCTATTTCAGCGCCCATTTGAGCAGTTTCAGCGTATCCATCGGCTTGGAATTGATCCCGAAGGCCGCCGAGGCCTCGAACCCGCAGTGGACCATGCAGTGCTCGCAGCGCGGGTCGTTGCCGGGTCCGTAGTGCTCCCACGGCGTCCGGGTCATGAGTTCCTCGAAGCTCTTGTAGTGCGCGTCGGTAATGAGGTAGCAGGGGCCCTTCCAGCCGCTGGTATTGTAGGTGGGGTTGCCCCAGGCCGTGCAGGGCAGCTCGCGGCCGCCTTTCAGAAAATCGAGATAAAGGGGCGAGTTATTGATGGGGAAGCGCTCGCTCAACTTGTCGATTTCGGCGAATTTTTCGCGGATGTCGTCGCGCGTCATGAAAATTTCGCGGTCGTTGACGGCGGCGTAGCCGTAAGCGGGCGCGATCTGGTGCGAATCCACGCCGAGCTTCTCGAGCATTTCGAAAAGCGCCCAGATCTCCTTCATGTCGGTTTCCTTGTAGACCGTGGTATTGGTGCTGATCTTGAAGCCGAGCTCTTTGGCATGCCGGATGCCGGCAATCGCCTCCGCGAAAACGCCCTCGCGCTCGACGGCGAGGTCGTGGCTCTTTTCGAGTCCGTCTAGGTGGACGTTGAAGTAGAGCCGGGGGCTAGGGGTGAATTCCCTGGCCCGTTTGCGGAGGAACATTCCGTTGGTGCAGAGGTAGATGTGCTTGCCGCGGCCGAGAACGGCGTTGACCAGAGCGACGATGTCGCGGTAGAGAAACGGCTCGCCTCCGGCGATGGCGACGACGGGGGCGCCGCATTCGTCCACCGCGTTCAGGCACTGCTCGAGCGAGAGCTGTTCGGTAATGGTGGATTCGTATTCACGGATACGCCCGCAGCCGGTGCAGGTGAGGTTGCAGGCGTGCAACGGCTCGAGCATGAGCACGATGGGGAACCGCCGGTTGATCATGGGGTGCGGCGTGGACTTCTTGCCCTCGCCCAATGCGCCGTGCAGGATGCGGAAAGGGTTGGAATTGTTGGATTCGCCTGAGCGGTCCTTTTGCCATTCCGGGCGTGGCCGCCACTTGTTCTTCGCGATATAGCCGGCAATTCCGGCGGTCATGGAAAGGGGGAATCTCATCCGTTGGTCCCTCGTATGGTGGCCTGCATGAATTTTTCGATCGCCTGGACGGCGTCCCGGTGACAGCGGGCTTCGTCGCGGGCGTAGGCGAGACCCGGGCAGATAATGCGGGTCCAGGCGCGCTCGCGCCACCAGCCTTCCGGCGTCTGGCGGGCGAGCAAGAACTCGATGCCCTTGGTGACGCTCTCGCTGGTTGGGTCACCGCCCTCGATCAGGCCCATGACGGCCCAGGCGGTGTGTGAAACGGTGCTCGCTGAGTCCTCGCTCCAACCGCCATCGGCGTTCTGGGTGGAGCGCAGCCATTCGCCGCCTCGGAGGACTTCGGCTTCGCGGTCGTCGTAGCCGCCGCAGCGCAGGGCGGCGAGGGCGCGCCAGGTTCCGTGGATGGCGCCTTCGCCGTCGCGCCAGCATCCGTCGGGCTGCTGGACCGCCAACGTGGCGTCGACGCCGCTCTGAAACCACTCGTCGTGCGCCGGAGGAGGAGTTGGCTGGGGAGGGTCCAGTTTGCGGCCGGCGCAGGCGGCGGCGAGCCACGCGGCGCGCGTTCGGGGATCGAGAACCGAGCCGCCCAGCGCCTCGCGCCGGAGGTCATCCAAGAGCGTGGGGATAGCGCGATGGCGTTTTCCGAGCGCACGGGCCCACCAAGCCTTGAGGCCTGTGGCTTTAGGCGCGGCAGGCTGCCCGCAGCCGCCGATTTCGGCCAGGTCGAGGGTCAGTCTTCCGGCGCCCGCCCGGTCCCGGCTCTGGAGGACGAAGGCGGCGGGCGAGGCGGACGGCGCCACGCGGTCCGGCGGAATCAGGCCGGCCAAGGCCCATTCAGTCTTGGTCAGCTCGTGGAAGGCGTCGACGCCACCCATGGATCTGACCGCCGCCCCAAGCTGTGCGAGGCGCCCGCGGGTCACACCCGAAAGGCGCAGCGCCGCCCAGACTTTCGCGCTCGTGTCGACGCATGACGGAGAGCCCGGGCAGACGGGGAAGCCAAGGTCGGGATTCTGGAGGGTCCAGAGGGCCTCGAGGGCCGCGGCTTCGACAGGGAGCCCAAGCAGCGCCTGGTCCGCCGCGAGATAAGAGTCCGGTTCCGGCCACGCCTCGCAGCTGCCGGGCGTTTTCGAGAGCTCCAAGGCCCGCTGGCAGGCTGCGATCAGCTCCGCCTGTTCACGCTCTCCGGGGATCTGGAGCCTGCGACTCATATCATATGGCGGGCGGCGCCGCCGCGATCTGCACGATGCCCGAACTGAGTTCCGTAGGAAGGCTGAACCGGACGTCTTCGTCGACGATGTCGGCCTCTTCGAGTGTCGAGTAGCCGCGAGCCGCCAAAGCCTCGACGAGCTCGGAGACGAGGTGCTCCGGCGCTGATGCTCCAGCGGTGACGGAGATGGAGGACACGCCTTCGAACCATTCATCGCGGAGGTAGCTCCGGTCGTCGATAAGATAGGCTGGAACGCCGGCTTTGCGGCAGACTTCCACCAAACGGCGCGAGTTCGAGCTGTTCTGCGAGCCAACGACGAGGAGCAACTGGCACAACGGCGCAACTGCCTTCACCGCCAGTTGCCGGTTCTCGGTCGCATAGCAGATGTCCTG
>JACADU010000120.1 GCA_013388415.1 Bryobacteraceae bacterium
AAATGGTGATATCCTGCCACGAAGAAGGGGCGAAGTTCCGCCTCGTCCTTGACGCCCTGACGCTGCCGGATGACCTGAAAATCATCGGAATGAAGATTGCCAAGCGGTGCGAGGCGGATTTCGTCCAAATGGCGCTGGAGCCCGCCGAGGCTCTCTGGGCGCAGATTCCCCTCTACCGGCGCGTGCTCAAGTGGTTCTGCGGCCTCGCCGCGCCCGCTCCGGGCGATTCGCTCGATTCCGTCCTCCGGCTTTATGCCGAAGACGCCCAGCGCATCCTCACCGCCCGCCCTGCCGGCGTCCTCTCGGAGTGGAAGCGCCGCCAGGAAACCCTTTCGCAGCAGTCCCCAACTGAGTAATGCCCGCTCCCGCCGGGTGAAATGGTAGACTCGAACGAAACTCGAAGTAATGCCATCGCGTACGTCGCTGCCGCGCATCTGCATCGCACTCGGCTTTTCCCACCCCGAAAGGCTGCTGGAGCACGCCCGGCGCGAAGCTGAATCGGGCGAGCGGTTCCTGGAATTCAGGCTCGACTACCTGCCTGTTCCCGAGCAGGGACTCAAAGTCATCGCCGATTTTCTCGCGCTCTATCCCGACGCCTATGTGCTCGCCACTTGCCGGCGGCATCAGAATCATGGCCGCTTTAACGGCAGCATCGACGACCAATA
Organism: Bryobacteraceae bacterium; assembly: GCA_013388415.1. Lineage (GTDB taxonomy): Bacteria > Acidobacteriota > Terriglobia > Bryobacterales > Bryobacteraceae > JACADU01. Next base: position 666 of record JACADU010000120.1, read on the forward strand.
CCGGCTTCTCAATGCGGCTGTCGACGCCGGGGCTTGCGGGGTCGACGTCGAGATCGAAAGCGCCGAGACGCCGATGTCCCCGCGGCATCTGCTCGACCGGTCCGCCAGCGTGATCGTCAGCTACCACAACTACGAGGGCACCCCCGCTTTGGCGCCCATCGTCAAGCGAATGCTGAAGGTTCCCGCGACTGCCTACAAGATCGTCACCACCGCCCGCAAGCCCTCCGACAACCTTCGGGTTCTGGCCCTGGCCAAAGCCTATCCGAAAACGCCCATGATCCTCCTGGCGATGACCGAAACCGGTTTCCCTTCCAGAGTGTTGAGCATGGCGAACGGCTGTGTGTACACTTACGCCGCCCCGTCGGCGGCGGAGGGAACCGCCGCCGGCCAGGTCTGCGCCCGGACGCTTCGCCAGCTCTACCGGGTGGACAAGATCACCAAGGCGCCCAAGGTCTTCGGAGTCATCGCAGACCCTGTTCGCCATAGCATCTCTCCGGCTGTCCACAACCGCGCCTTGCAGGCGCGCCGCATCCCAGGGCTCTATCTGCCGTTCCTCGTCTCTCCGCTCCAGTTGAAGGACTTCTTCCTCCTCGCCGAGCGCCTGCCTCTGGCCGGTTTCAGCGTCACCATCCCTCATAAGCAGCGGATCATTCGTTACCTTGACTATGTGGACCCGCTTGCCCGGCGCATCGGGGCGGTCAATACGGTGTGGCGCAAGGCGGGCAAGTGGCGCGGAACGAATACCGATGCCGAGGGAATCAAGGTTCCGCTCGAAAAGCGGCTCAAACTGGCCAAGTCCAGCATTCTGATCGCGGGCAACGGCGGCTCGGCGCGCTCCGCCGCGTTCACGCTCGCCGGCTGCGGCGCCCGTCTGGCCATCACTGGCCGGAATCCCGATCGCGTCCGCGCCCTCGCCAAAGCAGTGGACGGTGAGGCCCTTGCCATCGAACAGGCCGTCACGCGCCACTTCAATGCGGTGATCCATGCAACCCCGCTCGGCATGTGGCCGCACACGGAAGCCTGCTTCTTCCAGGATGTGATTCCCGGAGACATCGTCTTCGATTTCGTCTACACACCGCAGGAGACAACGCTGCTGGCTCGCGCCGCCGAACAGGGCAAGGTGACCATCCCCGGTCTGGAGATGTTCCTCGAACAGGGCGCGCGCCAGTTCGAGATCTTCACCGGCGAGTCTCCGCCTCGCGCCGTGATGGAGCGCGCCGCGCTCGAGGCGCTCGCCGAGCAAAGAGCGCTGACGCACGGTCTGTCGCACAATGAGGGAAGAGGAATTTCCCATTGAGGATGCCTGGTGTTGAAACTCAAGTGAGATCGCGCGTCTCGCGCCGCGCCGTTCTCTCCGCATGCTCGCTGCTTGCCTCCGCCGGCGCCTCCGCTAGCCAGACTGCCGGTGTCCCGGAAATCGAGCAGGCGCGGCAGCAGCAATCGCGAAACGCCCAGTTGCTCGCAAAATGCCGGGTGGATCGGCATGTCGAGCCTGCCTTCCGCTTCGAAGCCTGACCATCGAAGGACAGCCACCGCAATGGGCCGCATTGACGATGAGGTCTTTTTCTCAAGCGCCGTTGACTTGAACCGGCGCTTGACCGCCAGGGAATTCAGCGCCGTTGAACTCGCCCGCGCATTCTGCGACCGCCTGGAGAAGTTGGCCCCCCGCTACAACGCCCTCGCATTGCCCTTGCGTGAGTCCGCGATGTTGGCCGCGGAGAAAGCCGACAAGGAGATCAGGCGCGGAAGGACACGCGGCGTTCTCCAGGGTGTTCCTTGCGGAGTGAAGGACCTGCTCAGCGTGGCCAACCGGCCGGCGGTTTGGGGCGCCCGCCCATTCATGGGCCAGGTGTTCGACCGCGACGCGGCGGCGGTTTCGAAACTCTCCAAAGCCGGCGCGGTCCTCATCGCCAAACTCGCCATGGTGCAGTTGGCGGGCGGAGGCGGGTACCGCTACGCGTCGGCATCCCTCAATGGCCCGGGACGCAATCCCTGGAACCCCGACCGCTGGTCAGGCGGCTCGTCAAGCGGCTCCGCCTCTGCCGTCGCAGCCGGGCTCGTCCCATATGCTCTCGGCTCGGAAACCAATGGTTCCATCGTGACCCCGTGCGCCTTTTGCGGAATTACCGGTTTGCGGCCCACTTACGGCCTTGTCAGCCGCGCGGGGGCGATGGCCCTGTCCTGGACGCTCGACAAGATCGGTCCGATGGCCCGCACCGCGGAGGATTGCGGGCATATCCTGGCCGCGATTTCCGGCGGCGACAGCTCCGACCCCGGCTCCGCGCGCAAGTCCTTCCGTTTCGCGCCGCAGTTCGCCCGCCCTCCCAAGATGCTCAAGTTCGGCTACTCGCCGCTTGATTTTTCCCAATACGCCGCCGAGCCTCTGCGCCGCCCGCTTGCCGAAGGGTTGGATGCACTGAAGAAAACTGGAGTTCAACTCGTCGAAACCGAACTCCCGGACTTGCCGTACGGCCCCGCAATCAGCACGATTATTTCCGCCGAAGCAGCGACAATTTTCGCCGACTTGATCCGCGATGGCCGCATCGATTCTCTCGATGACAAGCGCCAGGCTGCCGGACTTCGAGCCGGCCTGGAAATCTCCGCCGCCGAATATCTGCAAGCCATGCGCGTCCGGCGCCTGGCCCAGGAGGCGCTCAATGCGCTGCTGTCCGGCGTCGACGCCATCGTCGCCCCCGCCCGCTATGGCGTCGCTCCACACATCCAGGAACCGTTGGACCGCCCATCCGGCGCCGTCGGCGCAAACCAGGCCCGCGGCACGAGAGCCGTTGTCAGCGCAGGCAACCTCGCGGGACTTCCCTGCCTGATCCTGCCTTGCGGGTTCGCCGGGGAATCTTCTGGCCGCCTGCCTGTCGCCCTCTCCATCACTGGCCGCGCGTTCTCGGAAAACACTCTCCTCCGCGTCGGGCTGGAGTTTCAGAGCGCAACCGGCTGGCATCGCCAGCGCCCGGTCGTATGAGTACTAGGAAAGTTTTGCCCAATTCCCGCTCGGATTTTTTCAACGCCCGATTGTGGAATTTTGGTTAATCGTTTATGTATGAAAGGGATGGCCGCTGCGGCTCCAGGCCAGGAAATACCGGCTCTTGACGTCTTGACCGGATTGGCGCGAGGTGGGCTGTTCGAATCCCGCCTCCAACAGTTCGTCAATGACCCGACTGTGCGTAGTCAGACCTGCGCCGTCCTTGTCCTTGGTCTGGACCGGTTCCGCCACCTGAACGAACTCCTCGGCTACCAGGCAGGCGATGCCGTTCTTCGTGAGCTCGCCGCGCGTCTGATTGCGGCTGTGCCCGCCGATGGGCTGGTCGCCCGCCTCGGAGGCGACGAGTTTGTCATGCTGGTGCCCCGCGCGGGCAATGAACAGGCAGCCGCCACCGCCGCGGCAAGGCTTCTTCAGCGGACCGGAGAGCCGCTGACGGTTCGAAGACGCGAAGTCTTCCTGACCGCTAGCATCGGAATGGCGCTCTTCCCGGGCGATGGCCTCAACCCGCGCCAGCTTCTCCGCGCCGCCCACGACGCGATGAACCGCGCCAAACTCCGCGGCGGAAACACCTTCGAACGCGCGCACGCTCCCGTCGGCCTGCGCCCCGAACAAAGGTATGAGCTCGAGTCCGCGCTCCGCCTCGCTCTCCGCAATGAGGAGCTGAAGCTACGCTATCAGCCTCAGGTCGATCGCGACGGTTTCCTCCGGGGACTCGAGGCGCTGCTCAGTTGGGATCCCCCCTCCCTCGGCCATGTCGAAACCGAGACCTTTATCCGCCTGGCCGAGGAAACAGGCACGATCGTCCCAATCGGCGAGTGGGTGCTTCAGCGCGCCTGCCGCCAGGTCGCTGAGTGGCGTCGCGCCGGTTGGGCCACTCCCCGCATGGCGGTGAATGTTTCTCCCCTCCAGTTCGCGACTCCGGGATTCGTGAGCATGGTCGAACAGACTCTCAAGCAGACCGGCGTTTGCGGCGGCGACATCGAACTCGAAGTAACCGAAAGCACAATCCTCCGCGATATCGAGGAATCCGCCGAGCGGATGGCGAGTCTCAGGCTGCTCGGCGTGCGCATCGCCATCGATGATTTCGGCGTCGGTTACTCCCCCCTGAGCTACCTCCACCGGTTGCCGCTCGATGCGGTCAAAGTCGACCGCACGTTCATCGGACAGATCACCAAACCGTCCGGCAGCCTCCCGGTCGTCCACACCATTACGATCCTGGCGCACCACCGGGGGCTCGAAGTGGTCGCCGAGGGCGTTGAAACTGAAAGCGAGTTGGAACTGGTTCGCGCCGCAAGGTGCGACCTGATGCAGGGATTCCTCTTCGGTCCCGCCATGGACACTCCGGGCGTCGAGCACTTGATGCGCCATCCGGAGATTCTGATCTCCGCTTGCAGGAATCCGGCTCAACTCCGGTTCTAGCGCCATCAAAGCGAATTCGCGCAAGCCAATCCCAAAAACGAACACTCGTCGCGCCGGCAGCCGCGCTCCACATGCGCCGTGTGATCCTTTTGTGCTCGCCGGCCGGTTGGCACCCCGATTGCCTACCTTGAGTTGAAGGTAAACTGAGTCCCATGGATGTACCCCGTCAGGGCGTGAAACGACAGAAACTGATCCGGCGCGTGCTCTGGATCACGCTTGCCGCCATCAGCATCCCCTTGATCACATGGGGCCTTTCCCGCCTCAAGCCTGCCGCCCCCTCGGTGGAAAAATCGACTCTTTGGACTGATACCGTCAAGCGAGGTCCGATGCTCAGACAGGTCCGCGGGCTCGGAACGCTGGTTCCCGAAGAGATCCTGTTCATCCAGGCGGTCAATGAGGGGCGCGTCGAGCGGATCCTTCTCCGCCCCGGCGCCCATGTCTCGCGCGACACCGTCCTCCTGATTCTCTCCAACCCCGAACTCGAACTCGCCGCGGAGGATCTGAAATGGCAGGTCAAGGCGGCCGAGGCGAATCTGGCCGACCTCAGGGTGAAGCTCGAAACCGCCCGGTTGGATTTGCGGGCGGCCGTGGCTCGCGTCGAAAGCGAATACGTGCAGGCGAAACTCAAGTGGGAGCGCGACGAAGCCCTTGCTAAAGAAGGACTTGCGCCGGATTTGAATGTCAAGCTGTCGCGTGCCTCCAGCGACGAGGCGGCCAAGCGCTTCGAGATCGACAAGAAGCGGTTGGAGATCAGCGCAGCCTCTGCCGATGCTCAGATCGCCGCCCAGCAGGTGCAGATCGAAAAACTGCGCGCTCAGTACGACTTGAAGCGCCAGCAGGTGGAGAACCTCAAAATACGGGCCGGCGCCGAGGGCGTGCTCCAGCAGATGGCCGTTGAAGTCGGCCAGCGGGTCACGCCGGGAACCAGCCTCGCCAAGGTGGCCCAGCCGCAAAAGCTCAAAGCCGAGATCAAAGTCCCTGAAACGCAGGCCAAAGATGTCATGATCGGCCAGGTCGCCCAGGTCGATACCCACAACGGGATCATCCCAGGACGCGTCTCGCGAATCGATCCGGCTGCGGTCAGCGGAAATGTCACAGTCGACATCAGCCTCGAAGGCGAATTGCCGGCGGGAGCACGTCCGGACCTCAGCGTCGACGGAACAATTGAACTCGAACGGCTCTTGGACGTCTTATACGTGCAGAGGCCTGTTTTCGGGCAACCCAACAGTCTCATCTCGCTGTTCAAGGTTTCGCCGGACGAAAAAGAGGCAACGCGCGTGCAAGTGAGAATCGGCCGGGTCTCGGTTCAAACCGTCGAGATCCTTGAAGGGCTGAAGATCGGCGACAAAGTCATCTTGTCCGACATGTCGGCGTGGGATGGCCAGGACCGGCTGCGCCTGAATTAGCCAGCGGCAGCTGACGAATGGAACGGGAAGGGAGACAGACGGTGAGTGAACAGGCTTTAATCAAGCTCGAGGGCGTGAAGAAAGTATTCGTCACCGAGGACGTGGAAACCCACGCCCTCTCGGGAATCCACCTCGAAATCAAGAAAGGCGAGTACGTCGCCATCGCCGGCCCTTCCGGCTGCGGCAAATCAACGCTGTTGGCCATTCTTGGCCTTCTCGATTCGCCCAGCGAAGGACTTTATACCCTGAACAATCAGCCCGTTCAGAATTTGAAGCTCAGCGAACGGGCGCGCATTCGCAATCGTGAAATTGGTTTCATTTTCCAGGCCTTCAACTTGATCGGCGATCTCACCGTCTATGAGAACGTGGAATTGCCGTTAACCTACCGCGGCATGAGCGGAGCGGAGCGGAAGAAGCGCGTCCATGAAGCGCTGGAGCGCGTGGGCATGTCGCACCGCGTCAAGCACTATCCTTCTCAGTTGTCCGGCGGCCAACAGCAGCGCGTCGCTGTCGCGCGCGCCCTCGTGGGCAGCCCCTCAATCCTCCTCGCCGACGAACCGACGGGAAATCTCGATTCGGCCAACGGCGAAAGCGTCATGGAACTGCTCGGCGAACTGCACCGCGGCGGAGCGACCATCTGCATGGTGACCCACGACCCGCGCTATGCGCTGCTCGCCGACCGGACGGTGCGGCTGTTCGACGGACGCATCGTGGAAGAAAGCGTAGGAGCTGCCTCATGAAGGTCCTTCGAATCGAACCTGACGTGGTTGCCGTGGCGGTGCTCTCACTGCTCATGCTAGCCCCGGCTCTGTTGGCCGCAGGCCCGCCGCGCAGCGGCGAACCGATCCGGATTCACGCCGCTTCGGGCGGCGAACTCGAGCTGACCCCCGCCCGGAGCGCTCTCGAAGGTCTGGACAACCTGTCAGTCTGGACGGCAGAGTTCGAGCGCCGCGGAGAGCGGGTCTGGCAAAGGCTGTCGGAGAGAATGCGCGTGTTTGAGGAGCGTTTCTCCAGGTACTCCACCGTTCCGCCGCCATCGCGCAGCATCTACTGCGAGACCGATTCCGAGTAGCAGCCTGAGGGAATCCCGATGCCCCATCAATTCTCCCGGCCCTTTGCCGGGTTGAAGGAAGACTGCGTCTACGGGCTGAGGCAATTTCGCCGGCGCCCCGGTTTCAGCCTTTCCGCCATCGCGGCGCTGGCATTGGGCATCGGCTTTTCCACCACCACGTTCAGCTTTACGGACGCTATCCTATACCGGCCGTTGGACATCCCGGAGCTCGACCGTTTCGTCCAGGTGGCGGGTGTGGATCCCAAGATCGAGCGAAGCTCGCGCGCGTTGGCGCCCGTCGACTTCATCGAGTTCCGTCAGTCGGCTCGAACAATCCGGGAACTGTCCGCCGCCTCCCTCCAGGTCCGGAACCTGACTGGCGTGGCAGACCCAGTCCAGGCCACCGGCTACAGCGTATCCCCCGAATTCTTCCCCAGCGTTCGCGTCCAGCCGCTCATCGGCCGGACCTTCCTCCCAGAGGAGTTCACGCCCGGCAGGCACCTCAGCGTGGTTCTGGCTCATGTGCTTTGGCGGACGCAGTTCGGCGAAGACCCCGGCGTCCTCGGCCGCTCCATCGAAATTGATGGCCAGAAACACACCATCGTGGGCGTCATGCCCGAAGGCTTCCGTTTTCCGCGAGCCGTGGAGTATTGGACGCCTCTTGCCCTCAACAGCAGCCAGTGGGCGTTTGCCGGCGACTATTTGGAATGCTACGGCCGGCTCGCGTCCGGAGCCACGCTCGAACAGGCTCGTGCCGAGTTCAACGCCATCGCCGCGCGGCTCGCCTCCAGATACCCCACCACTCACCGCGGCATCGGCGCGCGGGTCGATCTTCTCCGCGAGCGTGTCTCCGGCGACCTCACCGCCACCTACACCCGCCTCACCGCGGGAGCCGTTCTTTTCCTCCTCCTCATCGCGTGCGCCAATGTCGCCAACCTCCAGCTCGCCCGGGTCCTGGGACGCGTTCGCGAGGTGGCCATCCGCGCCTCCGTCGGGGCGGGCAGCTACCCCATTCTGCGCCAGATTCTCGTGGAGAGCGTCATGCTTTCCGCCGCCGGCGCGCTGCTCGGACTTCCCGTTGCCGCCTGGACTCTCGCCCTCATGAAGGCCGCTATGCCGCCCGAAATCGAGCGCTACCTCCCCGGCTGGCAGCGCATGGGCCTCAACACCGAGGTTCTGCTCGCCACCGCTGTGACAGCGGTCGGCGCCGGCGTCCTCGCCGGTTTCGGACCCGCATGGTGGCTCTCGCGCCGCTCCGTCTCCGCCGGCCTCGCCGAATCCAGCCGCGCCGCGACCTCCGGCGGCAGCCGGAAGCTGCGCTCCGCACTCGTCATCGGTGAAACCGCGCTCGCTGTCGTCCTTCTGGCCGGCGCCGCGCTGATGGTCAAGGGCTTCCGGAGCCTCGCGGCCGTCCAGCTCAACAGCGATCCCGATCGCCTCCTTGTCTGGAACATCTCTCTCCCCGAATCGAAGTATTCGTCCGTAGAGAAGGTACGCGAATTCCATCGCGCTCTCCTCGCCGAGGCCGCCTCGGCTCCCGCCCTCTCCTCGGTCGCGCTTCTCGCGGACCTTCCTTACTCCGACTCCAGCTCCAGCCGCTACTTCTCCATCGAAGGCCGGCCCGCCCCTGCCGGGCCGCCCGACGTTGCCCAGTGGCAACCCGCCAGTTCCCGCCTCTTCTCCACCCTCGGCATCCCGCTGCTCGAGGGGCGAGGCATCGCGGAATCCGACGTCCCCGGCGCCCTCGAAATCGCCGTCGTCAGCCGCCAGTTCGCTCGACGCTTCTTCCCCGGACAACCGGCCATCGGCAAACGAATCCGCCTCCAGCGCGGGGAGTGGATCACCATCGCCGGCATTGTGGCGGATACGCGCCACGACTCCGTCGAGCGGCGCCCCCGCCCCGTCATCTACCGGCCCTACGCCCAGGCGCCCCCGCAGTCCGCATGGTTCGTCGTCGACGCCGGCCCGAACCCCGCCCAATTCGCCCCGGCAGTTCGCGCTGCAATCCGCCGCATTGATCCTTCCCAGCCGGTGGCCCGCCTCCAGACCTATCGCCGCCTCGTCAACAACCACGTCACCGGCTTCGCCTACATCTCCTCCATGCTCGGAGCCCTCGGCCTCGTCGCTCTGTTCCTCTCCATTCTCGGCGTCTACAGCCTCATGGCCTCTGCCGTCGGCGAACGCACCCGCGAGACCGGCATCCGCATGGCTCTTGGCGCCACCGCGGGCGAGGTGCTCCTTGCGGTCCTGCGCCGCGGAGCTCTCCTGGCAGCCTCGGGTCTCCTCATCGGGCTCGCCGCCGCGCTTGCCGCCGCACGCTTCCTGGCCCAGGTTCTGTTTGGCGTCTCCGCCACCGGCCCGGCCGTTTTCACCGCTGTCCCTGCCGCCCTCGCCCTCTCCCTGCTGCTCGCTTGCCTCATCCCGGCTCGCGGCGCCGCCTCCACCGGCCCCGTCACCGCGCTGCGCGAAGAGTAATCTGTTGAAAGGCTCCCGATGATCTCCCTCCGCAACCTCGATAAGTTCTACCAGCAAGGACCGGACCGCTTCTACGTTCTGCGCCGCATCAATCTCGACATCCGGGAGGGCGAGTTCGTCGCCATCATGGGCCCTTCCGGCGCCGGCAAGTCCACCCTGCTTCACGTGATCGGAATGCATGACACCGCGTGGACAGGCGAGTACACCCTGCTCGGACACCAGGTGCACAAGCTCGACCGCAAGCGCCGCATGGAACTCTACAAAAAGTATTTCGGCTTCGTCTTCCAGAGCTACCACCTGCTCGACGATCTGACAGTGGCCGAAAACCTCGACGTTCCGCTCGGCTACCGCGATATTCGCAAAAGCGAGCGGCAGGCGATGGTCGCCGACATGCTCGACCGGTTCCGCATCGTCGGCAAGAAGGACCTCTACCCGAATCAGCTCTCCGGAGGGCAGCAGCAACTGGTCGCCGTGGCCAGGGCGATTATCGCCAACCCGAAAGTGATCCTCGCCGACGAACCGACGGGGAACCTGCATTCCAGCCAGGGCCTTGAGATCATGGAACTGTTCAAGCAGCTCAATGAGGACGGCGCCACCATCGTCATGGTGACCCACTCGGAGACGAATGCCGCCTACGCCCACCGCATCATTCAGATCGCCGACGGCTGGATCGAATCCGGCGCCAACGCCGCCTGACCGTCCTGTTTCAAGGGCGCGGCGAGGGACGCGCCTTGCCATATGTCATCCAACACCAAGAACCTGCAACGCCTTCTGATCGCCGACGACCAGGAGGACGTTCTCGCCGCCCTGCGGCTGCTGTTGAAGGCCGAAGGGTTTCAGATCGACGCGGTCACCTCTCCTCAGGCCGTTCTCTCCGCCCTCGAAAAGCGCGAGTACGACCTTTTGCTGATGGATCTCAACTACACCCGCGACACCACCTCAGGCCAGGAGGGCTTCGACCTTCTCACCAGGGTCCAGCAGGCCGACGCGATGCTGCCGGTCGTGGTCATGACAGCCTGGGGCAGCGTGGAAGTCGCCGTCGAGGCCATGCGGCGCGGCGCCAAGGATTTCATTCAGAAGCCGTGGGATAACGCACGGCTGCTGGCGATCGTGAAGACCCAGTTGGAGCTGTCCGCGGCGCTGCGCCGCGGAGCGCGGCTGGAGGCCGAAAACCGCCTGCTTCAGGCCGAGGGCCGGCCGGTGATGATCGCCGAGTCGAAGGCGATGAAGCCGGTGCTCGAACTGATCGCCCGGGTCGGACCCTCGGACGCGAATGTGCTCATCACCGGCGAGCCTGGCACCGGCAAAGAGGTTGTCGCCCGGACTCTTCACGCCATCAGCGAGCGCGCCTCGCAGCCCATGGTCACGGTCAACATGGGCGGGCTCGCCGAGGGTGTCTTCGAGAGCGAATTGTTCGGGCACGTCAAAGGCGCCTTCACCGACGCCAAGATGGACCGCGTCGGCCGCTTCGAACTCGCCGACGGAGGAACCCTGTTTCTCGATGAGATCGCGAATCTGCCCTTCAATCTCCAGGCGAAGCTCCTGCGTGTCCTTGAAACCGGCGAAATGGAGCGCGTCGGCTCGTCGAAAACCAAGCAGGTGAATGTGCGCGTCATCTCCGCGACCAACGCCGATCCCCACCGCGAAGTCGCCGAAGGCCGTTTCCGCCAGGACCTGCTTTTCCGGCTGAACACCATCGAGATCCACCTGCCGCCGCTCCGGGACCGCAGGGAGGACATCCCCCTGTTGGCCGCGCACTACCTCGCGCAGATGGCCCGCCGCTACCGCAAGCCCGTCACCGGCTTCGATCCTCCGGCCATGCAATTGCTGACCGAGCATCACTGGCAGGGCAATGTCCGCGAGCTCAACCATGTCCTCGAGCGCGCTGTCCTGATGGCGCAGGATCACTTGATCCGCGCCGGCGATCTCGCTCTTCGCCCCGTTTCCAGGGAGAGCCAGTCGCGCATGGAGGACATGAGCCTCGAAGAAGTCGAGGCGTTCCTCATCCGCAAGGCCCTGGCGCGGCACGGCGGCAATGTCAGTCACGCCGCATCGGCGCTCGGCCTGAGCCGGAGCGCTCTTTACCGCCGAATTCAGCGCTATTCGCTCTAGCTGCACCGCATGAGATCCCTCCGGCGAGCATTGGCCAACTGGTTCAGCGTTCACGAAAACCGTGTGCTGCTGCTGGCGCTCGCCTCCGGCTTCACGGCCGTGGTCTTCTCGCTGGCCGTGCTCTGGACCCAGGGCTTCACGGCAAAGGTGCAGTGGACCATGACCGTCCTCATCGGCGTCACCTGGCTTGCCTTCGCTTTCTCCGCCCGGGAACGCGTCATCAACCCGCTTCGCACGCTCGCAAATCTGCTCGAAGCCATGCGCGAGGGGGACTATTCGATCCGCGGCCGCGGCGCCCGCGAGGACGATGCCCTCGGTGAGGTGATGATTCAGGTCAACGCCATCGGCGCCACCTTGCGGGCGCAGCGTCTTGGCGCCGTCGAGGCCACGGCGCTGCTCAGCACGGTGATGGAAGAGATCGAAGTCGCGGTATTCACCTTCGACGCCGAGGAGCGGCTTCGCTTCGTCAACCGGGCGGGCGAGCGGCTGCTGGACCGCTCCGCTTCCCACATGTTGGGCGAATCGGCCGCCTCGCTTGGCCTGGCCGAGTTGCTGCACCGCGAGTCGGAAGAACCGGTGACACGGTCGTTCCCGGGCGGCGCGGGACGCTGGGGGGTGCGCCGCTCGGCCTTCCGCGAAAGCGGCCTCCCGCATACTCTGCTGGTGCTGACCGATCTGACCCGCGCGCTCCGCGAAGAGGAGTTGCAGGCATGGCAAAGACTGGTTCGCGTTCTCGGGCACGAACTCAACAACTCTCTGACGCCGATCAAATCGATCGCCGGCAGCCTGACCCAGATTCTCAGCCGCCAGCCCCTGCCCGGCGACTGGCAGGAGGACATGCGCGACGGGCTCACTGTCATCGCCTCTCGCTCCGAGGCGCTCGGCCGCTTCATCGGGGCCTATTCGCGGCTGGCCAAGCTGCCGCGGCCGAGAATTGCGCCGCTCGATCTCGGAGCGCTCATCGCGCGGGTTGCCGGCCTGGAAACCAGATTGCCGGTCCGCATTCTCCATGGTCCGAAAACGGTTGTCCGCGCCGACGCCGACCAGCTCGAGCAGTTGGTCATCAATCTCATCCGGAACGCAGTCGACGCCTCGCTGGAAACACAGGGTTCGGTGACAGTCACATGGAGCGATGACGGCCGCGCGGTCTCTGTCGTGGTGCTGGACGAAGGCCTTGGCCTGTCGAACACATCGAATCTGTTCGTCCCTTTCTTCACGACGAAGCCGGGCGGCTCCGGCATCGGGCTCGTGCTCTCACGGCAGATTGCCGAGGCGCACGGCGGAACGCTGACGCTCGCCAATCGCGAGGGAACGCGCGGATGCCAGGCAAGGCTGACGCTGCCTCTTTGACCATTGGCGGCCGGACTTGCTAGAGTATGGGGAGAGTCCCGTGGGCCTGTGGCGCAGTTGGGAGCGCGCTTCCATGGCATGGAAGAGGTCGTGGGTTCGACTCCCACCAGGTCCACCAAACCTTTCAAACACTTACCCCCCGCCAACGATTCTTCCCTTTATAAGAGAATCATCCTGCCCATCCTGCCTATGGCGCGGAACCCGCGGCCTTGATGCCGCCACGCGAAAGACTGAGAATGTTCCGGAGGAGTGATGGCTTCCAAGCTCACGTCGGCATTCAAACGAACGGATGATCCGCGCCTTCAGTCAGCATATACCTTGGCAGAGGCGGCGCATTATTTGCGTATGCCCCAAGTCACGCTTCGGAGTTGGGTGTCTGGGCGGCTTTATCCAGTGTCCGGCCAGCAGCGCAGATCCTCGCCGGTCATCCACCTGGATGACCCCAAGGGGCGATATCTCTCCTTCATCAACCTTGTTGAAGCGCACGTGTTAGCCGCCATCCGGCGCCGGCACGGGGTCAGGCTTCCCCAAGTCCGTCGAGCACTGGACTACGTCCGGCGCGAATTCGATCTGAAGCGCCCGCTCATCGATCAAGCATTTCAAACCGGCGGGCTGGATCTTTTCGTTGAGCGCTACGGCCAGATGATCAACGCATCCCGACAGAGGCAGCAAGCGATGAAAGAGATCATCAGCGTCTACCTCCAAAGGATCGAACGCGATACCCGTGGACTGCCCATCAAGCTGTACCCGTTCACCCGGGACACAGAGTCCGGCGTTTCCCCGAAATCCGATCCACGCCTGGTCGTCATGAGCCCAACGATGTCCTTCGGCCGGCCCGTCATTGTCGGCACTGGCATTCCAGTCTCCGCGATTTACGAGCGGTACACGGCGGGCGAGGCGAGTCCGTGCTGCGCGGCATAGTCCCAGATCACGGCGTCTTCGGCCTGCCGCAGTCCAATTTCACGCACATGGACCGAATCAGGAAACCGGTCGGCAAGCC
>JACADU010000488.1 GCA_013388415.1 Bryobacteraceae bacterium
CCCCCGGGCGGCGGGGGGGGCGGCTTCCTGGTCCACGGCTCCAGCGTCACCCATCCCAACAGCAGCAGGAGACCTGCGGCTGCCGGGACGACAACCACCAGCACCCCGGGCGATTTCGCCGCCCACTGGCCGATCGTCTGCCACGCCAGACCGAGATTCAATCCGACGATCAGCGCTGCCGCCGACCACGCCAGTGCCTTCACCCATCCCGTGTTCACGAATCTGCCCATCCGCGCCTTGTCGCTCGTGAAGTGGATCAGCGGGATGACCGCGAAGGGCAGTTGCAGGCTCAGGATCACCTGACTCAGTATCAGCAGCCGGAACGCCCCCTCATCGCCCGTTACGTAGATCGTGACGGCCGCCGGAATGACCGCGACGGCGCGCGTGGTCAGCCGCCGCAGCCAGGGGCGCATCCGAAAGTCGAGAAAACCCTCCATCACGATCTGCCCGGCCATCGTCCCCGTGATCGTCGAGGACTGCCCAGCCAGCAGCAGCGCCACGGCGAATGCCACGCTCGCCAGCGTTGTCCCCAGCAGCGGGGCCAACATCTGGTGCGCCTGTTGGATCTGGGTCACTTCGATGCCGCGCGTGAAGAACGTCGCGCCCGCCAGGATCAGAATCGCGGCATTCACCAGCAGCGCGCCATTGAGCGCGATGACCGAATCGACGAAGTTGAATTTGCACGCCGAAGCCTTCGCCGCGTCCCCGTCGGCAATCTGGCGGGTCTGCACGAGCGAGGAGTGCAGATAGAGGTTGTGCGGCATCACCGTCGCTCCCAGGATCCCGATGGCCACATAGAGGCTTTCATCCGTCAGCTTCGGAATCAGCCCGCTGGCGACAGCCGCGAAGTCGGGCTTCGCCAGCACGAGCTCGAGAATGAAGCAACTGGCGATCACCGTGATGAATCCGACGATGATCGTCTCGATGATCCTGATTCCAAACCGGCTGAAGGCGAGCAGCAGGAGCGTGTCCGCCGCGGTCAGGATGACGCCCGCAATCAGCGGCAGCCCGAACAGCAGATTCAGTCCGATTGCGGCGCCCAGCACTTCGGCCAGGTCGCAAGCCGCAATCGCGATTTCGCACAGCAGCCACAGTGTGTTCGAAACCGGCTTCGGATACACTTCCCGGCAGGCTTGCGCCAGGTCGCGCCCGCTGACGATCCCCAGCCGCGCCGCCAGCGTCTGGAGCAGGATCGCCATCGCGTTGGAAACCACCAGCACCCAAAGCAGGCTGTAGCCGAACCGCGCGCCCCCTTCGAGGTCCGTGGCCCAGTTGCCCGGGTCCATGTAGCCGACGCTGACCAGATAGGCGGGTCCGGCGAACGCGAACATGCGCCGCCACAGAGTCGGGTGGGCGGTGTTGACCGACGAGTGGACCTCGGGCAGGGAAGGCGTTGCCGGATCCATGAACTAGCCAGTGTAGCGCTCCGCGGCGCTTCTTTCACTCGCTTCCTCTGCAAACCCTACACTGGATCAAATGGCGACTCCGAGCCGCGCCGCCGCCTCCACCAGGTCCTTCCAGTTGCCGTCGGGAATGGGAATGCCGCCAACGAGCCGCTCGGCTTCGATGCGCTTCTCGGGATCGCCGGCGACCAGAACCTCGTCATATCCCTTCGCCGGGGGCGTCTCGCGCATCATCCGGCAATAAGCCGCGACCCGGGCAGTGAACTCCCCGGGCGGCATGAAGCGGGCAACGTCAATCGCGATGTAGCAGTGGCTGACGCGCACCGGGCGGTCCGTGAAGCGGATGCCGCCCAGTTCTGGACCGAAGGCGCCACCGCCCAGAATGGCCGAAAGGATTTCGGCCAGCATCGCCAGTCCGTAGCCTTTGTAGCCGCCGAGCGGCGCCAGCAAGCCGCCATGATAGGCGGCTTCCGTGCTCGTCGTGGGAACGCCCTCGGCGTCCATCGCCCACCCGGCGGGGATTTCCGGCTGGCGGTTGATGTGCGCCTTGAAGATCTTGTTGGCGGCGACGGTCGTCGTCGCCATGTCGAGCAGCCACGGCTCCTGCGTCCCGCCCTCGGCGGGCGGAACTGCCATGCAGATCGGGTTGGTGCCAAACCGCGGCTGCCGCCCCTGCCACGGTGCGACGAGGTTCGACGAGTTGCAGCACACCAGGCCGATCATTCCGTTTCGCGCAATCGAGCGCGCCCACCAGAAACAGGCGCCGAAGTGATTGGCCTCCCGCGCGGTCACGATGTAAATCCCATGCTCGCCGGCGAGCCTGACGGCGTGGTTGGCGCAGTGCCGGGCAGTGATCTGCCCCAGACCGTTCTGTCCATCGTAGGCGAGGCAGGCGCCGGATTCGGAGATCACCCTCCCCTCGAGCACGGGGTCGAGCGTGCCCGCCGCCAGATGCTTCAGATAGTAGGAGAGCAGATGGATGCCGTGCGAATCGATTCCGCGCAGATTCGCCGCCACCAGCGTCTCGGCGACGAATGCGGCGTTGTCCGGCGGCACGCCCGCTGCGGCGAGCAGACGCGTTCCAATTTCGCGGAGGGCGGGCGCGGGCAGGGTTTGCGGCATACAGCGTCAACATTGTACCGGCATGGCAGGCGCTCCTGGCGCTGATTTCACAATGTCTTTACGCTGGCGCAACGACATCGGGACGGCGCTGGCCGCACGATGGACCCATGCAACGCAAAGGGGCCCTGATGTTCAGTGGCGGCGCCGGCTGCCTGTTGCTCGTGGCGCTGGCTGTCTCGCGGCCGCCGGCCAACCCCCACATCGATCCCGCCGCGCGTCTCCAGGCCAAAATCGAAGTGCCTTCGCAGGTGGACCGCATCCTGCGCAAGGCATGCTTCGACTGCCACTCCAGCCAGACGCGCTGGCCGTGGTACAGCCAGCTCCCGCCGGCGCTCTGGATGGTCTTGCGGGACGTCGAAAAGGCTCGCAGCGCGATGAATTTCTCCGATTGGCCCGACCCTCTCGGCAAGGCGAACAGAGCCTCCGGCTTGCTGCTGGCGGTCTGCGCGGTTCTGCGGGCGGAGAGAATGCCGCCGGCGCGCTACCTCGCGCTGCATCCCGAGGCACGGCTCTCCGCGGCGGAGGTGGACACGATTTGCTCGTGGTCGCAAACCCAGGCAGCACACATCGCCTCCCTCCGCCAGAAATAGTGCCTGTCACTTTTTCCGGGAAAAAGTGACAGGCACCTTAATCTGGTCTTAATGATGGGGGGAGCCACGCCGCGGCGCAGCGGGGATTCTCTTTATCTGACCGGCAGGCTTGCCCGGCAATGGTGGGGCTGGAAGGGGGCTGCAAGAGAGATATACACATGCGGAATGGCCATCGCTTCCTGCCAGCTCGGCGCGGCGGCATGAGATGAAAGTGTCCTTTGGTGCGGATTAGCTTACCCATGCATCCGCCCCGGCGAAGCCTCGCCAGACGGCTGGCCAGATCCCCAGCCTGTGCCAGGATGTGAACCAAACCCAAACCTTTGGCGGTGACGGGCTGAGTTTCGTTGGTCCCCGCCCAAGCCCAAACCGGCGCTTCGTGCCTCAAGCCCTGAACTCCATGGGCGCTTGTTTGCGGGGAGCATCGAGGACTCGGCGGACTA
>JACADU010000471.1 GCA_013388415.1 Bryobacteraceae bacterium
CGCGGAGCTGCGCTTGCTTTGGAAATACGAGAGCACGGGGGCGACTTCCGGTTCGGGATCGCATCACATCGATATCGCCGACGTCGACGGCGACGGCCGCGACGAGGTCTTCGACGGCACGACGCTGCTCAACCCCGATGGCACGCTGCGCTGGAGCCTGTACCGGTTGCATCCGGACATCGTGGCGATCAAGCACATTTTGGGGAACAAGGACAGGCAGGTGTACTACGCGGTGGAGAGTTCGACTCACGCCGGGGCCTATGTTGTCGACGCGAAGACGGGCAAGCTTCATTGGAAGATCAACCGGGAGGACGATCCGCGGTGGGGTCACGCGCACATCGGCTGGGCAGCCGACATCTGGGAGGGCTCGCCGGGCTACGAGCTGCTGACCAACACCGACGGGCACGAAGCCAAGGACTCGTTCCTTTTTTCCTCGACGGGCAAGGTTCTGATGAATCCGCTGCCGGGCTCGTGGCGGCCGGTGAACTGGCTGGGCCGCAATGCGCGCGAACTGCTGTCGACCGACGGCAAGCGGCTGATGAGGTTCAACGGCTCGGGTCTCGAGGCGGCGGGCCCCGCCCCCGCGCCCGAAGGCTGCCGGGTGCTGATGGCGGCTGACTTGTGGGGGGATTACCGCGATGAAATAGTCTGCGCTCTCACAATCGATGGGCGGATGAACGTGCTTGTTCTGGCCAACACGGCGGAAGCGCCCGCGCGAGGAGTCACCCGCACTTCGTCGCGCGAGTACCGCCTGTGGCTGGCGCGCAACATGGGCGCGGGTTACGCCTCGTACTTCGAATGGGAAGAAGGACATTGAGATCGCGTGGAGCAAAGCTACGTTTTCGCCGATGACGCGACGGGCGCGCTGGAGGCGGGAGCGCTGCTGGCGGAGGCGGGCGTCAAGGCACTCGTGAGACTGAGGCCGTATGACGCCGCTCATGATGACCGGCTGACTTCAGTCATCCTGCTGGCCACACGGCATGAGAGTGCGGAGCGCGCGAGTGAAATGGTGAGAGCGGCGGCGGCCGGGGTAGCAGGAGCGGCAATCTATTGGAAGACCGATTCGACGCTGCGCGGGCCGATCGGGGCGTGCTTCGAGGCGCTGCTGGAGGCGCTGCCGGGGCGCGCAGTCGTCTACGCGCCCGCGTATCCGGCGCTGGGCCGGACTTGCAGGAACGGAGTGCTGCGGGTTTACGGCGTCGAGGTGGCGGAAAGCGAGTTCGGGCGGGATGCTCTGAACCCGGTGCGGACTTCCTCGGTTGTGGAGACAGTGGCCGGGCCGGGCGGATACGCGGTTTCGCGCGCCGCGGATGCGCGTGAATTGACAGAGCTGCTGCGGCGAGGCGCCGCCGGGGTGATCGTGTGCGACGCGGAAACGGAAGAGGAAGCCGAGGCGCTGATGGAGGTGTGCGCCGCAGAGCGGCGGCGGCTGGTGGCGGCGGGTCCGGCGGGCGGAGTCCGGTATTGGGCGCGGCGGCTGCCGGGGGCGGGCTCCGGCATTTCCGCGGGGTGGCCCGAGGTTGGAAAGTGGCTGGCGGTCTGCGGCAGCCGTCACGCGGTATCCCGCGCGCAGGCGAAGGCGGCGAGGCGCCTGGGGTTGGACTTGATCGCGGAGGGCGACGCGGACCGGCTGGCTGCGGTTGCGGCGGAGTCCACGGCAAGAGGGATGATGATCTTTGGAGGCGACACGGCGCTGGCGGTCTGGCGGGCGCTGGGAATCGAGACGCTGGAGCCGTTGGGCGAGGCGTTGCCGGGCGTGGCGGTGTCAAGGGCCGGGGGGAGGGTATTTGTGACGAAGGCGGGCGGCTTCGGAGAGGCTGATCTCGCCGAGAGAGTCTTGGAGCGCTGGAAGAGATGAAACCGATTGGCATCACCATGGGCGACTCGAGCGGAGTCGGTCCGGAAATCCTGCTGAAAGCGGCGGGCAGCGGAGAGCTGCATGGACCCTATGTCGTCTACGGAGACCGCGCGGTTCTGGAGGAGTGCTCGCGGCGGCTGGGGATCCCAATCCCGGGCGGCATGGAGGTGGTGGACCACGGGCTGATGGCCGCCGAGGACATCACCCCCGGACAAGTGAATGCGAAGTCGGGTATCGCGGCGCGGGCGTACGTGGTAGCGGCCGCGCGGGCGGCGATCGCGGGCGAGATTGCGGCGATGGTGACGCTGCCGATGAACAAGGAGGCGACTCAGCTCAGCGACCCCGGTTTTACAGGGCACACGGAACTGATCGGCGAGGTGTGCGGCGCGGAGGACGTGACGATTATGCTGGCGTCGCCGCAACTGATCGTGACGCACGTCTCGACGCACTGCTCGCTCCGGGAGGCGATCGAGCGGTGCCGCCGGCCGCGAATCGAGAAGATCATCGAATTGACGTGCGAGGCGGTGCTGCGGCTGAATCCGGCGGCGCGCATCGCGGTGGCGGGGCTCAATCCGCACGCGGGGGAGAACGGGCTGTTTGGGCGGGAGGAGATCGAGGAGATCCGGCCGGCGGTGGAGTGGGCGCAGGAAAAGGGCTGGCCGGTGGTGGGCCCGCTGCCGCCGGATACGCTGTTCTATATGGCGGTGCACAGGAAGAGGTTCGACGCCGTGGTGTGCATGTACCACGATCAGGGGCACATTCCATCGAAGCTGCTCGATTTCGAGGGAGGGGTGAACATCGCGCTGGGACTGCCGATCATCCGGACTTCGGTGGATCACGGGACGGCGTTCGACATTGCGTGGAAGGGCGAGGCGTCGACGCGAAGCCTGGTGCAGGCGTTTGAGTTCGCGCGGCGTCTGGCCGGGCAGGCGTGAAGAGGAGGGCTGCGGATTGGACAGGTACATGGTGGTACTGGCCGGAGCGGGGCTTGGCGGGGTGTTGCGCTACGCCGCCGGGCTCTGGCTGATGCAGCGGGCGGGAGGCTCGTTTCCGTGGGGGACGTTCCTGGTGAACCTGAGCGGATCGTTTCTGATCGGACTCATCATGACGCTGTTGACGGAGCGGTTCGCGCCGCATCCGAACCTGCGCCTGTTTCTGGTGGTGGGAGTCTTGGGAGGGTACACGACGTTTTCCAGTTTCGAGTACGAGACGCTGCAAGCGGTGAGAAGCGGGGAGCGATGGATGGGGCTGCTGTACGTCATGGGGAGTGTCGTGCTGGGCTATTTCGCGGTTTGGCTGGGTTCGATGCTGGCGGCGCGGCGTTAGGGGAGCCTGGCGGCGGGTTCGTGTTTCGGAGCCGACGATGGCGGGAGGGCTGGCGCCCGCCGGTTTCCGGCAGTGTTCGCCGTGAGTCAGCGGGCGAAGTGCGCGAGATAGAGGCCGAGCGCGGCGGTCAGGAGAGAAGAGACCATGGCGCCCTTGCGCCAGCGGCCGCGTTTGGCGGCGCCGCCCGCGCCGCGGGCGAGGAGGAACGCCATCGCGGCCACGTGGAGGGCAAGGAGGATCTTGATCCCGGCCCACATATGCCAGCCGGGGAAGGCCGTCTTCAATCCGGCCGCAAACTTGTGCGCGCCGGTGATGAGTGAAATCAGCGCCATGGCGGCCAGCAGTTTCCTGAACCGCTCAGTCCATGCGTGGCTCAGCAGGGCGACCACGACGATCAGGGCGCTGAGGCGATGAATGTTGGTGAAGATGGTGTTGAAGAGGGTGTTGTCCATATCGACGGGCCAGTTTCCAAGATACGCTGAAAGAAGATGATTCACGAGATCCTGCCCGTCGGGATGCTGGGCTGCAACTGTTCCATCTTCGGCGATGAGCAGAGCAAGGAGGCCATGGTCATCGACCCTGGCGACGACATCCCTCAAATCGCCGCGCTACTGGAGAAGCACGGCCTGAAGGTGACCTCGATCGTCATCACGCACGCCCACATCGATCACATCGGCGGGGCGGCCAGGCTGAAGTCGCTGACTGGGGCGCCGGTGTACATGAACATGAACGACGAGATGCTCTACGAGCGCCTGGACATTCAGGCGGGCTGGCTGGGCATGGCGGTCCCTGAGAAGACAGAGATCGACCAGCCTCTGAAGGACGGGGATACGCTGCGGGCGGGCGGCTGCGAACTGGCGGTGATTCACACGCCGGGGCACACGCAGGGTTCAAGCTGCCTTCATGCGCCTTCGGAGAAACTGCTGTTCGCGGGCGACACGCTCTTTCTGGAGAGCATCGGCCGGACCGACCTGCCAGGCGGCGACGGACGCCAGATTCTGCGATCGATCAACAACAAGCTGTTCGCCTTGCCCGGTGAAACCAAGGTGATCTGCGGGCACGGTCCCTCGACGACCATCGAGCACGAGAAACATCACAACCCATTCCTCGGAGGCAGATGAACCATGGTCCTGAAGACAGCAATCCTGCTGATTGCGCTGGTTGCCGCTCCGCTGGCGGCACAGGAGACAGCGCTCGACCGTTACGTGCGGGAGGAGGACGCCACGCACCAATGGAGAGTGGCCGGCAGTGTCCAGGGCTCCGGCTACACGACCGACGTGCTGGAAGTGACGTCGCAGCGCTGGCTGACCGAGGCTGAGGTCGACAAGCCGGTCTGGAAGCACTGGGTGGTGATCACGCGGCCCGCGGAGGTCAAGCACCGCACGGCTGTCTTGTTCATCGATGGCGGCGACAACACGGACGCGGCGCCGGGAAGCGGCAACCCGCTGCTGAGAACGCTGGCCCTGGAGACGAAGGCTGTGCTTGTCGAGGTCAAAGGAGTGCCGAACCAGCCGTTGAAGTTTGCGGGCGATACGAAGGCGGGGCGATCGGAAGACGCAGTGATCGCATTCTCATGGAAGCGATACCTGGAGACGGGCGACGAGCGCTGGCCGGCGCGGTTGCCGATGACGAAGGCAGTGGTTCGCGCGATGGATGCGGTGCAGGCGCACTGCGCGACGGCGCAAGGCGGCAGTCTGAACATCGTGAATTTCATCGCCGCGGGCGGTTCCAAACGCGGCTGGACGACGTGGAGCGCGGCGGCGGTTGATGCGCGTGTTGTGGCCATCATCCCCATTGTGTTCGACGCCCTGAACATCGAGAAGTCCTTCCCGCATCACAAGAACAGCTATGGAACGTGGTCCGGCGCGCTGCAAGACTATGTGGACGAGGGGCTCGAGTCGTGGTTTGGAACGGAGAGTTTCGGCAAACTGCTGGAGATCGAAGATCCGTTCCTCTACCGCGAACGCATGGGGCTGCCCAAATTTGTCGTGAACGCAAGCGGCGACGAGTTCTTTCTGCCGGATTCCAGCCGTTTCTACTGGAATGATTTGCCCGGCGAGAAGTACCTGCGTTACGTGCCCAACAGCCGGCACAGCATTTCGCAGGAGGCGGCGCTGGACATCTTCGCCTGGGTCGACGCGTTTCTGAACGGGCGTCCGCGGCCGCGGTTTTACTGGCGGCTGGACCGCGCGTCGGGGGAGACTGTCCTGCACGCGCTGGACAAGCCGTCGGAAGTGCGGTTGTGGAGCGCGGTGAACGAGAACGCGCGCGATTTTCGCGTCGACACGGTTGGTCCCGAGGCCTGGGCGAGCAGGCGGATTGAGGGCGTCAATGGGATTTACCGCGTGAAGCCGGATCCGCCGGCTGCCGGATACGCGGCGTATTTCCTTGAGCTGACTTTCGACAGCGGCGGGGCGTTTCCTTTCAGATTCACGACGGAAGTCGCCGTGACTCCTGATACGCTGCCTTAGAGGCAATACTGTTCACTTAACAACATTTCTATGCTATTCTGTTTTGGGGCGGGAGGCCCCAGGAATGGCTCGTACCGTTGCATCCCTGCCTGCCGGGAGCCGTATCACTGATTAC
>JACADU010000458.1 GCA_013388415.1 Bryobacteraceae bacterium
CAAGGCGCCTACAGCTACCTGCTGCAAGACAACGACGGTCAGGTGGCGCTGACGCACTCGGTTTCGGCCGGGCTGGATTACGCGCTGATCGGCCCGGAACACGCGTGGCTGCACGATTTGGGCCGCGCGCAGTATTGCTCGGCGACGGACGATGAGGCGCTGAGCGCGGCGCGATTGCTGGCGACCACGGAGGGGATTCTGCCGGCGCTGGAGTCGTCGCACGCGGTGGCCGAAGCGATCAAAATGGCTCCCGAGATGAAGGACCGGACCCTGCTGGTGAATCTCTCGGGCCGCGGCGACAAAGACACCGATATCTACCGCGAGAACTTCCCGGAGTTGGACGAGCCGGCCGGCTGACGGGCGGATGGAGATCATGCAAAGCAGTACGACTGGCAGAATCGGATCCCGCTTCGAGAAAGCGAGGCGCGAGGGGCGGTGCGCGCTCATCGCTTACCTGACGGCGGGCGATCCGCATCCCTCCCGAACGGCGGCGCTTGCGCTGGCGTTGGAGCGCGGCGGAGCGGATATTCTCGAATTGGGCATTCCCTTCTCCGACCCGATCGCCGACGGACCGGTGATTCAAAGGGCGTCGGACCGGGCGTTGAAGGCGGGAACGACGGTGCGGCAGGTGCTCGACATCGCGCGAGCGATCAGAGACAAAAGCGCGATGCCGGTCGTTCTATTCAGTTATATGAACCCACTGCTGCGCTATGGGTTCAGCGCGCTGTGCCGGGACGCGCGAGAAGCGGGCGTGGACGGCGTCCTGTTTACGGACCTCAGCGTCGAAGAAGCGGAAGCCCCGGTGAATGCGCTGCGTGAGGCGGGACTCGAGACGGTGTTTCTCGCGGCGCCGACATCGACGGAGCGCCGGCTACGGCTGGTTTCGGAGTTGTCGAGCGGTTTCGTCTACGTCGTTTCGAGAACGGGCGTGACCGGCGAGCGCGACAGCGTGGCGGGCAGCGCGGGCGATCTCGTCAGGCGTTTGAGGAGCCTGACGGGCAAGCCGCTGGCGGTGGGCTTCGGCATCAGCCGGAGGGAACACGTCCAAGCTGTGGCGGGCTACGCGGACGGCGCCGTTGTGGGGAGCGCATTCATGCGCGTGATCGAGGAAAACGGAGGCGCGGCGGATCTCGAGAGCAAAGTGGAGGCCGCGGCGCGGGAGTTGAGCGGGCGATGACACCGGAAGAAGCACAAGCTGGACTCGACCGCCTGAGGGCGCAGGTTGACGAAGTCGACTTGCGGCTGCTGGCGCTGTTCAACGAGCGGGCGAGGATCGTGGAAGGAATCGGCGCCATCAAGAAGGAGATGTCGATCCCCATCTACGAACCGAAACGGGAAGAGATGGTGTTTCAGAACGTGCTCGGCCATAATGGCGGACCACTGTCGCAAGGGGCGATCCGGCGGCTTTTCGAGCGCATCATCGACGAGATGCGCACGTTGCAGCGGGAGCGCATGGCGGAGAAGAAGGAGAAGCAAGCATGATCGTCGTCATGGAGCGCGGCGCGACCGAGGAGCAGATCGAGCACGTCATCGACAAGCTGGTGGCGCTGGAGTTTTCGGTTCACCGGTCGACGGGGGAGGTGCACACCATTCTGGGCGGGATCGGTCCGGACGAGGTGGCGCCGGAAGTGTTCGAGGTTCTCGACGGCGTGAAGGAGTGCTACCGGATCGTTTCGCCGTACAAGCTGGCGAGCAGGAGTTTCAGGCCCGAGGGGACGGTGGTGAAGGTCGGGGCGCGCGAGATCGGCGGAGCGGGCATCGAGGTGGCCGTGGGAGTCAGCAGGGTCGAGAGCGCGGAACATCTGAAGGCAGTGGCGGGGTACGCTTCGGCCTCGGGCGCCGGACTCATGCAGTGCGGGCTGCGGCCGGCTTCGAGAGAGGCGGACCTGGCAGCGGCGCGCGAAGCTGCGTCGGCTCACGGGCTGGGCGTCGTCGTCGAAGCCACGGACAGCGCTCAGGTGGAAAGGCTCGCGGAGTCGGTGGACGCAATCCGGATCGGCGGGCGGCACATGCAAAACGAGGCTTTGCTGGAAGCAGTCGGCGCGTGCGGCAAGCCGGCGATTCTCAACCGCGACCGCGCCGCGACGATCGACGAATGGCTGATGGCGGCCGAGTGCCTGTTGAAGGCGGGCAACTATCAGGTGGTTCTCTGCGAGAGAGGGATCCGGACGTTTGAAACGCACACGCGGCTGACGATGGATGTTTCGGCGATCGCCGCGGTGAAGCGGTTGTCGCACTTGCCTGTGATCGCTGACCCCTCGAAGGCGACGGGCCGGAGGGACCGCGTGCTCCCGATGGCTCGCGCGGCGGTCGCGGCGGGCGCGGACGGGTTGCTGATCGACGTTCACCCGGACCCTGAATCGGCCGCGCTGGACGGTCCGCAGGCGTTGAAGCCGGAACAATTCGCGGAGCTGATGCAGCAGGTGGCGGCCATCGCGGCGGCGATGGGGCGAGGCAGATAGGACGATGAAGCGGCTCGCCATCGCCGGGGTCGGGCTGATCGGGGGATCGTTCGCGCTGGCGTTGCGCGCAGCGGGCGTGGAGGCGCGGATCACGGGCATCGACCTGGGTCGAAATCTCTCAACCGAACTGGCGAACGGCGTGATCGACGACGCGCTTCCGCTCGAGGAGGCTTGCGCCACCGCCGACCTGATCTATCTCGCCCTGCCGATCGGCAACATTCTGGAGCTGCTGCCAAGGGTGGCCGCGGCATGCGGCGAGAACTGCCTGGTCACGGATGCCGGCAGCACCAAGTCGGAGATCGTGCGGCGCGCGGCGGAGGTGTTCGTGCGGGGACAGTTTCTCGGAGGGCATCCGATGGCGGGCAAGGAGACTCGCGGCGTGACCGTGGCTGAGGCCGGATTGTTCCGAGGGCGGCCATACCTGCTGACTCCCCGTCACCCGCCGGAAATGGAGACCTCGGCGGCGAGAATGCTGCTGGAGTGGATTCAGGCCATGGGCGGGCGGCCGGCGGTGATGGCGCCCGAGGAGCACGACGAAACCGTGGCTCTGACGAGTCACCTGCCGCAGATGCTTTCGACTGCCCTGGCAAGCCTGCTGGAGGGCAAGGAGTCCCGCGACAGGCTGGTGGAAGCCGCCGGACCGGGATTGATCGACTCGACGCGCCTGGCATTGAGCCCCTGGGGAGTCTGGGCCGATATCATTTCGACGAACCGGCCGGCGATCGAAAAGGCGCTGCTCGCGTACGAGGAGCAGGCGCGAAAGTTGCGGCTTGCGCTGGCCAGCGAGGACGGTGTCAAGGAGTATTTCGAATCGGGACGAAGATTCGCCGAAAAATTGCGCAAGAACGCTGACTGAGAGCTCGTGCCTCCGATATACTGTCTTTTCTGCACTGCCACTTACTGCACTTTCATACACGTAATCGGAGAGATTCATGGATTCTTCAGGTTCTGGCGCCAAGGCGGATTTGGCTGAGTTTGCGCGGCGGGCGGAGGAAGATCTGACCGTGGACATGAGTCCGCGAACCGTCATTTACAGGAGGGGAAGCCCGGCGTCCGGCCTCTATGTTCTGCAAGAGGGCATTGCCATCCTTCACGAGTCGAGCCACGGCCGTGAGGATTTTGTATATGAAATCCTGGCGCCGGGTTCGGTGTTTGGGGAGGAATGCCTGGTGAGTTCAGGCGTTTATTCCACGAACGCAACTGCTGTGACCGGCGTGCGCATCCGGATGATTCCGGCGGAAAAGCTGCTGCGGCAGTTCTCGGAAGACGCAGCGGGCTGCCAGCGGGTTCTCGACTCGATGGCTCAGCGGCGCAGGCGACAGGACCTGAGGTTGAGATCCATGTGCAGTCTGGGCGTTGCGGGCCGAATCCTCGAAACGGTAGCGGATCTCAGCCGGTGGTTTCCGGGCAGAGACGGGCTGGAGGCGGATCTGCCTTTATCACAGTCGATGATGGCCCGGATGGTGTGCTCGACCAGAGAGACGGTCTCTTCGCAACTGAACCGGCTCGCGGACGTTCAGCTTGTCCGGCTGTCACCCCGGCACATTGGCGTGCCGTCGGTCGCCGCGCTTCTCGAGGCGAAGCGGCAGCTTGAGGAAGACTGAGCTTCAACCAAGCACGTCGACAGGACCGTGATCGTCACAATGCCCTTCGTGCGGGTGATGAAGCCGCCCGCCAACGAGGTAGTCGACGTGGTCGCCGTGCGGCAACGCCGGATGCCCGCAAGCCGGCCCATGGGCATGGCACCCGCCGCTAGGCGCGCAGAGTGAGGGGTTTCGCTCGGAAACCTCAATCCGGCACTCGTCGAAGTGGTCCCCGTGGAGGTGATGCAGGCAGCCGTCATGAATGAAATCGACGTGGCCGTTGTGTTTGATGGCGAGGTGGCCGCAACCCTGGCCGTGGATATGGCCGTGGTTGCCATGGATGGAGTGGTCGGGCATCCTTGTCTCAGGCTTGCAGAATCCGCGCGCTGACGCAACCGCTGGCAGGTACGCCGGCGATCGATCGAACATTCCCTTCCATTTGATTTCGAGGCTCGGATGAGCGGCTCGGAGGAGGTCTCCGGCCGCCTCTCTCAGTCCTTCATCAGCCTCCGCGGATGGGGTTAGGCCGGATCTCCGCGCAGGTCTGGACTGGCGCGCAACGCGGATGCGCCGGGATTGCTGGCGCAGCGGCAAGTGGAACGAAGCGATCGCTCTCCGGCACAGCCACCCGCGAGAAGATGGAGTTCAAGCCGAACGGGTGGAGCCGCCCTGTTGGCGTGGCGTGAAACACGGCATGGCGCGAGCGTGGCCGATCCATGTACCTTGTTATTGAGGAGGTATTCTCATTAACGCGAAGGCGCGCTACAGAGTGGTAGGGATGGACTGCGCCGAGGAGGTTTCGCTACTGCGGGCGCGGTTGAGCCGGCTGGCGGGAGTGCGGGAGTTGGCCTTCGACGTCGTGC
>JACADU010000475.1 GCA_013388415.1 Bryobacteraceae bacterium
CGCCCTGCACCGTGCAACGCGCGCGGTGCAGCTCAAGGTCGCCAAACCACGCCGCCGGGCGGACCGGGGAGGAAGGGCGCCGCTCGAACCGCAGCTCGCCTTTGAGCTCGCCCGACGCGCAAGGCTCCAAGGCGCTCACCGCCGGCACGTTGGCGAGGTTGTCGAGCGCGGCGCGGAGCGCGGGCAACTGCATCGATTGCGTCTTCAGGCGAAACTCCGCGGTTTCAGACTCGAGTTCCCAGCGGCCGCTGAGTTCCACCAGATCACCGCCCGGGGTGCGGGTCACGGCAGGCTCGAGCTTGATCTCGCTGCCCTCCACGGCGACGGCAGCCTGGCCGAACGTGAGCGGTCCCGCATCGTTGAGAGTGACAGCGGCGTTTCGCAGCTCCACGCGCCCCCGGATGGGCGCATCCTGCGTGTATTCGATCAATCCGTGGACGGCTCCATCCAGCGAGAGCCCTTCGGGCGCGCGCGCTCCGAACCGGCGCGCGAGGTCCATGAGGACCGGCGCCGCCAAGCCATCGAAGCCGAATCCGGCGGACCACTGCGGCCGGCTCAGCATGCGCCGGCAGGAGGCCCTCAACACGAGCGGCAGGTTTTCGCCCTCACGCGGAGGGGCCGTTTCCACGGTGAAATCCTGGCCGATCAGGTCCAGGCGCCCCTCGTAGGGCAGAGTCCAGCCGGCTCCGCGAAAACCAAAGAAGCCCTGGTCTCCCGGATTCTCGACGCGGAGGCTTCCTTTGATCTTCACGTTCCCGATGGGTCCGTCGAGCTGCGCGCGGGTGGAAAGCCGTCCCTGAATGCCGAGGTCCCTGCCGGTCACGAGGGTGAGCACTTCGCCGGCGAGGCTTCGCTCGAGTTCAATGTCGATCTCCATTCGGCCGTCCGACTCGCCGGAAGGGGTCCATGCGCCGCGCCCCTTGAACCTTCCAAAGCCGGACTCCGAGCGGTCGGTCCGCGCCGGCGAGGCTTCATAACTCCAGGCGAGACTGCCCGGACCTCCGGCGCCGGGCTCGAGGTCCAGATCGACTTCATTCAGGAAGAAGGGCGACTTCACGGTTCCCTCGCGGAAATTGATCCGCCCGGCGCGGATCTCGACGCGCGGAGCCGGTTCTCCGCCGTGGCTCATCATGGCTTGCAGCAACGCCGGCACGTTCCAGCCCGCGTTGGCGGAGCGGGCGACGTTGATGCTGGCTTCCACAAGCCTCACCGACCCGAGACGGAGTCTTCCGGACAGCAGGGAGGGCCAGTGGAGCCCCGCCTGAAGTTCTCCGACGTAGGCGACCGGCTCGAGGCCGAAACGCGGGTCTTCGGGAATGACGACATCGGCGGCGGCGACGCCGAGAAACGGAAACGCCTGATAGCGGACCTCGCCGAGCTCAACCGCCCGGCCCGTGGATTGCGACAGCGCCCGTCTCAAGGGCTCCCGGGCGGCTCCGGCGTTGATCTCCGGGGCAAGCAACGCGGCAAGCGCGAAGAGAATGACGCAGGCCAGGACAGCCAGAGCCAAGCGTCCCCACGGGATCTTCATGCGCCACCGTCCCGCGCCAGAAGCGCTTCGTAGTCCCGGGGCGTGTCGATGTCCAAGCACACGCGCTCGTCGGCGGTGTCCACGTATGCCGCCTGCCCGATGCGGCTGTGGATGAAGTCCCGCGCAGTCAAATGAGCCGGCCACTCGAGAAGATCCCGAATCAGCAGGGCGTCGACGAGAACGGGATGCCCGCGCCGGCATTCATAGCGGGGGATCACCAGCGGGGGCCGGCATTGGCGCCACTTTTCCAGCAAGGCATCGACGGTTCGCGGATCGACGCCGGGGTTGTCCACCGGAGTGAAGAAGACAGCCGGGGTTGCAGCCGGCAAGGCGGCGAGCCCGGTCTGCAATGAAGAGAGCATCCCGCGCGCCGGGCCGGGATTCAGCAGCAGCGCCGCCGTCTCCAGCGCCGGGCAGGCTGCGGAAATCCTCTCCGCCTCACGGCCCAGGACAACGTAAACGACGATGCCCCGGCTCTGATAGAGGGCGATCTGGAGGGCGAGGAAACTCAGGCCGCGAAACTCGAGCAGCGGCTTCGGGCTGCCCATCCGCAGCGAATCTCCCGCAGCCAGCAGAATCGCGGCAACCGGCGAACCAGATTCAGTCACTTCGAAGAAACCTTCGTCTCCTCGCGGAAAAGGATGGACTTGGAAAGCGCCCGCCAGCCGCTGGCCGCATTCCGCCGGACGGCGATCATCTCGGCCGCCACGCTGACGGCGATCTCCTCCGGAGTGACCGCGCCGATCTCCAGGCCCATGGGCGCGTGCAGGCGGGCGAAGCGTTCGGCGGGGATTCCCTCTTTCTCCAGCTCCCGGATGACCGCAATCACCTTGCGCCGGCTGCCGATCATGGCGATGTATTGCGCGGGCGTGTCCGCCAGCAGGCGCAGGACGCGCATGTCGTCGCGGTGTCCGCGGGTCACGATGATCAGATAGCTGCCGGCGTGGAGCTCGAGCTTTGGCAGCAGCTCTTCGTATGGACCCGCCAGCACCTCGTCGACGTCGGGGAAGCGTTCGCGGTTGGCGAAGCTTTCGCGGTCGTCGACGACAGTCGTGTGGAAGCCGCACAGGGAAGCGATTCTGGCGAGCCCTTTCGAGATGTGTCCGGCTCCGAAAATCACCGCGCGCGGCTGCGGCTCGATTGGTTCGACGAATACTTCCAATTGCCCTCCACAGATCAGGCCGTTGTCGTAAGCCGCGTCTTCACCGAGCGAGAAGCTCAGGCGCTTGCTCTTGCCCTGCTCCATCGCTTCCCGCGCCGCGTTCCACACTTCGGCCTCGACGCAGCCGCCGCCGATGGTGCCGACCAGCGAGCCGTCATCGCGAACCAGCAGCTTGGCGCTGAGATAGCTCGGAATGGAACCGTTGACCTGAACAATCGTCGCCAGGGCGCACCGCCGCCCCTGCCGCCGCAGCCGGACCAGTTCTTCAAAGACGTCCATTCACTCTGAGTTTATCTCGCCCGCGGCGGGCCGCCTTCATTGATGAGGATGTTCAGGGACGGGGTCAAGTGGTTGTAGGGTTTCATGAGAATGTCGAGGTCGCCGTCGCCGTCGAGGTCGGCGGCTTTCGACTCGTGGTTGTCGAAGCCGGCGGCGAGAACCGTCTCCTTGAAATTGCCCGCGCCGTCGCCGAGGAACACGCTGCACCTGGAGGCAGGATTCCCGCCGTTCAGCCGCATTTCCGCCAGGAAGATATCCGCATTGCCGTCGCCGTCGAAGTCCAGAACGGCCAGGGAGTGGCCGTTGTCGACCTCGGCCAGGATGTGCGGCATCCAGGTCCCCTTGACCCACTCGTACCAGATGAGCGGTCCGGCGCCGTCGCCCACGGCGAGCACGACCTCGGGCCGTCCCCCTTTGGTCAACTGGCCCGCCGCGCTGCGCGAGAAATGATAAGAGGCGTCGACAAGATTCGGGATGAACCTGCCCTGCGGGGTCCGCCTGAACCAGTAGCCCCCGCCGACGATGTCCTGCCGCCCGTCCAGATCGATATCCGCCGCCCAGAGTCCCTCGTGCTCGTTGACGGAGCGGAAGGCGGCGGGCTTGCCGCGTTGGAGCATCTCGCTGCCGGAGGAGTACTCGAAGACCGTCTCCATAGGCCATTCGCCGCCGCCTCCGGGGCTGGCATCGCGCGGGCGGGCCGGCCGGCGGGCCAGCAGAAGGCGTCTGCCGCCCTGATTCCAGAAGATCAGTTCTCGAATGTTGTCGCCATCGACGTCGAGGAACATCAGGTCGTGGTGCTTGTTGGGGCCGCTGGACTTGATGGTCCGCCGCGTCCAGGGCTTGTCATAGCCGGCCGCGGCGCCCGGATTCTCCCACCACCACAACTCGTTGGAGCGCCCGTCCCCTCCGGCGACAAAATCCAGGTCGCCGTCGGAATCAACATCCTCGCAGGCGGCTCCAGCCTCGACAAGGGCCCTGCCCGCATCGATGACAATCCGCCTCCAGCCGGCGCTTTTCCGCAGGTAGCCCACCACTGCCGGCGCGGCGGTTCGTTCGGTGATCACGAAATCGTTGACACGGTCGCCGTCGATGTCGAAGACAGTTGCCGAGGTCTGCTGCGTGCCGGAGTTGGGCGGTTCGAGCCCGGCTTCGCCGACTCTCACGGCGCGCCATCCGGGCGCGACCGATTCCGGCTGCGCGCCGGCAGCCAGAGCAGCGAGCAGCGCGGGCGCGATCACAAGAAAGCGATGCATGTGAAGGACCTTTGCGCGGCCTATGCTATCATGGCGCGCGAGTGATGGAACAACTGCGCCTCGCGGCCGGCCTCGGCTTCATTTTCGACATGGACGGCGTGCTGATCGAATCCACGCGCATGCATGCCGTGGCATGGGAGAAGTATCTGGCGTCGCACGGCATCGCCGGCGCCGGCGTGATGGACGAGATGCTCGGCAAGCGGAACGACGAGATCGTGACCGCGCTGTTCGGCGAGCACCTGAGCGCGGATGAAGTCCATGCGCACGGAGCCGCCAAGGAGCGCCTGTACAGGGAGTTGATGGGGCCGGTGCTCGATGAGAACGTGGTCGCCGGCGCCGCCGATTTCATTCGCGCAGCGCAC
>JACADU010000502.1 GCA_013388415.1 Bryobacteraceae bacterium
GAACCGCACCTTGGCATCGCGCGAGTCGCGCATCCAGAAGAACGGCGCGAATTCCTCAGGCCGGGCGGCGCGCTGATATGGACTCAGGCTCAGCCGACGGTTCTGATCGCGAATCTGCACCCAGTTCACGTCCTGCTCGATCACGCGGCGTTTGGTGAAGGTGAACTTGTATTGCGACGCGAACCCGTCGTTCCAGCGGCTGTGCGAAATGCAATAGACAAAGCGCCGCCTGGCCGGGTCCGATTTCTCGATGGCGCGCCACGGCACTTCCACGGGTCCCGCGATGATGAAATAGAGCGGGTTGTCCGCCGAGGAATCGTTGATCGCCCGGGTGAGACTGGCCACCGCTTGATCGAGGTTCTTACGGCAGTCGAAGAACACCGACATGTCGAAGCCGTAACGCCTGGCGGCGCCCAGCACGCAATCGGCGTGCTTCTTTTCCCAGTCCGGATTCGTCTCTGGCAGGATGCAGTTGTAGTCGAAGTGGACCAACTGATCCTTGAGGCCCGCTTCGGCGAAGATGGCCAGCGCCACAGGCGAAGCGGCCCAGTCATCCGGGTCGTTGTGATTGCCGTCGGCGCTGTAGGCGATGCGGCCTTGGAAGCGACCGTGGCTGTAAGGCTTGGCATCGGCGGCGCGCATCGGCGCAAGCGGCCGGCCTAGCAGCGCCAATCCAACAACGGTCATGAGCAGGTTGGACTTCATTGAGCAATGGGGTTGTCATGGCTTCAGGCCGGGGACTTTGCTGGCCGTGCTCGACTCATCCCACACCACGCGGAATCCGACTTGCGTTGACGCCTGATCGCGCTGGTCTGGCTGGCGGGTGTAAGGCGTCAACAGTTTCATCTGCGCGCCGCAGCCCCAGTGTCCACCCCGCACCACCCGCTCCTCAACGGCGGCCGGCACCCACGCCGTGCCATCCACTGGTGGCGCTTCGCCAGCGTAGGTGTCATGCCACACGGCCGCGCACCTGCAATTCGCGCGGGGATCCCGCGGCGGGCGTCGCCACGGATCGGGTTTTGAGCTTCTCCCAGGAAGCGAGATCCAAGGCCACGCGGAAGCCGCTGTTGTTGCATCGCTCGCCCTGGGGATAAGGCGCGCGGCTGGAGGCGCGGCAATCCTCGCCGTTCCCGGCCGTCTGGCTCGCGCGGGCGGGCAAGGCCCAGGCTCCGCCGCGAAGGATCGCGCCCTGACCGGCGGAGAAGCCATGGCCCGGCTCGCTCGCTTCGAGCCAGGGCTTCGCATCGGCCGGCGCGTTGGTGTAGCTCTGGTGCCAGTTATCGGCGCACCATTCCCAGGCGTTGCCGTGCATGCCGGCAAGGCCCCATGCATTCGGTGGCTTGACCCAAACTGGATGAGTGGTTCCACCCGAATTGGCGCGATACCAGGCAAGCTCGTCCAAGTGGCCGGCGTAGTCGCCGGTCGTGCCCGCCCGACACCCGTATTCCCCTTCCGCCTCGCTGGGCAGACGAAACCGGAGCCCGGTTTCGCGGCTAAGCCACTCGCAGAAGGCCACCGCGTCGTGCCAACTGATGCGAACGACCGGGTTGTCGAGCCTCTGGCGAAATCCCGGCTCTCGCCAGTTCACCGCGGAGGGTGTCCAGTCAAACTTCCACGCGCCCCCTTTTTGCTCGGCCACGGTTCGGTACCCGGTGGCCTGGGTGAAAGCTTCGAACTGGCGCACCGTGACTTCGCTCTTCCCCAGCCCGAACGCGGGAACGTCAACCCAGTGGACGGGCTGCTCGCTGGACCGGAAATCCGATCCCATCTGAAACCGGCCCTGGGGCACGCGCACCAACTCGAAGGTCGCTCCGGCAATGGCGACCGTGATGCAGTTGGTCGGGACGTCGGCTTGCGCCGGCGTGATGGAAGTCGGCGCTCCCGGCCGATCCGTCTCGGCGTGCGCCGGCTGGGTCCTGCTCGTCGGCGGATCCGGACGACCGGATTCGGGAGGGTCCACCGTCAACGCGAGCCGGAAACCGGAACCGGGACAGCACGCGTTGGGGTACCAATCGATCCGCGCTGACGCCCGGCAGGCTTTCGCGTCGGTGTCGTACATTCCTCCACGGATGACGTGCCCCGATCCACCTTGCACACAGGGATTGATCTGTTTCTCCGCCGGGTAATCCGTGCCGCCGTTGTCCGTACACCATTCCCAGGCATTGCCGCTCATGTCGTGAAGCCCGAGGGCATTGGGGCGGAACGAACCCACCGGGCTGGTGCCTCCCCAGTTGGTGCCTTTCTCGTTGTAGGGATACAAGTTGGCTCCCTTCATCCTCAGCTTGGGTATCATTTTGCCCGTGCCGGCGGCATCGAAGTTGATCTCGCCGGCCCGGGCGATGTTCTGGCCGTTGCCAAATCGCACCTTGCGCCCGCGCTCTCGGGCGGCGAACTCCCATTCCGCCTCAGTGGGCAAGCGAAAGCCCCTGACCTGTCGGACATCCCGCGTCGGCTGCCCGCTGGCCGTGAGCAACCCTTTCGTCCTCTCGTCGTATGCCGGCGGCAACTGGTGCTGTCGGCTGAACCAGTTGCAGTATTGGATGGCGTCTTCCCACGCGATCATAACGACTGGCTGATCCGGTGTCTGTGAGAACCAGTGCTCGCGCCAGGAAGGATAGAATAGCTTGCCGTCCCTGAGGATCCCCCGGTTGGCCTCTGTCCCGGCGTTGCGCTCGTGAACGGTGGTGTATCCGGTCGCCTTCACGAACCGTTCGAATTCGGCGACGGTGGTTTCGTACTTGGCCAGCAGGAAGTCATCCACCTGCACTTCGTGGATCGGCACCTCTTTCATCGCCCAAGGACTGTCTCCCCAGACATCGCCCATCTGAAATGTTCCTCCCTGCACCAGGACAAAGCCCGGGTACTTCGTGGCACGGACCTGCTCCCGCTCAGCGGCAGCACCAACGCCGCCGCTAGCCCTCTTGAAGTCGCCTTCCGGGATCCGGGCGAATTCGAAGTCCGCCCCGGCAACCTTCAGAGTCGCTGCGCTCGTGGTCGCGCTTTGGGATTGCGGTGGAACGCCCTCCGTGCCGAGGCGCACCTGCCAAATCGTGTCCCCGGCCGTGACATAAAGCGTGTTCGAACCGAAGTCGCCCCTTCCGAACGCGATGGTGGTTGGTCCTTTCCATCTGGCGCTGGCGGCCACCACGGAAGACTGGCCATTGGTCGCGATCTTGACGACCTGGTTCGCGTCGGGCTGGGTCACGTAGGCGTTTCCGGCCGCGTCCACGGCGATGTATTGCGGGCACGGCAGTCCGGTCGTGGTTGCCGTTCCCAGCAAACCGTCCACCGGGCTGAGATCATAGTGGACGACTTTGCGCATGAAACAGTAGGAGAGATAGAAGCCCGCACCGGACCGGTCGAACTCGATTCCGACCAAAGTCGGGGGTGGCAATTCTCCAAGCGGATAGGCGATCAGATTCTCCTTTCGCAACGCGGTGTCGTATCGGCTGAGGGTCGTGCCATGGACCACATACAGCCGGCCTTGCGAGTCAAAGCGCAGGTCACAGGCGCCCCACAGTCCCGTGAAATTGTCTTGGATCAGGGTGCTGACCGTTCCGTTCGTGTCGATGGCGAGGATCCGATCTCGAGCCGCGGCGTAGAGGCGGCCGTCTTTACCCCAGGTGAGATTGTAGATGTAGGTCTTCGCGGAATTCGTTTTGATCTCCGCCAGCAACTTCGGATCGCCTTGTGGATTCAGCCGGTAAACCCGGCGGCCTTGCTCCGCAGTGTAAAGGTAGTTGGTATCGCCGAAGGCCAACCCGTGAAGTTCGCCCCCCAAAGTGGCGAAAGGCGTCATGGCGCCAATATCGCCGAGGGTGGCGCCTGCGGTTGGAGAGGGGGTGGGCGGAGCCGGTCGGGGTTCGGCCCGTGCCCTGAGTGGCGCAAGCCAACTGGCCCACATCACGACGAGGGTGACAGGGAGAAGACGACCCGACCTGAACACACGAGCGTAAGGGATATCTGAGTGATTCATAATGACCGGCTTTTCACTACCTACTACCGACTTCATCGCCAGAGGTTACCTCTGGTCCGTGTAACCAGGTTCGAACGCCACGGGGCACCGGCCGGCGAACGAGTCGGGTTGCGTTACCCCTGCAAGCAATCAAGCCCTGGGGCAACAGGAACCGAGCACGTGCAGTGGCGCGGGTCGCGATCCGACGGAAGCGGTCGCGGCGCAACAGCGTCAATGATGTTTGAATCCAGCACGGCGGGCGGCAGTTCAAAAGAACATGGCGTGTTCTCGGGGTGCTCATGGCCTGGTTGGCTCTTCCGGACAAACAATCGCGGCACCGAACCGATACCAGGCGTCCATCTGAGGGTTGAAGTTCGAGGTGCGGGCGGGGTGATAACGGTTCCGGGCACCGACATGGCGCGTGGCTGTGATGAACGGCGCGTTCGGACCGGCGCGCACCACCAGATTCGCCGAGAACGGCGAATAGACTTCGACCGCTCCCGTGTTGGGACGCGGCAAACCCTGCACTTCAGCACGGCGCTCCTCCGCGTCCCGCAAATCATCCCAAATCGCGCTGCCCACCACGTTCGCCGTCGCGGTGAACGTCTGAAACGACGCGAGGTTTGACCACACCTGAAGACGGCGGAGGGCCGCCTCCGGGTCGTTCGCGGGATCGCGATCCAGGTGAACATGAATTTGCGCGCCTGCCACGGCGGCGAGTTCCGCCAACTCTGTCCAAAGCGTGTCCTCGCCGATCGTCACCACCGCGGGAACGCCTTTGACACGAAACCACATCGCCGAAGGATCGTCGCCGGGCTGGAACGGAGGCGTCGCCGAGAGTTGATCGTAGCGGGTGAGCAGCGAGCCGTCGGGGCCGATGACGAAAGCGGAGTTGTAGCGCTGCCCGGCGCGCCGGTGCTCGGTGCCGACGACCACGGTCATCCGATGGTCGCGAGCGGCAGCTTGAAGCTGCGGCAGCGCCGTTTCGTCGATCGCCCGCGCCGGGAACACGACGAGGTCCGCGTTCGTAGCGCGAGCCCGGGCGAGGATCGTTTGCATCGACGGAAGGTCATCGACGACCTGAGCGGTCGCCAGAGTGATGTCAGCTTCCGCCGCGGTGAGTGGTTTCAGCGAGGGTGCCTCCACTGTTCCACCGCGCTGAAGCGTGGCGCCGGCTTCCCAGAATTTCCGCAGGGCCGGATGCGCGGCGCGGGTCAGCGCCGCTGTTCGTGTCGCCTGGCTGACATCCAGGTCGGCAACCACGATCGCCTCCACGTCGTCTCGCGCCGCCGCGGTGATCCGGCCATCGGGTGCGATGATTGCGCTGTGCCCGTGGCGCAGTTCATGCCGCGCGGCGGGATCATCGGGCGCGCCGGAGACTTTGTTGCCGGTGTTGGCGAAGACCACCCACACGTTGTTGCGCAAGGCGCGCGGGACATACCAATACCAGCCGAACGGCGCGACCCATTCGGTGGCAAAGTTGCACGACAACTCGAAGCTGACCTGCGCGCCTTGCTGAATGGGAATTTCCTCGACGCCGCGCAACCACCGATCGGCGCAGATGATCGCGCTGCACGGGATGCCATCGATGAGAAAAACTCCGGGCATGGTCGCCCGATGGTTGTCATAGAGCTTCTCGTAGCGAAACACCTCGCGACCGTCGGGACCGATTACCTGCATCCAGTTGGCTTCCCGCCTCAGCTTCATTGAGTAGGTCGCGCCGCCGAACACGACATACACCTTCGCCTCGCGGGCGGCCTGTCGGATGGCCGAGACGGCCTGCTCCACCAACGCCGGCTGGTCGCCGTCGATGCCCCGCAAGGCGCCTTCGGGAAAGACCACCACCCTCACGTCGCGCGCCGCTGCGCTGGAAATCCCGGCAAGGATGCGCTGCTGCTTCTCCGCAATTGTCCGGCCCAGCGCCATCTGCACGACGCCCACCCGCAGCCGGCGCGCGGGATTGGCCGGCTCCACCCCGCGGGCAAGAATGCACGCGAGGCAGAGCGGCAGCAGCGAGAGGGCCACGAATCGAATCACGCTGGTCACTCCAAGGGAACCCACACCACCAGCCCCGCCTTCATATCCGGCACGAGCAACAGACGGGCGGGTTCATCCAGATAGAAGTCCGCGGCCGATTGCAGCCCTTCGATCAACACTTCGGGATTCTGCCCCTGCTCATCCAGCCGCCACA
Organism: Bryobacteraceae bacterium; assembly: GCA_013388415.1. Lineage (GTDB taxonomy): Bacteria > Acidobacteriota > Terriglobia > Bryobacterales > Bryobacteraceae > JACADU01. Next base: position 6,147 of record JACADU010000502.1, read on the forward strand.
CTTTGCCCTGAGTCCAACTGGAGACGAAAATCCTTCCCGACTTCGCGCGCTCGATCCCATCGGCACCCCGGAAGCCGGTGTTCAGAACCTGCACGCTGCCATGCCGGGCTTGGAGGAGGTTGCCATGAAAGAACTCCGCGATGAGCAGGTGATCCGGCGCCGGTGCGCACACGCCGTTGGGACACGTCATGGCCGGCGCGGCATCCACCGCCAGGCGCACCCGCCCGTCGAGGCTGAGGTGATAGACCCGCCCGATGGCCGGCACCGCTTTCGCTTCCGGGCTGTCGGTCGGCCAAAGGCCGTCTGGCCCCATGATTTTGTCGCGCGCGCCCATGTCGGTGACAAACACGCCCTGCCCGTCGGGGGCGGCAGCGGCGTCGTTGAGGTAGCTGATCGGTTTGGGAAAGTCCTTCTCGTCGGCCAGCACCGTCTTGTTTCCCCGCGCGTCAATCTTCCAGACCCGTTTCAAGTCCGTGGTGACCAGGAATCCCCCCACGAAAGCGATGCCTTTGGGCTCGTCCAACCCGGTGGCGAACACCTCGACCTGATCACCCTTGATGACCTTGATCACGGCGTCGCCCGGCTGTTGGCCGCCCATGACTGTCACGTAGTAGTGGCCGCCGAAACCCTTCGTCACACTCTCCGGGCGAGTGCCGACGGGGAGGGTTTTGCGGTGCACGGAGCCGGACGCGGGCCGGCCCGGCTCCTTTGCGCCCGCTGCGTCGCCGGACCGACCTGGCAGGACTGCTCCACCCGCGCCTGGTCGCTCGGGCCGTGCCACCAACCCGGACAATCCGGCGTAGAACACCGGATCGTCGGCCGCGCCATCGAAGCGGAACGGGAAGGTCTGGTTGCGCGCCTTGAGCATGAGACCGTAGCTGGCGCCGTGGTCCACACAGGCCCGCAGCGCCGCGACCGCCTCCGCGCCGGTCTTGTCGTCTTCGTTGCACACAATCGGCTTGCCGAACGGCTTGAGCGCGGCGATGCGCGCCGGGATGTGTTCGACCTTCGTGCCGTTCCAGTGCGGCAACAGGAAATCCGCCGCCTCGGCCACTTCCCGGTGAATCCGGCCGTCACCGTAGCCGCTGGCCGAGACGAGCAGGCCGGGCGCGGTCTCCTTCGCCAGCCGGATGAGGCCGGCCTGGCCTTTCGGGTCGCGGATGACCTGGTGAACGAAGCCGTTGTGCGGATACTCGTTGGCGATTTCGAGCAGCACGTTCTGGAAGCCGCGTTCGCGCACCCAGCGCGCCGCGTTCACCACGCCGGC
>JACADU010000484.1 GCA_013388415.1 Bryobacteraceae bacterium
ATCGGCGTCGGCGGCATGGGAACCGGCCATGTCCGGGCGTTCCTCAACTACCCCGACGTGCGGATCATCGCCGTTTGCGACGTTCGCGACGCCAACGCGCAGCGGGCAAAGCAGATCGTGGACCAGCGTTATGGCGACACCGCTTGCGCCGCCTACCGTGATTTCCGCGAGCTGCTGGCTCGTCCGGACATCGACGCCATCGTGATGGCGTGCCCCGACCACTGGCACGTCCTTGTGGGTCTGGAAGCCGCACGGCGCGGCAAGCACATGTACTTTGAAAAGCCGCTCAGCATGAGCATCGGCGAGAACAAGGCGATGCGCGACGCGGTGCGGCGTTCGGGCGTGGTCTTTCAGTTTGGGACGCAGCAGCGCTCTTCGGAGAACTACCGGCGCGCCTGCGAGCTGGTTCGAAACGGGAAGATCGGGCAACTCAAGACGATCATGGTTGGTTCGGCGACGGCGCCGCGCAACCGTGTGCACCCCGTGCAGCCGGTCCCCGCGGGATTCGATTACGAGATGTGGCTCGGTCCCGCCCCATGGGCGCCTTACTGCGACGAGCGATGCACCCGCAATTGGACCCACATCTCGGATTACTCTCTCGGCTGCCTGAGCGGCGCCTGGGGCATCCACGACATCGATATCGCCCAGTGGGCTCTCGAAGCCGATCACACAGGACCCGTCGAGACCGAGGGGCGCGGCGGGTTTATGCGGGGCGGTCTCTACGACACCGCCGAGTGGTGGGAGGTCGAGCACCGCTACGCGAACGGCGTCACCCTGATCCACATGGATATGCCCAACGCCCTGAAACGCGCCTGGCAGTTCCGGCTGCAATGGATGAGCATGCTCTTCCTGGGCAGTGAAGGCTGGATTCACGCCAGCCGGCAGAACCTGACGACGCACCCCGCCGGACTTGCGCGGCTGACCATCGGCCCCAACGAAAAGCGCGTCATTCATAGCAACGACCATCGCCGCAACTTCCTTGACGCGGTCAGGTCGGGCGGCGGGACGATTTCCCCCATTGAAGCAGCGGTCCGTTCGGACTCCGTCTGCCACCACGCGCATGTGGCGCTGCGGCTGGGACGGAAGCTGCGATGGGATCCCGCGCGCGAAGAGTTCATCGGCGACCCGCAAGCCAACCGGATGCTCGCGCGCCCGATGCGCGCTCCCTGGCGGATTTGATTCTCCTGAATACCTTATGCGATTCCCAGCACTTGTTCTCCTCATCTCCAATTCCATGCTGCCCGGCCAGATTCCACCGTTGCCGGAAGTCACGGCCGAGGAACGCAACGCGGTGGAAACAGCCGCCCCAGCCAAGGCATTCGTCCGACCCAAGAAGGCGCGAAAGCTCCTGGTGGTGAACCGCGACGTGCGCAACGGGCAGGTGGTCGCGGCACACCACGCATCGGTCGCCATCGGAAACTACGCCTTGGAGACACTTGGCCGCAAGACCGGCGCCTGGCAGGTTGTCCTGTCCGGCGACCCGGAGATGTGGCGTCCCGATTCGATCAAGCAGTTCGACGCTGTCTGTTTCATGAACACGACCGGCGTGCTCACCGAGGACAGGGATCTCCGCTGGTCGCTGCTCGATTTTGTCCGCGGCGGCGGCGGCTTCGCCGCTTTCCACGCGGGCGGAGCGGCTACGTTCGTGCAGTATCCGAAGTACGATCAATTCCCCGAGTTCGGCGTCATGGTGGGCGGGTACGAGAACGGCGGGCACCCCTGGAAACACACGGAGACCTATCCGGTCCGCGTGGAAGATCCCAAGCATCCGGTCACGAAGATGTTTGGGAGGCAGACCTTCCCTGTCACGGATGAGGTCTTCCAGATGATGTCGCCCTATTCGCGCGAAGCAGTGCGGGTGCTGCTGAGCATCGACGCCGCCAATGCGGATGCCAATCCATCCCGCCGCATACTGCCCGAGCGGCAAAAGGACCTTGATTTTCCCGTCAGTTGGATCAAGCGCTACGGGCAGGGCCGCGTGTTTTATACCTTCCTGGGCCACAACAAGTCCACCTACACGGATGCGAAGCTGCTCGAGCACTTTCTCGCGGGAATTCAATACGCGCTCGGCGACCTGCCGGCGGACGACACGCCCAGCCGGTTTGTCTCATCGCGGAAGTAAATGCTGACGAGACGGCGGTTCGCCCGATCCTGTTTCGCCCCGGCGCTGCTGCTCCGCGGCATGCCTTCCGCCCAAGTTTCGATCGCCTGCATCGGAACCGGGTGGCAGGGCATGAACAACGTGCGGAGCTTCCTTGCGGAGCCGCTCGCCCGCGTCGTGGCGGTCTGCGATATTGATTCGGAGCATCGCGGTGAAGCCCGCGCCGCCGTCAACGAGAAATACGGAAACTCGGATTGTCTCGCATTTCACGAGTTTGACGAGGTCTTCGCCCGCCGCGACATCGACGCGGTTGTCCTGTCGCTGCCGGACCACTGGCACGGCGCCGCCAGCGTCCGTGCGGCGGCGGCGGGCAAGGATGTTTATGGCGAGAAACCGATCGCTCATCACTTCGCCGACGGCCAGGCGATCCGCGAGGCGGTGAGGCGTTACCGCCGTGTCTGGCAGACCGGAAGCTGGCAGCGGTCGCTGCCTCTCTTTCGCCGCGCCTGCGAGCTTGTGCGAAACGGCTGCCTCGGGCGAGTCACGCGCGTGGAGGTCGGGCTGCCCGGCGGCTACAACGACTTCGAAGGGAACGCAAAGCTCGATACGCCCTGCGCGCCCCCGCCAACCCTCGACTACCAGCGCTGGCTTGGGCCCGCGCCCGACGCCCCCTATGCGCCGGCGCGCGTGCACAAGAACTGGCGCTACCTGCTGGACTACGGCGGCGGCTTGCTGCTGGATTGGATCGGCCACCACATGGACATCGCTCATTGGGGTCTCGGTCTCGACGATTCGGGGCCCGTCGAGGTCAGCGGCCGGGGCACGTTTCCGCGCGTCAACCGCCTTTGGAATGCGCCGGCGATGTACCACGTCGAAGCAAAGTACGCGCAAGGCTTCACCATTGTGATCGAAGGCGACGAATCGATCATCCCGCGAGGCACAAAATGGATCGGCGAGCGGGGCTGGCTGTGGGTAGACCGCTCCGGAATCGACGCCCGCCCGCGATCCATCCTCGACACCCGGCTCGGGCCGAGCGCCGAGCGTTTGCCGGTCTCGTCAGGCCATCACCGGCAGTTCCTGGAGAGCGTCCTGTCGCGTGGCGAGACCCTCACACCGCCCGGCGTCGCTTTGCGCTCGGCGGCGCCCGGGTATCTCGGCTTGATCTCCATCCTCACGGGACGGGCCATCCGGTGGGATCCCGCCCGTGAAACCATCATCGGGGATGGCGAGGCCTCGCGCCTGCTGTCCCGGCCATTGCGGGCTCCTTGGAAGCTGTTATGAATCTCGCCATCCGTCTGCTGCTGCTCAACCTGCCGCTGCTTGGCGCGCAAACCCCGGATCCCGCTGCGCTCGTCCGCGCGGTGGCGGCGTACGACTACGGCCAGGACCGGGCGCCGCTCGATGCCGTTTCGGACTTGACCCGCGCTTCGCATGCCGACCCCGCCTTGCGAGCCCGGCTCGAATCCGCGCTCATCGGCCTTCTGCGCGGCCATGCGACCAATGCCGCCAAAGACTTCGCCTGCCGGGAACTCAGCGTGATTGGCGGAGACGCCAGTGTGCCCGCGCTGGCCGCCCTGCTGGATGACGCCGCGCTCGGCGCCTTTGCCATTTACGCGTTGGAGCGAATCCCGGGTAAGGAGTCCGCCGGCGCGCTGGCAAAGGCTCTGCCCGGGTCCAGCGGGATGACTCGCCTCGGTCTCATCAACGCTCTGGCCCGCCGCGGGGTCCCCAATCCGCTCTTCCGCCAGTGGCTCGCCAGCGGCGACGCGCAGGTGGCGGCCGCGGCAGCCGCCGCGCTCGGCGCGACAGGCGATCGCAGCGATATTCAGCGGCTCCTCAACGCGAGAGCGTCCAACCCGGCGGCGCAGGAAGCCGTGCTGCGGCTTGCCGGGCGCCTCGGGCCGGGCGGCAGAAGCGTCTACCAGGCGCTCTACCGGCCGGGTGAGCCTCTCATGGCTCGAGTCGCGGCTCTGGAAGGGCTCGCGCGGCTCGACGGCGCGAGAGCGATGCCGGCCATCCTGGAAGCGCTGCAATCGCCGGAGCCGGCGCTCCAGCGCGAGGCCGTCCGCCTGGCCGCGCGCCACGGCGGGCGGACGCAACTGCTTGCGGCGCTGCCCTCGCAGCCGCCTTCCTTGCAGGTTGTCACGCTCACCGCGCTTTCCGAAGCCGGCGCGGCAGAGGCGCTGCCCGCCTTCCGCGCGGCGGCGTCTTCGGCCGAGCCCGCCGTGCGAATCGCCGCCATTCGCGCTCTCGCCCGCCACGGCGGAGCCAAAGAGGCCGCTCTTCTTGCCCGGATTGCCGCCGAATCGGAGGAAGCCGAGCGGGACGAAGCCCGCTCGGCGCTCGCCCGCCTGCGTGGCGCGCCGGTTGACGCCGCCATTGTTCAGTCCATCTCCTCATCCGAGGGCAAAGTGAAGGTGGAGTTGATCCGCGCCGCGGGGGAACGCGGCGTGGCCGAGGCCGCGCCCAGCCTGCTGGCCGCGGCC
>JACADU010000468.1 GCA_013388415.1 Bryobacteraceae bacterium
GGCGGGTGCCAGGCGGGGGCTTCCATTTCGTCGAGGGGTTCGACGAGTCCGCGGCCGAAGAGGAGGCGCCAGACGCGGTTGACGATGGTGCGGGCGAAGAGGCCGTTTTCGCGGGCGGTAAAGAAGCGGGCGGCGGCGGCGCGTTTCTCCTCGAGTGAGCCGCTTGAAGGAGCCGCTCCGAGCTCCGGGAAGAGGAAGGCGGGCTGCGCCTGCTGGCCGGTTGGGGCGTCGCAGCGGACGATCTCGAGGGGTTCATTGGTGAAAAAGGCGGCCAGTGAATAGGCTTCGCGGAGTTTCCAATGGCTGATGAAGCTGTCGTGGCAGGAGTTGCACTTGAGGTTGATGCCGAGGAAGACCTGAGCGGAGTTTTGGGCCGCTTGCATGGGCGGAGTCTGGGAGGCGTTGACGGTGCCGCGCCATGTGACGCCCTGGATGAAGCCGGCGGCGCCGCCTTTGGCGGCAGGCGGCGCGAGGAGTTCGCGCGCGAATTCGTTGTAGGGCTGGTTTTGCTCGAGGGCGGAAAGGAGCCAGGGGGTGATGGAGGAGCGCTCGCCGTGATAGACGACGCCTTCGTCGTTGTGGAGAAGGTCGTTCCAGAAGCTGATCCAGTGTTCGGCGTAGTTGCGCCGGTTGGCGAGGAGCTCGTCGATGAGGCGGCCGCGCTTGTCCGGGCGGGCATCGGCGAGGAAGGTTCTGAGCTTTTCAGGCGGGGGGAGGAGGCCCCAGAGGTCGAGGTAGGCCCGGCGGAGGAAAACAGCGTCGGAGACGCGGGCGGCGGGGGCGACGCGGTGCTGGCGGTAGTAGGACTTGAGGAGATCGTCGATGCCGCCGGCTTTGGGCGGCTTGAGGCCAAGGGAGAAAGCCTGAACGGGTGCGGCTTCGACGTTCATGCGGGCGCCTTCGTCGATCCACTTGCGGATGATGTCGATGGCGGCTTCAGGCAGGGGTTCTCCGCCGATGGGCATGCGCGGAGTTTTGGCGCCGGTGATGCGCTGGAGCAGGAGAGACCCGGCGCTGTCGCCGGGGATGATGGCTGGACCTGAGGCGCCGCCGCTGAGCACATCTTGCCGGGCGGCCAGGGAGAGGCCGGCTTGGCCTGCTTTGCCGTTGTGGCAGCCGAGGCACCGGGCGGCGAGGATGGGGTGGACTTGTTTGGCGTAGTCGACGGGCTGGGCCGCGAGGGGGGCGTAAAGGACGAGCATGGGTGCCCAGAAGAGACGCATTAAGAGCATTGTAGTGCAGGGGCGGAGAACCGGCTGTTACTTGACTTCTGGTAACTCGTTGGCATACCTTACGGTTTTCCCGGCTCGCTGTGTGCCATGACTGATCCGGCAAATTCGAGTTTCACCAGCATCGATCAGTACCTGGAGTCCTCGCTCGACACGGTTGAGTCGACCGAGAACAGGGTGCTCGAACTGGCTCAGCAATGCGGGCTGCCGGAGGAGGACGCCTATCAGCTCGGCTACGCGGTCCGCGAGGCGGTGGTCAATGCAGTTGTACACGGCAACCGCTACAGCGCAAATAAGAAGGTTCATTTGCTGATCCGCAAACAGGGATCGACGCTCGAAATCGTCGTTGAAGACGAAGGCCAGGGATTCGATGAGCAGAAGCAGGGCGATCCGTTGGCCGAGGAGAATTTGCTCGCCCAGTCGGGGCGCGGTCTCATGATCATCCGCGCCTTTGTCGACGAAGTTGATATAGTCCGTACGGAGGCTGGCGGCACACGCGTGGCAATGAGAAAGCACCTCCCTGCCACGGATGCGGTTTAGCCGTTTGTTTAGTCCTGATAGAGTGATGGAATTCAAGGAGGTTAGAGAAACCTGTGAGCGTTAAACTGACGATGCGCCAGGTTGGCGACGTGACCGTGATCGATGCGGCGGGACGCATCACTCTTGGAGAGGGCTCCTCTGCCTTCCGCGACAGCATCAAGGATCTGGTCTCCAAGGGAAGCCGGAAGATGTTGCTGAACCTGGCGGAAGTGTCCTACATCGACAGTTCCGGAATCGGCGAACTCGTGAGTGGCTTCACGACCGTGTCGAACGCCGGCGGCAGTCTGAAGCTCTTGAATTTGACCAAGCGGATTCAGGATCTGTTACAGATCACCAAGCTGTACACGATCTTCGAAGTATTTGACGACGAAGCCGCCGCGTTGGCGACATTCCAGTAAGGCGAATGATGCGCCCGGAAGTTCTTTGCGGTGCAGTCATCGGTTCCTGCTGAGCAGAAGACGATCGTTGTTGCCGAGGAACTCACGTTGTTCCGCGATGCTCTCGCGGCCCTTTGTGAGTCTTCGGGAATGTACCGCGTCGCCGGCGTCACTTCAAACGGAGACGATCTTTGGGAGCTGATCGCGCGGTTCAAGCCGAGCCTCGCGCTGATCGACCTTTCAATTCCCGGCACGCACGCGCTCGAAATCGCCAAGCGCCTCGCGGGGTCTTCCGGCGCAGGCGCGGCGGACGGTTCAAAGTGTGTGCTGATGGCGACTCGCGGTGACCGCAAGACTGTCCTTGAGGTGTTGCGCTCCGGTGCGCAGGGTTACCTGCTGAAGAGCTGCACGCGAGAGCACCTGTTCGACTGCATCCAGCAGGTGTTGGAGGGCGGGGTGTATATCTCGCCAGCCGTCAATCTCCGGAGTCTCTTCAACCCCGCTTTGGCTTCGCAGAACGACGACCCGCTCGGCAAGCTGAGTTCCAGGGAGTATCAGGTGTTTTCAATGCTCGTCGAGGGAGTACGGGCCAAGGAAATCGCCGCCCGCCTCTCGCTGAGTCCGAAGACCGTCGATACGTATCGGGCGAACCTGATGAAGAAGCTCGACATTCATGACGTGCCGGGTCTCGTGAAGTTCGCCATCCATCGCCGCCTCATTCCCTGAGGGGGAATCACTCGTCTCTCAGCACCTCGAGTGGCCGCTGGTCGAGCACTCTGAGGCTCGCGAGCCAGCCGGTGGCGGTCGCCAGCAGCGAGGTGAGCGCCACCGCCGCCAGGGCGGGCAGCAGGTTCAACTCGAACTTGGAATCGAGAAAGCGCGTCAGCAGGATGCGCGTGAAGGCGATTGCCAGCGCTCCGCCAATCAGCCCGGCGACGGCGCCGACCACCGAGAACTCAACCGAGAAGATCCCCGTCAGGTGGCGCCGGCGCGCGCCGATTGTCTTCAGAACGGCGGATTCGCGGACGCGGCGCAGGCGGGTTCCCGCAACGGTCGCCGCCAGGATAATGGCTCCGGCGGCAATTGCAAACAGGCTGATGAAGCGGACCAGCAGGGCGACCTGGTCGATCACCTCCTGCACGATATTGAGAATGTCGGCGGCGTTGACGGCGGTGACCGTCGGGTATTTGCGGTAGAGCGCCAGTTGCAGCGCCGGCACCTGTTCGGCTTTCCATCTGCCTGTGGCGACCCATTGCGTCGGCGCCCCGGCCATCGCAACCGGGTTGAAGACGAAGTCGGAGACCGGGCTCATGCGGACCTGCCTCAGCCGGTAAACCGCCGCCACGGTCGCGTCGAATTACCGTCCGAGGATCATCCACCGCAACTGCATTCCCGGAACAATCGAGAAGATTTCAGCCACCTGCTCCGAGACGGCGATCAGCGGCCGCTTTTCATTCGTGTTCCACCACGCGCCTTGGCGGACTTCCACCTCCTCCGGCTGGGCGTCCTGAATGGTCACCTCGCGCGCCGAAAGGAAGCGCCGTCTAAAACCGCGGAGATCCCAGGAAGCCGTCTCGCGGCCGCCGATCTTGATCAAGCGGGCCGAGGCGAACGGTTCGATCCGGATCCGGCCGGTCCGGCCGGGATGCGCTTCGAGGATCTCGCGCACGCCATCTTTCTCCAGGTCGGTAATGTTGATGAGGAGGACATTGGGCGCGCCGGGCGGCGCGGCGCCGACGACCTCCTTCAGGAACCCGCTCTGGATAAGGTGAATGGTGAGCGTGAACATCACTCCGATGCCCAGGCTGACCAGGATCGACGCGGCGTGGTTTCCAGGCCGGTAGAGGTTCGCCAGTCCATGACGCCACGCCACGGGCAGGCGGAAGGGGCCGTTCTCGACGAAGCGCTTCAGCCCGCGCAGCAGGAGCCACGCCGCGCAGGACAGGACGAGCAAGCTTCCCGACAGCCCGCCGATGAACGTCCATCCGGCGCGCGCCGAACCGGCGAGCCATGCCGCCACGAGCCCCAGGCCGCAGAGGATCACGACGCCGCTGAGCATTGCGGGAATCTGCCGGCGAAATCTGACCTTCCAAGGCGGCCGGACTTCCGCCATCTCCCGGCGGAAGATCAGCGCCGGCTTCACTTCGCGGATGGCGAGCAGAGGCGGCAGCGTAAACAGCAGCGACACAAGCACACCGGTCAGCAAGCCTTCGAGCGCGAAAGCCGGGCTCCAGATCAATCCGGAGAACTGGAAGTACTTCGCCAGCAGCAAGGGGAAGAGTTGCTGGACCACCGCGCCAACGGCAACGCCGGCAAGGCCGCCCGCCGTGCCCAGCATGGTGGTTTGCAGAGCATAGATGCGGATGATCTGCGCGTTCCTTGCGCCCAGGCACTTGAGAATCGCGATGGTGTCCAGCCGCTGCTGGATGTGCGAGTGAACCGCGGTGGCGACGCCCAACGCGCCGACAATCAGAGCGATGAGGGAAACCAGGCTGAGGAACGTGGTCGAACGGTCCAGCGTGCGGGTGATGATCGGATGGGTCTCGCGGTAGTCCGAGATCAGTGCTTCTGGAAACGCCTTTCGCAGCGACTCGCGAATCGTGGCGACCTGCACGCCCTCCGCCGGCAGCTTGAACAGAAACCGCCGGGCGGCGCGCGAGCCGATCTGCATCAGGCCGGTGGCCTGAAGAGCCTCTTTCGACATCATGGCGCGCGGCCCGACATTAAGGCTGCCCGTCATGCGGTCAGGCTCGTACTTGACGACGGCGGAGATGCGCAGCTCGGTCTGCCCCACCTTGACGCGGCTGCCGGGGGCGACATCCAGCCGCATGAGAAGATCGTCGCTGACCGCGATCGCGTCCGGTGCGAGCGCCTCGGCCAGCCTCTGAGGGGGGTCGAGTTTGATCTGGCCGTAGAATGGGTAGTCCGCGGTGTCCACCGCCTTGATCGAGGTGAGCAGCGGAGGCCTGCCGGGCGAGGCCGAGACCATGGAAACCGTTTCGAGAATGGGAGTAATCCGGACGCCCTTCGCCCGCCATTTCTCCAGTTCGGCTTCCTGGGCGGGCGTCAGAGCGGAGAAGAGCCGGATGAGCATGTCGCCGGCCATGAGCGTGCGCGCTTCACGCTTCAGGAGATCCTGAAAGCCGGAGGCGAACCCGCGCACCCCGGTCAGCGCCCCGACGCCCGCGGCGACGCCGAAAATCACGAAGATGAACTTCGGAGCCGACGAGCGGGCTTCCCGCCAAGCCATGCGCCACGCGGCGCCCCAGCCTGTGGCGATCATCAGCGGCTCTCCGCTTGAGCGGTGGTCCGCTCGTCCGAGGTGATGATCCCGTCCTTGAGGGTGATAATGCGTGTGGCGTGGGCTGCCAGCTCCTTGTCGTGCGTGACGAGGATGAGAGTCGCGCCTTCGCTCCGGTTCAGGTCCCTGAGCAGAGCCAGGACATGCTGGCCGTTGGCTGAGTCGAGGTTGCCGGTCGGTTCGTCGGCGAGAAGCAGCGGCGGTTTCCGCATGAAAGCGCGGGCCAGCGCCACCCGCTGCTGCTCGCCTCCCGAGAGCTGGACGGGATAGTGATCCCGCCGTTCCGCCAGGCCAACGGTATCGAGCAGTTGCCGTGCGCGGTCCAAAGCCTCTGTGGTCGCTTCGCCGGCGAGTTCGGCGGGCAGGAGCACGTTTTCCTCGGCCGTCAGCGTGGGAATGAGCTGGTAGCTCTGGAAGACGAAACCGATCTTGCGGTTTCGCAACGCGGCGAGCGCGTCCTCGTCGAGGCCGGTGATCTCCTCGCCGTCGATGAAGATGGATCCGCTGGTGGGCGAATCCAGCCCGGCCAGCAGACCGAGCAGCGTGGACTTGCCCGAGCCCGAAGCGCCCATGATGGCGACGAACTCTCCGCGCTCGATGTCGAAGTCGATGCCGCGGAGGATTTCCACGCGATGGACGCCCGTGTCGATCGACTTCGTCACCGCGCGGACAGAAAGAACGGGCTCGTTGTTCATCCGTAGAATGGCTTCCTGTCTTTATGATGGCAGTAGATGACCGATCGCTGTTATCTTGCGTTGATCCCGATGCTCGCCCTTGCCGCCTGCGGGGGTAAACAGGAGACTCCAAGGCCGCCGGCGGCGGCTTCCGCCCCGGCCGCCGTTCCCGAACCGGCCAAGCCCGCAGACACGCGTCCGGTGATTGTGGCCTTGGGCGACAGCCTGACAGCGGGACTTGGGGTCGAACCCGGACAGGCGTGGCCTGAGGTGTTGCAGCGCATTCTTGACCGGAATGGCCGCAAGTACCGCATCGTGAACCAGGGAATCAGCGGCGACACAACCAGCGGCGGGCTGGCTCGCATTCAGGCCGCGGTCGATCTCAAGCCCGTGGTGACGATTCTGGAGCTTGGCGCCAACGACGGTCTGCGCGGGCTGCCGGTCAAGTCGACCGAGGAGAACCTCGCGCGCATGATTGAGCGGCTCCAGGCGGGCGGTTCCCGGGTTTTGCTCGCCGGAATCACCCTGCCGCGGAACTACGGCCCGGACTATATTCGCGACTTCGACCGCATCTTCCCCGCAATGGAGAAGAAGTACAAGGTAGCCCGGCTTCCCTTTTTGCTGGAAGGCGTGGCCTTGGACCCGGCGCTCATGCAACGGGACGCGCTGCACCCGAATGCGGCAGGACACGAGAGGATCGCCAATCTGGTCTGGAAGTATCTGGAACCGCTGCTCGGCTGAAGTCAGTCCTTCAGTCCGAGCGCCCGCCTGGCGGCGGCCCTGTTCTGCTTCGCGTTCTGATAATTGGGGTCGAGCGCGAGGGCGCGGTCGAAATCGCGGAGCGCTTCCGTGTGTCTGCGCAGGCGCATTTGCGCGTAGCCGCGAGCGTTGATGGCCAGGGCGTGATTCGGGTTGATTTCGATTGCTTTTGAGAGTTCCTCGACAGCCTCCTCGAACCGTTCCTGCGCCAGGAGAGCGCGTCCGGCTTTGTGGTGGGCTTCGGCGTTGCCGCCGGCCGCAACGGGCGGAGCGGCCGGTTTCGGGGCTTCAACCTGCTTCGGCGGCGCAGCCACGGCTGCGGGCGGCCCGACCTTCGGCTGCTCGGCGACCGCTACCTCCACCACCGGCGCGGAAGCCGGCTTCTGCTCTCGGGGCTTCACCTGAAGCGTCGCCGAGGCCTGCTCCGAGGCGCGCTCCCTTTCGAGAGCCTCTCTGGCCTTCGCCAGAACCGCCTTGGTCTCCTCGTCGTCGGGCGCCAGCCGCTGCGCCTGCATCAGGTCCTCCACCGCCCTTGCGTAGTCCTTCAGTAAGTAGCGCGCGCTGCCTCGCGCCAGCCATGCCGTCGCCAGTTCAGGCTGTATCTCGATGGCCTTCGTGCGGTCCGCCAGGCCCTTTTCGTGCTGCCCCAACTGGTGATAGCTCGACCCTCTGGCGATATAGAAATACGGATTGGCCGGATCGAGTTCCACCGCCCGCTCCCTGTCCGCGAGCGCCAGATCGTGTTTGCCTTGCAGCGCATACAGGTCGCCCCGCGCGTTCAGGACGCGGGCATTGGTGGGGTCGGCCTGCATTGCAGCGTTGTAGTCCGCCAGCGCCGCGTCGTTCTTGCCCTGCGTTTCGAGCGCCGCGCCTCGATATCCCAGCGTCCTCGACCTCAATGGCCAGCCGGGGTCCGGGCGCAGCTTGAGAGCTACCGTGAAGCTGGCCACGGCGCGGTCGAACTGTCCTAACTGACCCTGGGCATAGCCTTTTTCGAAGTACGCCTCTGCATAGTCCGGCTTCAGGTACAGCGCCCTGTCGAAATCCTCGATCGCGTCGCGATACTGGTTGAGTTGAGCCAGAGCCCGCCCCCGCAGGACGTACGGCTCCGGATTGTCAAGCCGCAGCCGGATTGCCTGCGTCAGCGCGTCCACGGCCAGTTTCGGCTGGCCCAGCTCAATCCGGCACTCGCCGAGGGAGCGGTACAACTGCGCCGTCTGCCTGCCGCCCGCGATGGCCTGCTCGTAGGCTGCGGCGGCGAACGCCGGGTTCTTGACCCCTTTCTGCGCGTCGCCGAGGAGATGGAGCACCTCAGCTTCAACGTCTTTTTTCTGAAGCTTGACGACCCGCTGGAGGCTCGCGGCGGCATCGGAGTATCTCTGTTGCGAGAGGAATGTCTTGGCCTGGCCCTTCAGCGCAGCGACATTGTTCGGATCCGCCTCGAGCGCCTGCGTGTACAGCGCCGCCGCTTCAGCCGCCTTGCCCTCCTTCTCGAGTTTGCCCGCCTGCGCCGCCAGCCGTTCGGCCTTGCGGGAGTCAACCTTCTGCCCGGCGCACGGAACCATCAGCGCCAGCACGAGAACCGTCAGAAGACTACATCGCACGGATCCGTTCCTCCACTCTGCGCGCCAGCGCCGCGTAATCGTCTCCCTCGAGAACCATCGGCTCTCCTATTCTCATCCTCACGAAGCCCGGGCGGGCCATGCTCCAGTCGGGGTGCAGGACACGGTTTACGCCGCGAAGCCGGATGGGGACCACCGGGACCTTCAACCGCGAGGCCATCATCGCCACGCCCGCTTGAAAGCGGCCAATGGTCTCGTCCCGGCTGTGTCTGCCCTCGGGAAAGATCAGCGGGCACCAGCCTTCCTCGACCAGCTCGCCGATATAGCGAAGCGTCTGTCTTGTACCCGCCTCGCGCTGCGGGATCGGAAGCGCATTGAACATCAGCGCCGCGAGCCAGTAGTTCAGACTGCTGGTGAACCACTTGAAACGCCCATGCTTTTCGGGGTGGAAATGCGCGTCGAAAAACTCCTTGCGCATCGCCGGAGCAACCCGCGACCGCCACTTCAGCGGCAACCCGATCAGGACGACCGGCGTGTCGAAGTAACTTTGGTGGTTGGAGGCGAACAGCACCGGCCCGTCGAGCCCCTTCAGATTCTCCCTGCCCTCCACGCGCACCCAGGCGAAGATTCTCGCCAGGTTCAGCAGCCACAGGTTCTGGTTGAACACGCGAAACCATTGCGCGAGCTTGGAGCGGTTCCACTTGGGGAACTCGATTACCTCGGCGTGCTCGGAGGGCGGCGCGCTTTCGAGCGCCTTCAGGTCCGCCAGCGTCCGGGCTTGCGCGAAGGCGGCTTCGTCCACCGGACCGCCAGTCTTTTGTTCGATCGCCACCATCAGCTCAACGCGGTCGAGCGAAGACAGACCCAAATCCTCCAATGTGGTCTCCGCCGTGACCGCCCGGCCCGCCGCCCACTTTTCCACCAATGCCTCGATCCCCTCGCCGGCGCCGCGTGCAGCCGGCCGAGACGGCAGCTCGCCCATGATCCTGGCGCGGATCTCCCTCCGCTTGAGTTTTCGGGTCCCCTCGGTTCGCGGCAGTTCTTTCTCCGCCCAGACCGTGTAGCCCCGGATCTTCTGGTGTTCCTCCAGCGCGGCGTTCGCCGCCCGCACCACCGCCTCGGCCTCCGCGCCCTCTTTGAGAACCAGCGCCGCGTGCACCTGTTCGCCCGCCTCGGTCTTGACGCCGACCACCGCGCACTCGGCCACCCCGTCCAAAGCGTGCAAAACGCGCTCAACGTCCTCGGGAAAGACGTTCCTGCCGTCGGGCAGGACGATCATCTCCTTCTTGCGGCCTTTGATCGTCAGCCGGCCGGATTCGTCGAGTTCGCCGATATCGCCGGTGTGGAACCAGCCGCCCTCGAACGCTTCGGCCGTCGCTTCCGGGTTGTTGAAGTACCCGGCTGTCACGTTGCCGCCGCGAACCAGCACTTCGCCGTCCTCGGCGATCCGGATTTCGACACCCGCGATCGGCTTGCCGACAGTGCCCTTTCGCGCGTGGAACGGATGGTTCAGCGTCACGATCGGCGCCGCCTCGGTGAGCCCATAGCCCTGCACGACTGCCCATCCCAAACCGCCCCAAAAGCTCTCAAGCGCGGGATCCAACGCCGCGCCGCCCACGATGAAACTCCAGAACTTGTAACCAAACAGCCTGTGCGCCCTCCTGAACCGCCACCAGCGCCACCAGAACTTCTCGCCCGCCGGCGCGGGTTCCAGAACTTCCGGACACACGCCCGCCACGTATTCCTTCAGCACTTCCAGGATCTTCGGGACCGACACCAGCACCGAGATGCGCCGCTCCCGAATCTGCCGCACGATCTCCTGCGGGTTCTGGCTGCGCTGGAAGACCACCACACCCTCGAGCA
>JACADU010000089.1 GCA_013388415.1 Bryobacteraceae bacterium
CGGTGGTCACCTCAGCGGGCGCGGAGGTCCAGAGGCCACTGGCCACCGTTGTCATTGGAGGTCTCCTCACCTCAACCCCGATGACAATGTTCCTGCTGCCGGTGCTCTATCCCTGGTTCGCGCCGCGGCTGGTGGATGGCAGTGTTCAAAAATCGATGGACTGAAGGATCTCGCTGGGCTTCTTGTCGAACGCCCGCGCAATGGCCAGCAGACTTTCGATCGACGGCAGGTTCGCGCCGCGCTCGATCGAACTGATCTGGCTGACGGACAACTTCGAAATCGAGGCCAGGTCTTTGAGCGACCAGTCGCGCTCGGCGCGCAGCATTCGCAGCCGGTGGCCGAGTTTCTCGCGCAGCCGGTCCTGGAGCGCCCGGCCCATGCCATATTGCGCCACAGCATTCGCCAGCACTTGCCTGAGCTGGGCGAGAGAAAACGGTTTGGCGAGGTAATCGAAGACTTTGAGCTTGAAGGTGGCGCGCATGTCTTCCAGCGAAGGATAGCCCGTCACGACGATCACGCAGAGGCCGGGATAGTGTTGCAGGAGCTGCTCGAGCACCAGGTCGCCGCGCGCTTCGCCCATCTTCATGTCGAGCAGGACGATATCCGGGCGTTGCAGCGCGGCCTCGGCGAACAGCGCTTCCGGCCGCTCATAAGTCCGCACCGAGTAGAGCCCTTCCTCTTTCAGGAAATCCTCGACGTAGCTGAGGAAATCGGGGTCGTCATCGAGCACGGCCACTTCGATGAGATCCTGGGCGCCGCCAACCGAATCGCTCATGACTGGTTCTCCTTTTCTCCAGGCGACGGCGCAGGGAGTGTCACTTCCAGAACCGCTCCGCCCTCCGGGCGGTTCGCCGCCGTGATGGTCCCGCCGTGTTGCGTTACGATGCCGTGGGCCACAGTCAGGCCCAAGCCCGTCCCGCGCGAGTCGAGCCGCGCCGTCACGAACGCATCAAAGATTTCCGGCAGAACTTCCGCGGGGATGCCCGGTCCGTTGTCCTCCACCTTGACCGAAACGGCATCGCGGCCGGCGAGGCTGGTCCGCCGCGACCCGACCGTGATCCACCCACTTCCCGCCGGCACTGCCAGCAAGGCGTTTCGCAGCAGGTTCACGAAGACCTGCATGAGCCTGTCGGCATTGCCAGTCACCCGGGCGGCGGCCGGGATCTGGTTCTTGAAACAGATTCCCCCCGCCTTTTCGTCGATGGCCACCAGGTGCCACGCTTCATCAACCAACGGCCGGAGCGGAACGGCGACCATTTCCTCGCGCCTGACGCGCGAGAATCCGACCAGGCCTTCGCTGATTCTTCGCAACCGCCCGGTCACGCGAATCATTCTGTCTAGTTTCCGCCTTGTAGCCGGGTCCTGCGCCGATTCCAGGAGCTGCTCGATCGAGCCATGCAGCACGGCAAGAGGAGTGTTCATCTCATGCGCCACGCTGGCGCTCAGCAACCCGAGACTCACCAGCCTGTCCTGTGCTTCCAGGTTCCGCTTCGCCGCTTCGAGCTCGGCGTTCTTTCGCTGGAGGTCCGCCGCGGTCTTCTCGAGTTCGTCCTCGTGCCGGCGCAGCAAGCCCACAGTCTCGTTTCGGGAATGCATGATCCGGCCGATTTCGTCGCCCGGGATATAATCTTCCGGAATCAGTTCCGCCGCCCGCTCGTTCGCCCGTGTGGCTGCGTCGGCGGCGAGCATCAACTGGAGCGGCTGATAGACGTACAGCGGCATGATGACCAGTTCCAGCAGCAGCACCGCCGCAACATAGAGCGAGCCGAGCACGGCAAATACCGACAGCTTCAATTGGGCGAGAAGGTTCGAGTAGAACGCCAGGGGCAGTGTGACCCGGTAGATTCGCGGGGAGCCTTCGATGACCCGGTACAAATGCTCGCTGGCGCTATCACGCTGCCAGGTCCTTCCGGGGTAGGCGAACAGGAACCGCTCGGCGTCCTGCGGCAGCCCGAAGTCGCCCGCGGCGCCGGTCCGCAAGTCATAGGGCCGCAGGCTGGTCTCGTCTCCCTCGAACGAGTGGGCGGCAAAGGCATTCTTCACGAGGGTGACTTCCCGCTGCGCGGCATCATTCAGTTTCTGCTCCGCGAACGAAACAACTGAAAGGTAAACGGCGCAGGTGAGCACGAGGAAGAATGCGTTGTGCAGCACCATCAGCTTCGGCCGGACCTTCAGGTCCCCGAAGCGGCGTCCCATGCCCCGCAAGGGGCGCGGCGTCGCCACCCGCATCGGGAGGCCGGCCGAATTGCCCAGACGGACTTCACCTTTGTCCACTGAGTGTCATTCTGCCACCACCTGCCGGAGTCAGTGGGCCACCGGCGCGCCTGCTACAGATTCAGGCGCCGCAGCAGTTTCTCGAACTCCGGTTCACCCCTCAGCTCTGCGAAGCGGTAATCGACCTTGACCCACAAAACGGATTCGCTCAGCGCCTCCGCCGCGCGTTCAAGCAACGCCATCGCCTCCTTGCGCTGCCCGGCTGCCAGCGCCGCCACCGCGCACTCAAACAGCGGCGGGTTTGTTCCATTGAGCGCATTGAGAAGTTCTGCGAAATAGCGCTGCGCCTCGCCGGCGCGGCCGGCCTTCGAGAGCGAGTACGCCCGATGCGCCCCACGTCCGCATCCGCTCCGCGAGACCGAGCGGCGGACAGGAGCGGGGTGACCTGCGCTCCCACCAGCCGCCCGAGTTCCGGCGCGACCGACTCGCTGACCCCTTCGCTCAAGGCTGAGCGGCCGCTTGACGAATCCAGATCCGCGAACGGAAGAACCGCGATCGCCGGCGGCGCCGCCGACGCCACGACTCTTCCGTTTCCGGCAAACAGCGTAACGGCCACCCGCCCGGCGGCCAGCACACCTGCCCCCGCCCCCCACCGCCAGAATCTGCCCTTGCCCAAGACTGAACGCTCTGAGATGAGAGGAACGTAACTGCC
>JACADU010000472.1 GCA_013388415.1 Bryobacteraceae bacterium
CCGGATTCACGAGCAGCTTGTGGAATCGCTGGCCGCGCCGGCGATGCCGTTGAGGGCGTCGCGGGTGGCGGCGGCGCCGTCGGCGGGGTGAGACATCCGAGCAACATCGTGCGCAGGGTGTCGAACTGCCACCGCAGGAATCGGCCCAAGCCGACGACATCGGGGAAGATGGTGCTGGCGGTGATCTTGAGCGGAGGCTCGGCGAGGAATTGGAGAGCCTTGCTCTTGCAGGCTCCGTCGATGATCACGCGGTGCACAAGACGACGAGCGGGCTCGGTGACGCCGATTTCGTTCTGAAGCGCGATGAGGGCCGGAGCGTGGTCGGAGAAGACTCCGGTGCTGGCGGTATGATGGGCGGACTGCTGGCGCATCCGGAGAGAGATCTGCGGGTCGATTTCAACGAGCAGGTTCTCATCGCGCCTGTGCCGGAACGCCGGCTCGAGGGCAGGGTCGGATGAACGGTCGACAAAAGCATGGAGCGAGTTGTCCCGCTCGCGTTGCTTCTGGAAGATCACGCGGTCGTAGTACCACAATTCGGCGTTGGCGCCAGGATCGCTGGCGCAGGCGAAGTAAATGGCGGTCCAGAAGTTCGTCGTCCTGTCGAGGAGCCGGGTTGGGATCTCATAGTGCTGCATCACGCTGAGGCGCCGCATGTCGTGGCCCGAGCCGATTTGCTCTGATGGCCTTGATATCCGTGGATTCCTCCGGCGAAAGCCTATGGCCGCTTTTTGACGAGCCGGTAGCTGACGAAGGCGAAGCTCCTGGAGTCTGGCGACCAGGAGGGGACGTTCATGGTGCCCTGTCCGCCGAAGAGGGTCACGAGCGTTTTCGGCGCGCCGCCAGAGGCGGGCGCGAGGCGCAGCGTCACGTCCTTGTTGGCCGGGTGGCCCTCGACTGAAGCGTCGTAGGAAATGTAGGCGAGCCACTGGCCGTCGGGCGACGGGTGGGCGAACCAGTCCGCCGAGGGCGGACCCTGCGAAACCATCTCCTGATCGCTGCCATCCGGCTTCATGCGCCAGATCCGCATGATGCCGGACCGGACGCTGTTGAAGTAGATGGAACGGCCGTCGGGGGAGTATTCGGGACCGTCGTCGAGACCCTTGGCAGTGGTGAGGCGCGTCTCTTCCCCGCCCTCGACCGGGATGGTGTAGATGTCGTACTCGCCGCCGCGGCTGGCACAGTAGGCGAGGGTTTTGCCATCGGGGGACCAGCCGTGCCAGTAAGAGGGCGCCTTGGGGGTGACGAGTCTCATCTCGCCGCCGAGAGCGGGCATGACGTAGATCTGGGATTGGCTGCGGGCGACGCTGCCGCTGACGGCCATGAGTTTTCCGTCGGGCGACAGGCCATGGTCGTTGTTGACACGGACCTCGCCGGTCGGAATGTGGACCGGCGTTCCCCCGGAGACCGGGATGCGCCAGATCTTACCCCCGCCGTTGTAGACCAGCGTCTTGCCGTCCTGCGTCCAATTCGGCGCTTCGAAGTGCTCGGCCGCACGCCGCACGATCCGCCGCCGTCCTGTCGAGATGTCCACGATTTCGAGGGTGCTTTCGACGACGCGTTCCTTGGCGGATGCCGTGCCGTGCTCTTTCAACTCGAAACCGGAGATGACGGCGGTCTGAAGATCGTTGTCATCGTGCGAGCAGACGGCGAGCCCGGCTTCGACGTTTTCGCCGAGAGCGACGGTGAGAGCGGCGGAGGGTTCGAAATCGCCGCCCGCTGGGGCGGCTTCCATGGAGACGACGTCGCCATCGCGCATGAGACGGATGCGGGCGGCGGATTTCAAGGCGGAGCGGACCTCTTCAGTGGGGCCGCCGCGCGTGCGGCGAAATTGGAGGGAGACGAGCCCGTCTGCATGCACCATGACACTGGCGTGGGGGGCGCCGGGGTCGCGGCCGGCGCGGAGCATGAGTCCGGCTTTCTTGTGTTCGTGGCCTCCGGGCGTGGCCCAGGCGATGGAGGCGGTCATTTCGACGTCGCCGGAGACTGGTTTGGAGGCGAAGTGAAAGCTGTCGCGGCCGGCCCAGATGTTGGCCCCGGAGGCGGAGATGCGGTATTCGCCGGTCTGCTTGGAGAAGGAGGTGGAGCCGGGTTTGGCAGGGGCGCCGATGTCGCCGTTCGATTGGAAGTGGCCGATTTGGCCGCACGCCGCGGCGCTTGCGATGAGGAAGAGGGTGGTGATTCGCATGGTTGACTCGCGAGACTAACGGTTGCCGATGGCGAACAGGTGGCGCTGGCCGCGAACGTACATGACGCCGCCGGACAGCGCGGGAGTGGCCATGAGCGGTTCGCCCATGGGGGTTCTGGAGAGGAGCTTGAACTGGCGGCCGGCCTGGAGAACGAAGATGTCGCCGTCTTCGCTGGAGAGGTAGATCCTGCCGTCGGCGGCGACGGGGGAGGCGCTGAAGCCTGAACCGCTGTGCGGAATGCGCTCGCGGTAGATTTCCTGTCCGGTGGCGGCGTCATAGCAATCGAAGATGCCTGAGTTGCCGAGAACGTAGAAGAGCCCGCCGTGGAGGAGCGGCGTCGGCATGTAGGAGCCGCGTTGCTGCTTGCTCCAGGCGACAGAGGCGTTGGAGGTCTGCCCGGCGGGGAGGGTAATGTTGCCGCCGGCGCCCGGCCGGATAGCGAAGATGGGCGCCTCGGGGCGGCGTCCGCTGGCGACGTAGATGAGATCGCGCGAGAAGATTGGGGTGGGAGCGGTGATCTTGGAACTGCCGCCGAGGCGCCAGAGTTCCTTGCCGGTCTTGGGGTCGTAGCCGCGGATGAAGTTGGGCGCATTGGTGACAAGTTCCTGCCGCGCGCCGAGGGTGTAGACGGCGGGCGTGGCCCAGGAGGGGAGTTCGTCGCGTTCGGCCTTCCAGAGGGTGGCGCCGGTCGCGGCGTCGAGGGCCATGAGGAACGAGTACTTCTGCTGGTCGCACTGCACGAAAACCATGCCCTGATGGATGATGGGCGAGCTGGCCGTGCCCCACTCGTAGTCAGGGGCGTCGTAGGCTCCGGCGTCAATGCGGCCGAGATCCTTCTTCCAGAGCAGCTTTCCGTTGAAGTCGAAGGCGTAGAGCCCCTGGGAGCCGAACAGCGCGGCGACGACGCGGCCATCGGTGGCCGGGGTGGAGCTGGCGTATGTGGATTTGATATGGCGCTTTTCCTTCGGCGCGCCTTCGTAGGCGGTCGAGGTCCACAGGGTCTTGCCGGTCTTTCGGTCGAGGCAGAGGACCTGCCATTTGTGCGGGGAGAGGTCATCGGAGGCGGTCCCTTCGCCGTAGATGCCAGGCTTGAAGGTGGCGTTGGAACGGCTGCTGACGGCGGTGGCGAGGAAGATGCGATCGCCCCAAACGATGGGGCTTGCGTGGGCGAGTCCGGGCACGGGCGCTTTCCAGAGAATGCCTGCGCCGGTTTCAGCGTTCCAGGACTCCGGCAGCTTCAGCCCCTCGGCGACTCCCGACGCGGACGGGCCGCGAAACTGCGGCCAATCGGCGCAGGAACCCGCGCCCGCCAGCAGCAGCCCAACGAGAAGCCGCATCTTTGATTCCTACTTCTTTTTGTTGACGGCGGCGGCGACCCGCTTGGCGAACTCGCGCGCGATGGCCTCGCGGCCTTGAGCGTCGGCGACGAGTTTGAAGTCGTAGTAAGCGACCACTTTCTTCTTCTCCACGTCGTAGAGCTCGAGGGTGTGGTCCTCATTGCGGCCATACTTTTCGCGGTAGAGAATCTCGCCGTAGAAGGAGCTGTTCTTCTTTCGGATTCCGGCCTTGAGCTCCGGCTGCTTCGCCTCCTCGACAAATTCGAACGGCAATTCCTGATCCTTGAGCGCCTTTTCGACCGTTGCTTCGAGACCGAACATCTTGTCGACATAGACTCTGCGGACTGCCGGAGGAACCGGCTGCCCCGCACAAACAAGAACCATCTGTGCGGCGGCGATGCCCTTGACAATGAGGAAACGGCGGCTAAGGCTTTGCATCTGGCGAATCACCTCTCCACAATTCTAAATTCTAATTCTGAACTCAAAGCGCCGGATTCCCGGCGCGCCATGAAGCCTACACGCGACTGGATTTGGACTTCCTGCCGGACCTTGGCGCGCTGGCACACAGTGTCCCGGCGCCCGCTTCGGCCAACTGAACCCCGCGCAGGACAACCAGCCGCGCATCGTCGTCCTCGTGCTGAAGCTACTTTGGTAGCTTCGAGCGCAGGGCGGCGGCGAGTTCCAAATCATTGAGCTTTTCAGCAAGCGCGAGCGCCTGACGAGCCGTGCTGCGCGCCTCGGCCTCGCGGCCGGCGGCGGCGTAGGCTCCAGCAAGCATGTCGAGAAGAGTAGGGTCGCTGCCGGCCGAGAGCCGGGCCGCCGTCTCCCACTCGCGGAGAGCTTCCGCCTGCAAGCCGAGAGACCAGAGCGCCGCGCCGAGATTGAAGTGCGCCTCGGAGTAGTCAGGCTTGAGCGCGACGGCGCGGCGATAGCACTCAACCGCTTCGCGCTGGCGGCGCTGCCTCGCCAGCATCGCGCCGAGGTTGTTGTGGGCGCGAGCATCGCCGGGTTCCAGAGCGATGGCCTGCCTCCAGATTTCGGCCGACCGTGCGAACTCGCCCGCTTTGGCGAGTTCCGAGGCCTGGTCATAGAGCCGGTAGAATTCGGCGGCTGGAACGTCGATGCTCAGCAGACCGTCAGGCGGGATGTTCACGAATTCGGGGATGTTGACAGCGCGGTCCGGCGCGGTGGCGTTCTCGACCAGGATGGGCGGCGTGTCGTTGCCCTGTTCATCGATGTGGGTGAGGAACATCTGCGTGTACGGCGAACGCCACTTGGATGAGAAGACAAGCCACCGGCCGTTGGGCGAGAAACTGTGCCACGAATTCATCAGCGGGGTGTTGCAGTTCATGCGGCGCGCCCGCCCGCCCGCGGCCGGCACAATCCACAGCTCGCCGTCGGGCCGCATGAGCTGGCCATTCCGGCAGCGCACAAAAACCAGCCACTTGCCGTCGGGCGAGAACTTCGGAAAGGTGTTGCTCATGCCGTTGGCCGAAGCGCCCTGCACGGGCTCCGGCCTGCCGCCGCGGCCGCCGTTGAAGGGAATGCGATAGAGGTCGTACTTTACCGGCAGTTCGGCCGGGTCGTTTGCCGCTTTGGGCAGCGGGCGGCCTTCGGGGTAGGGGTCGCGGGCCACCGCGCGGGAGAAGACGATGCTGCTCCCATCGGGGCTCCACGCCGCGCCGGTGTGGACGTATCGCGGGTCGTCGGCGCCGGGCAGAGGCTCGATGCGGCCGCTGGCCCGGCTGAAGACCGCGAGGATGCCGCGAACCGGATAGAAGACTTGCAGAAAGCGGTAATCCATGAAGTTCACCGCGTAAACCGACTCGTTGACCGTGCTGACGGCGAAACGGCCGTCGGGCGAAATCTGGGACATGAAGCCGATCGTCGGCTGGCCGTGGGAGCGGCCGGCAAAGGAGTTCCACGTCATGACGTCTTCGTTGCGGATGGTCATGCGGGGGGCGATTTCGGAGATCGCGTACGTGCCCTTGTCGCTGTCCGGACCGTCGACATCAATGCCCATCGTGCGGCCGTCCCGCGAGAAAGAGTGGCAGTTGGCGCAGGTTGGCAGCCCCTGAAGCAGCAGGCGGCTGGAGTCCTCCGAGAGGTTGCGGAGCCGCCAGGCAACCAGGCGGACGGCGTCAGGCGCAAGCGGCTTGATGACGCCGGGCCTGGTTTGGGACGGCATCAGCGGCACGTCCCGGTAGAAGATGGGCGCGCCGACAGGGTCGGGCAAAGTCATCAGACGCACACTGCCGCGAGAGACTTCTTCGTTCGCGGCGTCAAAGCCCCTGATGGCCAGCGTCATCCACTTCGACGCCGAGGCGGACTTGATCGATTCCCACTGGAGGCGTTCAGGACGCCAGGAGCGCGCGCTGGCGCTCCCTCTCACTGTCTGCCGTCCGGGCTCTCCCTCGATGCTCCACCTGACGGCGGCAGAGGTGTCCCGCCAGTGGAACGTGGGCGCGGCGATGTCGGGCGGGAAGACAGAACCGTAAAGGGGATACTCTACGGCGATGCGTGTCTGCGCAGCCATTGTCAGGGCGCAGAAGAGCAAGCTCCAGGCGGTGCTCGGGGCGTTTCGCGTCATCCGTCTGATTCCATGGTGTATGATTCCGCCATGCTCCGCAGAAACCTGCTTGGAATCTCCGCCGCCTGCCTGGCGGCGCCAAGAGCCGCGGCGGCTGGTTCGAGGATTCAGCGCGTGGAGATCGTCCGCTGGAAGGCTGGCAAATCGGCGGCGGATCACCTGGAAATCGAAGCAGGCGGCGGCAGGATCGGCGTCTTCGGCCCGCTCGGTTGGGGACTGCCCAAACTTCTCGCCGAGGACATGGCGAAGCTGCGCGAGCACCTCCTGGGCAAGGACGCGCTCGACCGCCGCGTGGAGTTCGAAAGCCTCTGGAAGGCTTTCTACGCCGGCAAGGAGCTGAGCGCCTACGCCGCCGCCACCGATCCGTTGACCGGCCAAAACATCGAGGGAACGACCCGCGGCGGCCGGCATTCTCCCACCGGGCTTAGAATCATGGCCCTCAGCGCGGTCGACAACGCGCTTTGGGATCTTCGCGGCAAGATCATCGGGCGCCCGGTCTATCGCATCACCGGCGGCACGCAGAACCGCCGGCGGCTTGATGTCTATTCCCGCGTTGGTGAAGGCAAGGACCTCGGCGAGGCGCGGCGGCAGGCGCGGGAGCGGTGGGAGAAAGGCCAAAAGAAGCAGAAGTGGTACTTCGTCTTCGGTCCCAAGGACGGCAAGGATGGGTTGAAGGCAAACCTCGAATTGGTGCGCGTTTTAAGGGAGGAATTGCCAGAGGCAACATTAATGTTTGATAACCATTCGATGCGCTTCGAGATCGGAGTCGATTGGGTCGTCGAATTGGGCAAGCAGATGGCGCAGTACAGACCCTTCTGGCTCGAGGAGCCAACCGCCCCGGAAGACACCGAGGGTTACGCGCGCATCAAAGGTGAAACAGGCTTAATAATTGCGGCGGGAGAACATCACTATACCCGGTTCCAGATCCAGAGGCTGCTGGACCGGAAGTGCCTGGACTGGGTGCAGTCGGACCCCGACTGGTGTGGCGGCATTTCCGAGTGGCTGCGAATCGCTGAGATGGTCAGCAAGCATCGCGGCGTGAAGGTCGTACCGCATTGCGACAACTTCATGACGAATGTCCAATGTGTGGCCTCACAACCGGTTTCATTGTGCCCGATGGTGGAATACAACGACGCCCAAACCGAGCAGAAGATGTCCTACCGCACGCGCGTTCTGAGACCCGTGAACGAGGTGATTGACACGCCGGCGGAGCCGGGACTGGGTCCGGATCTCGACCGGGCGAAGCTGGAGAAGTTGTAACGCAAACGCATTAGAACCAACAAGATGTAAAGGTCTGTTAATCTTGACTGACCCATTGCTTCATTGATATAGTCACGGCAGCTAGTCTTTCGATAGGTGGAAGAGGTACTCGCAAATGAACCGTTGGCTCGCTGCTGCTCTGTGTCTCGCCCTTGGCCTGCCCGCCATGGCTCAACTCAATCGCGGAACAATCTCAGGATTGGTGACGGACGCGTCCGGCGCCGCGATTCCCGGCGCGCAGGTGACGATTCGCCTGACGACGACGAACGCCGTGACCAAGGCGGTCACCAACGACGTGGGCCAATACAACGTGCCGAACCTCCAGACGGGCGTCTATGACGTCACGGTGGAAGCCAGCGGCTTCAAGAAGTTCGTGCTGACCAATCTCGAATTGAGGGTGACCGACGTGCTGCGCGTCGACGCCAAGCTCGACATCGGCTCGATGGTCGAAACCGTGGAAGTCTCCGCGACCGTGGAGCGGGTGACGACAGACACTCCGCAGGTGGGAACGTCGCTGACGAACACGGGACTGATCGACCTGCCGCTGAGCTTCTCGGGCGCGCGCAACCCGGAGAACTTCGCCTACAAGCTGACGCCGGGCGTGACGGGTTCGTCGTGGACGTCACACATCAACGGCTCGACGACGGCGTCCAAGGAAGTGTTGCTGGACGGCGCGAGCACGATCACCAACCGCGGCGGGCACAATGGCGAGTCGGCGGTTTCGCTGGAGGCGATTTCGGAATTCAAGATTCAGACCTCGGGCATGTCGGCGGAATTTGGGCGGTTCCAGGCGGGCATTTTCAACTTCGTGATGAAGTCGGGCAGCAATGACTATCACGGGACGGTCTATGGCGCGCTGCGCAACGAGGCGCTGAACGCGAACACGTGGGTGAACAACTTCCGCGGCGTACCGCGGGCGCAGGACCGCAAGCAGAACGTGGCGGTGAGCGGAGGCGGACCCGTGATCATCCCGAAAATTTACAACGGCAAAGACAAGACCTTCTTCTACGTTACTTACGAGCGCTACCGCGACCGCACCGGCGGCTTCGGCGCGCCCAACCGCAATGTCCCGATCGAGGACTTCTACGACGGCAATTTCTCGCGGCTGCTGGGTCCGGCGCTCAGCGCCAAGGACGCTCTTGGACGCCCGGTCTACCAGGGCGCGATCTATGACCCCGCCACCTTCCGCCAAATTGCAGGCGGACGCTGGATCGGCGAAATGTTCCCGGGCAACATCATCCCGAAATCCCGGTTCAGCACGGTGTCGCAGACCTTGAACGGCATCGCCCGCAAGTCCTATCTGCCGACAGTGCGGGACGCCAACGGTGTCGTGCCGCTGGTCAACAACGCAGTCTTCCCGGTGGCGACCACGCCCGAGTTCGACCAGCACCAGTTCTCCGTCAAGGGCGATCAGATCATCGGTTCCAAGCACCGCGTTTCGGGTTCTTACAGCGCCACCAGGCGCCCCCGCCTTCTGCTCGACGCAGGCGGCATGTGGGACGTCAACGACCGCTACGGCGGCGAGCTGTCAAAGGCCCGGTTACAGAAAACGGACTCCAAGCTGGCGCGCGCCGCCTGGGACTGGACCGTCAGCCCGACCACGCTGTTGAACGTCAACGTGTTCTACAACCGTTTCCCCAACCCCAACAACAGCGTCCATGTTGACGTTGACGGCGCCAAAGTGTTGGGCATCAAGAATATGTCCACTTTCGGCTACCCGACGGTGAACTGGGGCGGAGGCCCGTACGTGACGCTTCAGACGCCCGGCGATCCGCAGGCGAGTTTCGCCGCTTACAACACAAGCGGACTGTTGGCGACCATGTCGATGACCAAGGGCCGCCACTTCCTCAAGATGGGCTTTGACCACAGGCGGAACCAGTTCAACAACCGGCCGAGCCCGGGAGGCAGCTTCAATTTCGCCGCCCGCGGCACGGCAATTCCAAATGAAACCTTCTCCGGCTCGCAGACTGGTTACTCGTTCGCCAGCTATTTGTTAGGCATTGTCGATTCGGCTGGGCTCAGCAATCCCGTCGGTCTGGGCGGGCGGAGGCACTACTATGCCTTCTTTGTCCAGGACGATTTCAAGTTGAGCCGGACGCTGACATTGAATGTGGGCGTCAGATGGGACTTACAGTTGCCTTACTTCGAAGTGGCGGACCGGATGGCCTCCTGGAACCTGGAAAAAACCGACCCGCAGAGCGGGTTGAAGGGCGCCTACGATTTCGCCGGCGATTGCAGCGTCTGCGCAGGCAAGCGCTACTTCGGCACACGAAGCTATAACGACTTCGGGCCGCGGTTCGGCCTCGCCTGGCAGGCATCGGACAAGTGGGTGGTTCGCACCGCTTACGGCATCTTTTATGAGGGAGACAACAACAATTCCTACAGCGCCATCAACGGCGCGGCGAGTTTCCCCTGGGCCGGAAGCTACATTCTGAACGCGGATGCGGTCAACCCCTGGGCCGGCATTTTCAATTGGGATAACGGCTTTCCGACGGACCGCTATGTTCCTCCCACCTTCGACGTTTCCTACGCCAACCGTGGCGGCAGTCCAGCATACACGGACCCGCGCTATGGGCTCGCTGGCTACACCCAGCAGTGGAACCTCAACATCCAGCGCCGGCTGCCGGGCAAGCTCCTGCTGGATACCGGCTACGTGGGCAACAAATCAAGCGGCCTCAAGAACACCGCGCGCTCCAGGATCAACCAGTTGCCGTGGTCGATCGTGCAGCAGTACGGGCGAAACCTGACCAATGCGGTGACCAACGAGGCTCAGGCTGCGGCCAACGGGATCAAGTATCCGTATCCGGGTTATCGCGGCACTGTCGCCGGGGCGCTGCGCGACTATCCGCAGATTCAGGGCATCAACACTTTTTCGGCGTATGCCGCCCCGCTCGGCTTCTCCACCTATCATTCCTTGCAGGTCACGCTGGACCGCCAGTTTTCCAATGGTTTCTCGATGTACGCCAACTATGTTTGGTCCAAGACGCTCTCGAACATCGAGTCGTCCTTTGAGGGCGAGAACAGCGGTTCGCTGGACTATTACAATCTGAAGCTCGAAAAGACGCCAGCCAGCTACGACATCCCGCACATGTTCAAGGCATACGCCCAATACGATCTGCCGTTCGGAAAAGGCAAAGCGTTCGGCTCCAACGCAAGCGGGTGGGTGAACGGATTGATTGGCGGCTGGCAGATTTCCGGAATCGTCAACTACTTCTCCGGCGCTCCGATCGGGTTCGGCGGAGCGACGGCGCCACTGCCCAACGGCTGGAACGGCGGCCAGCGGCCGAATGTCGCGCCCGGCGACCTCAAAGCGAGCACCTGGAATCCCGACAACTTCAATTTCGCGCATATCACCTCCCCGCAGAATACGTATATCAACAAGGCTCTTGTGACCGATGCCCCTTCTTTGACACTCGGAACCGCAGCGCCGCGATATTCGATCATCCGCGGCTTCGGCACTGTCATGGAGGATGCCGGCATCCTCAAGAACATCCGGTTTAACGAGCGGATGCGGGCGCAAATCCGCGCCGAACTGTTGAATATTTTCAACCGGCACCAGTTCGGCGGCATCCAGACGTCGGTCACCAATCCGCAGTTCGGCCAGGTGACCAGCGTCAGCGGCAACCGCAGCGTCCAACTCGGCGCGCGGTTCGAATTCTGATTGCGCTGTCCACCGAGGCAGATTGGGAGTTAGGCTGGGATCATGCGTCTCAGCCTTCTCCTTCTTTGCGGATTGATTCCTGCCGCTGCACCCGCTCAGGATACACTCCACCTTCCTCTGGCGGCGACATTCGGACCGGTCCGGATGATGCAAGGCCAGACCTTGCGCGTGTGCGTGAACAACCTTTTCAGCAACGCGCTGACGACCGGACAGATGCCGGCGAAACCGCTGGAAGTGGTGGTCGCGTTCGCCGACGCCATCAACGGAATGCTGCACGAACCTGCCAGGAAGCTGGCTCTCGACGCGCTGAAGGGCTCGTGCGAGGAGTTCCGCCTGCCGGAAACGCTTCAGGAAAACACCGCTCTCGTCCTCCTCGCTCCCCTCTCGCAACAGGACTCGAAGCAGTTTTCCTCCGAGCTGCTCCCCGTCTGCTCCACCACGCTCTATGAGAGCAACAGCCCTCAGGCGCGCCTGCTGGCGATTGTGCCGCTGGTTCCCAAGGTCAACATCCTGATTCCCCGTGGGCGGCGGTAGGGGCTGAGGTGGAACGGAAGCCTGGGGCGTGGCGCTGTGTCAGGCTGTCTGCTGCGTTCACCAGATGGTTGACGCGGTGAGGCGCCTTCGGCAGTGTTGCCGGCGCTTCCGGGTCCGAGGCAGGGCTCATGCCGCCTCAGCGGGCCACAAAAAGAAAAACCGGGAGAGGGCCAAAGCCCAATCCCGGTCTTTTGTTATTGCGTGTTGACAACCCCGAGATGCCGGCGAGCCGACCCCCCGAAATGAGTCCGCTTCCTGTTGATTAGGAATCGGCCTTGGACGAGCTGTCGAGAACGTTGTTGACCTTGCCGAAGATCACCCTGATGCTGTCCGCAACACCGGGGACGATCGCGCCAGCGGCGACCGCCACAAAGCCGGCCATGAGGGCATATTCGATGAGGTCCTGGCCGCGGGTGTCCTTCATGATCCGCAGCTTCAAAAGCAGTGTGTTGAGCTTCTTCATTGTGTGTTTTCTCCTCTCCCTGCAACTTCTCGTCGTTGCTAGTTCAACCGTAACAGTACTCTTCGGCTACTCAAATCAAGCAAATCCCTAAGAAGACTCCTTAGAAATGCCTGACGGGTTCCGGGGGTGGCGCTTAGGGAGGGGAGAGGAAACCGGATTGCCACTCCCTGGCAGTCGTGGCGCTATGTTGCAGCGGGCCTGAACGGGCCGCGGCAAGTTGGAGCGGGTGGAGGGGTTTATGGGCGCAGAATGTTCATTTTGCGGGCGATGAGGGACAGCGTATCGACGGCGCGATCGAGGTGGGCGCGAGTGTGGGTGGCGGTGACGATGGTGCGGATGCGGGCTTTGCCGCGGGGCACGGTGGGGAAGCCGATTCCGGTAGCCCAGAGTCCGGCTTCGAAGAGGGCGGAGGAGAACTCGTGGGCGGTCTTTGCCTCGCCGACGAAGATGGGGGTGATGGGAGTCTCGCTCACGCCGGTGTTAAAACCCTGTTGGCGGAGGGCGTTCTGGTAGTAGCGGGTATTGTCCCAGAGTTGGGCAATCCGTTCGGGCTCCTGCTCGAGGAGGTCGAAGGCGGCGAGGCACGCCGCAGTGACGGCTGGGGGATGGGAAGTGGAGAACAGGAAAGGGCGAGCGCGGTGGTAGAGGTATTCGATGAAGTCGCGCGCGCCGCAGACGTAGCCGCCGAGGGCGCCGATGGCTTTGGAGAGGGTGCCGACCTGGATGTCGACGCGTCCATGGAGGTTGAAGTGATCGACGCTGCCGCGTCCATTGCGCCCGAGCACGCCGGAGCTGTGGGCGTCGTCGACCATCATGATGGCGCCGTGGCGTTCGGCGGTTTCGACGAGGGCGGGAAGCGGTCCGATGTCGCCGTCCATGGAGAAGACGCCGTCGGTGATGAGCAATTTGCGGCCGGGGGCGGAGTCGAGTCCGGCGAGGATCTCTTCGGCGTGGGCGGCGTCTTTGTGGCGGAAGACATGGATTTTGGCGCGCGACAGCCGGCAGCCGTCGATGATGGAGGCGTGATTGAGCTCGTCGCTGACGATGTGGTCGTCGGGGGTAAGGATGGCGCTGACGGTACCGGCGTTGGCGGTGAATCCGCTCTGGAAAACGAAGCAGGCTTCAGTGTGCTTGAAGGCGGCGATCTTTCGCTCAAGCTC
The DNA here is from genome assembly GCA_013388415.1 of Bryobacteraceae bacterium. Taxonomy (GTDB): domain Bacteria; phylum Acidobacteriota; class Terriglobia; order Bryobacterales; family Bryobacteraceae; genus JACADU01. The sequence continues at coordinate 13,192 of JACADU010000472.1, forward strand.
CATGTGCATGGCCATGGTGCCGGTGATGGTGCGGACCGCACCGGAACCCGTGCCGAAGCGGCGGACGGCGTCGATGGCGGCTTCCTTCAGTTTGGGGTGATTGGCGAGGCCGAGGTAGTTGTTGGAGGCGAGATTAATGACTTCGCGGCCGTCAGCGCGGCAAACGGGCTCGCAGGCGCTTTCGAGTTCGCGCAGGCGGAAGTAGCCGCCTTGAGCCTTGATTTCGGAGAGGGCGTCAGTGAGGAAGGAGAGGGCGCCGGGCATGGACTTTCAGAACCGAGTATATCGTGGCTGGCTTGCGGGCTTGCTATTCTGGAGCTTCGGTCCCGTCAATCGTCATGCGTTTTCTCCACCTTGCCGTTTTCCTTACAGCCGTTTCCCTGTCCGCCGAGGAGACGGCGCTCGACCGGTACGTGAAGCAGCCGGATCCGGCGTACAAGTGGTCGGTCGCGGCGAAGATTCCCGGCAGAGGAGTGACAGCCTATGTCCTCGAGGTCACGTCGCAGAACTGGCTGACGCCGGCAGAGGTGGACAGGACGTACTGGAAGCATTGGGTCGTTGTGCACAAGCCGGAGACGGTTTCGTCCGACGTTGCTCTGCTGCTGATTGAGGGGGGAAGCAATCCATCGAAGCCGCCGGCGAAGCCGGATGATTTCCTTTCGAGCGTCGCCACGAAGACGCAGAGCGTGACGGTGCAGTTGAGGATGGTGCCGAACCAGCCACTCAGTTTCTACGGGGAGTCGAGGAGGCGGACCGAGGACTCAATCATCGCCTACACGTGGCAACGCTACCTGGAGACGGGCGACGACCGGTGGCTTGCCCGGCTGCCAATGACGAAGGCGGCGGTGCGGGCGATGGATGCGGTCCAGGAGTTCATGGCGAGCGAGGCTGGAGGGAAGGCTCAGGTTTCACGGTGGGTGGTGACCGGAGGCAGCAAGCGCGGCTGGGCCACATGGACGACGGCGGCGGCGGACAAGCGCGTGATCGCGATTGCGCCGGCGGTGATCGACCTTCTGAACATGGAGCCATCGTTCATCCACCACTGGCGGGTGTACGGCTTCTGGGCGCCGGCGATCAGCGACTATTTTGAGCACGGCATCATGAACTGGTGGGGCAGCGAGCAGATGGAGAACCTCATGAAGATCGTGGAGCCCTATCAGTACCGGGAGCGGTTGACGATGCCGAAGTTGATCATCAATTCGGCGGGCGACCAGTTCTTTGTGCCGGACAGTTGGCAATTCTACTTCAAAGAATTGAAGGGCGAGAAGTACCTGCGCTACGTGCCGAACACCGACCATGGCGTGACGAGACGTTCGGACGCGGCATTTACGATTTCGGCGTTTTATGAGTCGATCGTGAAGGGGTGGAAGCGGCCGGAGTTCGAATGGGAGGTGACTCCCGAGGGGAAGACGATTGTCGTGTGCAAGGACAAGCCGGCGGCGGTGAAAGTATGGAGCGCGAAGAATCCGGACGCGCGCGATTTCCGGCTGGACAAGATCGGTCCGGCGTACAAGTCCGAGGACGTGCCGCTGAGGGCAGACGGGCGGTACGAGATCGCGCCGGCTGCGCCTGCCAAGGGCTTCATGGCTTACTTCGTTGAGCTGACGTTCAAGACGCCGGGTGGTTCGGACCTGAAGGTGACGACGGGCACGAAGGTGCTGCCGGACGTCTATCCCTTCCCTGCCCCGAAGCTGTCGCCGCCAGCGGCGGCGCGGCTGCTGCGCGAGACACGCTGACCGGGCTTCGGCCCCGGCGCTTGCCAACTCCGGGCTGGTGTAGAGTAAGTACCGCGTACACGAGCCAAGCGGAGGTGTGGTGTGAGGAGGCTGCCGATCGTTTTGCCGCTGGCGCTTCTGGCCGCGGCGTTGTTGCAGGCTCAGAAGGCGTCGATTCAGGAAGAGAAGCAGGTCTATAAGACCTACCCGTATTCGGGGCCGGACCCGACGCCCATCATGACCCGGTCGAGCATGTGGGCGAGGGGAGGCAGCCTGTACCCGTATTACTTCTTCGACGAGTTGAGCTACGAGGGCTCCAACCGGGAATGGAACATCATCCGGCTGGAGAACGCCTATCTCAAGCTGCTGGTATCGCCGTCCGAGGGAGGAAAGCTGATCGCGGCGATCGAGAAGAGCACGGGCAAGGATTTCATCTACTTCAACAAGGTGCGGAAGTTCCGGCACATCGCTCACCGCGGCCCATGGACGTCGGGCGGCATCGAGTGGAATTTCGGACTGGTGGGCCATACTCCGGCGACGGCTTCGCCGGTGGATTACGCGATCCGCAATCATCCTGACGGCAGCGTGACGTGTGTCGTAGGGACGATGGATCTGCCTTCGCGGACCGAGTGGCGGGTGTCGATCACTCTGCCGCCGGACAAAGCGCATTTCGTGACTGAAGCGCTGTGGTACAACCCGCAACCGCTCGATCAGTCTTACTACGTCTGGATGAACGCGGCGGCGAAACTGAGCCAGGACCTGGAGTTCATCCTGCCGGGCACGAAGCACATCGGCCACAACTACGCCGAGCCTTCAGAGCCCTGGCCGATGCTGCCGGACGGCCGCAGCCTCGCTTTGTATAAGGATCACCGGGAGGCGGACGAGGGCGGCAGTTATTTTGTGCACGGGAAGCTTCAGGAATCGAACGGCGCCTACTGGCACGATTCGAAGTTCGGCTACGGGCATTGGGCGCTGCATGAGGAAGTACCGGGGCAGAAGTTCTTCCGGTGGCCGCTTTCGCGCGCCGGCGCCATCTGGGAGAACCTGCTGACCGACAGCGACGGACCGTACTACGAGCCGCAATCGGGCAGGCTTCTCGACCAGAACGACCATGAGTTCTTCGCGCCTTATACGACGGACCGGTGGCGCGAGTACTGGTTCCCGTACAAGGAAATCGGCCCTTTGGTGAAGGCGACGCCCGACGGGGTGTTGCATGCGAGAGCAACCGGGAAGGAGGTGGTTCTCGGGTTCAGCGCGCTGCGGCGGGTCGATGAGGAGATCGCGGTGTTCAATGGCGGCAAGGAGATCTTCCGGGAGCGGCTGCGGCTCGAACCAATGGGCGTTTGGCGGAAGACGATCGCGGCTGCTATGGATCAGCGGGCTCTTCGCGTCGAAGTGGGCAGACTGTTTGCCTACAGCGGCGACCCGGAGGACGGTCTGCTCAAGCGGCCATTCACGTTCCGCAATTACGGCGAGGAGAGTCTGGAGGATTTGTATCAGTCGGGTGAACGGGCGGAGAAGTCGCGCGATTACCGGACGGCGCTGGCGCGATATCAGGAGTGCCTGAAACGCGACCCGAACAACCTGCGGGCGCTGACGCGGGCAGCGGCGGTTTATTATCGCCGGGCGGAGTATCCGAAGGCGCTGGAGCATGCGCGGAAGGCGCTTGATTTCGCGATGTACGATCCGGACGCCAACTATTTCTACGGGCTGGTGGCGCGCCGGATGGGTGATCTCACGGACGCCAAGGAGACGATGGGGTGGGCGGCGCGGTCGATGAAGTACCGTTCCTCGGCCTACACGCAGTTCGCGGAGATTTACCTGATGGAGGGCGACTTCGCGCGGGCGGAGGAGTACGCGAAGCGGTCGCTCGACTACGATGCGCGGAACATCAAGCCGCTTCAGGTGCTGAGCACGTTGTACAGGCGGACGGGCAAGCCGGAGAAGGCGAGGGAAACGCTGGCGCGGATTGTGGAGCTCGATCCGCTGAGCCACCTGGCGCGGTTCGAGACGCATTTGTTGAAGCCGGACTCCGCTTCATTGACGGCTTTCCGGTCGATGATCCGCAACGAGATGCCGCATGAGAGTTACCTGGAGATCGCATCCTACTACGTCAATCTCGGTTTGGAGGAGGATGCGCTGAAGGCGCTGGAGACCGCTCCGGACCAGGCTGAAGTCCGCTACTGGCAGGCGTACCTGCTGAGGAAGCGCTCGCCGGCGGAGAGCATGGCTGCGCTGCGCAAGGCGTCGTCGCTCTCGCCGTATCTGGTGTTTCCGTTCCGGCAGGAGGCGATCCCGGTTTTCGAGTGGGCGCGGCAGACGCTTCCGGCGGACTGGAGGGCAAAGTACTACCTGGCGCTGATCAAGTGGGGCTTGGGGCGGGAGGACGAAGCGCGCGCGCATCTGGCCGAGGCGGGCAACGCTCCGGATTACGCGGCGTTCTACGCCTGCCGGGCGTATCTGAGCCAGGCGAACGATTTCGCCGGGGCTGTAGCCGAGAATGCGCGCGGTTGAGGGGCTGGTATAGGTTACGCAGCCGCGTTCATCGAAGAGCATGATGATGTCGGAGGAGCTCTCGATGAGAGCACGGAAACGCTCTTCGCGATGGTGGAGCGCTTCTTCGGCACGAACGCGGTCGGTAATATCGGCGATGAACCCCTCGAGAGCGGCAACATCACCATTGGCGTCGCGCAGAGCCGCGCCCTGTTCCCAAACCCACTTGATTTCCCGATTGCGGCTGATAATGCGATAGGTCATGCGGTAGCGCCGATTCTTCTTGACGCCATCCTGCACTTCCTGCCAAACGAATTCGCGGTCGTCTGGATGAATCAGGTCATTGTACGAGCGGACGGAAGAGTCGATCAATTCGGTGGTAGGGTAGCCGGTTAACTCGAGGCAGCCGTCGCTGATATACTCCATGGTCCAGTCGCGGTCATTGCGGCAGCGATAGGCCATCCCGGGGAGATTGCCGAGGAGCGCTGCGGCGGCACGCTGGGCTTCGCGGGCGGCGGCTTCGGCTTGCTTTCGCTCGGTGATATCCTCGAAAACGGCGACGAAATGACCGGGCTGCGGGCTGTACGCGGAGATCGTGTACCAACGATTGAGTTCACGGGAATAGTCTTCCTTGCGCAGCGTGCCGCCATTGAGGGCGATATCGCCGTAGACTTGGATCCACTTCTGCGGGGCTGATTCGATTCCCGGGAGAATCTCGGTCACGCGGCGGCCGATGACCTGATCGCGC
>JACADU010000478.1 GCA_013388415.1 Bryobacteraceae bacterium
CGCCGCAGCCGCCAGAGAGGCATTGACGGCGAAACAGAGATGAACGGAAAGCGAGTCCTGGTTGTGGGCGGCGGCGCGGTCGGTCTCGCCGCGGCCTACCGGATCCAGCAGCGCTGGCCGGATGTGCGATTGACCCTTGCCGAGAAAGAGAACGCCGTCGCCCAACATCAGACAGGCAACAACTCCGGCGTGCTCCATTGCGGCTTGGCCTACCGGCCCGGCTCGGCGAAGGCGCGGTTGTCGGTGCGCGGCATCCGCCAGATGACAGAGTTCTGCATCGAACATGGAATCCGGCACGATATCTGCGGCAATCTCGTCGTCGCGGTCAGAGAAGAGCAGTTGCCGCGGCTCCAGAACCTGATGGAGCGTGGAACCGCGAACGGGCTCACCGGACTCCGCCTGCTCGAACCGCCGCAGATGCGGGAGTTGGAGCCGCACGTCGGCGGCATCCGCGGGTTGCATGTGCCTGAAGAGGGAATCGTCGATTACCCGGCGGTCTGTCAGACGCTCGCACGCCTCATCGGCGCTCGCGGCGGAGAGGTTCTCTGCGGCGCCGAAGTCCGCCGCTTCGAGCTGCGCGGAACCGAGTGGGTCGCGCACACAACCAGGGGCGAGCTCGTGTCGGATTACGTGGTGACCTGCGGCGGGCTCCAGGCCGACCGCCTGGCCGCAGCCGCAGGCGAAAAAACTGACGTGCGCATCGTTCCCTTCCGCGGCGACTACTATAAACTGAAGCCCGGCCGCGAGCACTTGGTCCGCAACCTCATCTACCCCGTCGCCGATCCCAAGTTCCCGTTCCTCGGCGTTCACTTCACTCGGATGATCGCGGGTGGAGTCGAAGCCGGCCCCAACGCCGTCCTCTCGCTCAAACGGGAAGGCTACACCCGGACATCGTTCGATCTCGCCGACGCCGTCGACGCCTTGACCTTTCCGGGACTGTGGCGATTCCTGGGCAAGCACTTCTCAATGTGCGTGGGCGAATTGAGGCGCGCTTTCTCCAAGCGGCTGTTCACTCAGTCCCTCCAGACCCTGGTCCCGGAAGTCCGCGAGGACGACCTTGTGGAAGCCGGCGCGGGCGTAAGGGCGCAGGCGATGCGGCCCGAGGGAGTGCTGGTGGAGGATTTCGACATCATCGCCCGCCGGCGGGCTGTGCACGTCCTGAACGCGCCAAGCCCGGCTGCGACAGCATCCCTGGCGATTGGCGAGGAGATCGCTGCCCGGCTCGCGGAGGTGGAGTGATCCCCAGATGCGGTTTCGCGTTCACTCCGGACGTTGGGCGGTTTCAAAGCTGGGGCCCGATGCCGCTGTGCCGGATTGGGCTTGGACCGCCGGTTTCGCAAGCCTGACGCGCACCCCGTCGGAGCTTTCCATCGTCTGCGCGGAAAACGCGGTGCCGGAAGAAGTGCAATCCGAGAAAGGGTGGGTCCGCCTGGAACTTGAGGGGCCGATTCCCTTCAACCTCACCGGCGTTCTGCATGCCTTCCTCGAGCCGCTCGCCCAGGCCGGAGTCCCGGTTTTCGCCTTGTCGACGTTCAACACCGATTGGGTGCTCGTCCCCGAGTCGCGCCTCGAAGATGCGCTCTCGGCGCTTCGTCGTATGATGGATGCGCGAACGGAATAGGCTCCCGCGAATGAGATGCTCGAAAACGTCAACCTGAAGCGGAAACTCTCACGAAGCGAATACGACAAGCTGCTGCCGGCGCTCCAGCGGAGGCTTTACGACCTGGAGAAGGCCTGCTGGGACCAGAAGGTGAGCTCCGTCCTCGTTTTCGAGGGTTGGGACGCTGCTGGCAAGGGAACGACCATCGCCACCTTAACTCAGCGGCTCGACCCGCGTGGTTTCCGCCTGCACGCAACGACGCTGCCCCGCACCTATGAACAGCGCCGCCCCTGGCTTTGGCGCTTCTGGCTCCGCGTCCCGAATCGCGGCGAGATGGTGATTTTCGACCATAGCTGGTACGGCCGCGTCCTCGAGAAGCGGGTAGAGCAAATGATCCCTGAGACCCAGTGGCGGAGCGCGTTCCGCGACATCGTCGACTTCGAGCGCATGCTCGCCGACGACGGCACGGTGATCGTCAAGTTCTTCCTTCACATCAGCAAAAAAGAGCAGAAGAAGCGGTTCGAGAAACTCGAAGCGGATCCCCTGGAGCGATGGAGAGTCACCAAAGAAGATTGGGCTCGCCACAAGAAATACGACGAGTACCTGGCCGCGACCGAAGAGATGCTGGAACTGACCGAGTCCGAGTTCGCCCCGTGGACGATCGTAGAAGCCACTTCGAAGTGGTACGCCCGCAAAAAGGTCTTCGACACGATCATCCGCACCTTGGAAGCCCGCCTTGGTCCGAACGCTCCGGGTCGGAGCGTGTCCGAGGCTTCGGTTCTCGCCGACGCCGAACTGCGGGAGGCCATGGTCTCGCTTGAGGCCAATGAAGCGAAGGCGGCGGCGAAGCCCGCCGGGAAACGGGGGAAGCGGTAATGCTTGAAACCCTCGACCTCAGCCGCTCTCTCGACAGAAAGACTTATGTGCGCGAGCTCACCCGCCGCCAGATTCAATTGCGGGAGCTTGGCTATCAGGTCTACCTCCAGAAGCGTCCGGTGATTGTGGTGTTTGAAGGCTGGGACGCCGCCGGCAAAGGCGGCGCCATCAAGCGAATCACCGAAAAACTCGACCCTCGCGGTTATATCGTCTATCCGATCAGCGCCCCACAAGGCGAAGACAAAACGCGGCATTACCTGTACCGCTTCTGGCGGCGGCTGCCCGAGAAAGGGCAAATCGCCATTTTTGACCGCTCATGGTACGGGCGGGTCCTCGTGGAGCGGGTCGAAGGCTTTGCTTCCGAGGCCGAGTGGAAACGCGGCTTCAAAGAGATCAACTCCTTCGAGCGCCAGCTTCGCGACTTCGGCACGATCCTCGCCAAGTACTGGATCCAGATTTCGCAGGACGAACAACTGCGCCGCTTCGAGGAGAGGAAGCGCATCGGCTACAAGGCCTGGAAACTCACTGACGAAGACTGGAGAAACCGCGGCAAGTGGGCCGATTACGAAAGCGCGGTGGAAGAGATGTTGCTGAAAACGAGCACGCGCACCGCGCCTTGGACCATTGTCGAGGGCAATGATAAATACCACGCTCGCGTGAAAGTCCTCTCCACCCTCGTCGATCTGCTTAGCAGAGAACTCAACTACACGCCAAAGGACCCCTTGAGCAGGAAATAACCGCCCGGCGGAACCCAAAGCCGTCCGCCTCGCCAAGGGCGGAACCGTCAGCCCAGCTTCCAGGGCTTGCGATACCGGCGGGTCACGAGTTTGTTCGCCTTCGAGTTCCCAATGACTCGCTCGCGCTGATCGTCCCAGCGGATGAGTTCGCCCGTGCGGAAAGCGATGTTGCCGAGGTGCCCGCCTTTGGTCAGCCGGTGGCCGTATTCGGCGTTGCACGTGGTCGGCTTTCGGGACTTGATGGCGTCGAGAAATTCGCGGATGTGGCCCGGCGAATCCGGGATCGACTGCGCGGGCCGCTGGAAATTCTCCTCCCGCTTGCCCTTCACCCACAGTTCGTGCCTGCTGTAGTTGGTGACCATCGTCGCCTGAGACCCCTGGAAGATGACGCAACTGCCCATGTGGTCATAGCCCGGCCGTCCGTAAGGATGCAGAGTCCATGTCAGCAGCAGCCGGTTGGGGAATTCGTAAACAACTTCCATCGTGTCCGGAGTCTCGCCGTTGTCGTCCACCATCCACCGCCCGCCGGTGGCGGTGGCGGTCAGCGGCGCATTCAAATCGAGCGCCCAGTAGGCGACGTCGGCATAGTGGCACCAGAAGTCGATGAAATAGCCGCCGGAATAATCCCAGAAATAACGGTATGTGAAGTGGCAGCGGTTCGGGTTGTAGGGGCGTTGGGCGCCGGACCGAGCCAGAAGTCGTAGTCGAGTTCAGGCGGCGGCGCCGAATCGGCGGGCTTGCCGAGCGGCCGGTCACCGCTGTTCATCGCGCAGTAAACACGCTGGATCTTGCCGAGCATTCCGGACTGAACGATTTCCACCACGCGCCGGTAGTTCGGCAGGTCGTTGTGGATGTGGTTCCCCATCTGCGTGACGCGCGAGTGCTTCTTCGCAGCCTCCGCCATCGCCCGGCCCTCGCCGATCGAGTAGCTGAGCGGCTTCTCGACAAAAACGTCCTTGCCCGCCTGGCAGGCCTGAATCATGGGCAACGCGTGCCAGTGATCCGGCGTGGCGATCATGACCGCGTCCAGGTCCTTCATCTCCAAGAGCCTGCGATAATCGCGGAAGGCCGCCGGCTTCTGGCCCTGCGCCTTCTCGACGATCGCCACGGCGCGGTCAAGATGCCTCTGGTCCAGATCGCACACCGCCGCAGCGATCACGTCCGCATGCTTCATGAAGCCGTTGAGCCTTCCGGTTCCCATGCCGTTCAGCCCGATGAAACCGGTGCGAATCCTGTCGCTTGGGGCGGTTGTTGCCGCCAGCGAGCGGTATTGCGACGCCGTGACCGCCAGCCCCGCCGCCGCGCTGTTCAGAAAGGTTCTTCGCGTCGTGTCCTGATTGGCCATGATGGTTCCTGCTGCACGCAGTATAGAAGAAACAGAGCTATAGTCGGATCAGAGATCTCGGAACGGGAAAGACTTTGAGGTTCCTTCCACAGTCAACCCTGCTGTTCCTGGTCAGCCTGATTGCGCCGCCGGCACGAGCCTGGGAGCCGGTTCGCCTGACGGGACGAGTCCAGACCCCCAGTCTCGTCCCGCTCTCCGGAGCCCGGGTGCTCGTCCGCTCGGAGATGAGCGTCCAAAGCCAGGCTTTCACAGACCCCCAGGGCAGGTTCACAATTGAACTGCCGTCGCCAGGCGTTTACAGCCTCGTGGCCGAGCAGGATGGATACTACACAACGACGCTGAAGTCGCTCTCAATCCCGGAAGCGGGCGAAGAAGCCTCGATCACCCTTGTGCCGGTCCGCGAACACTCCGAAACTGTCGAGGTGACGGCTCCGCCGCCGGCCATCGACACCGACACCACCGCCGCCCGCCGCTTGCTCACCAGCCGCGATATCATCGACATCCCTTATCCGAACACCAACGACTTCCGCTCCGCGCTCAGAACGGTGACCGGCGTGGTGAGGGACAATCGCGGCGGACTCCACGTGAACGGCGCCGCCGAGGACCAGGTCCTCTACACGCTGAACGGCTTCAACCTGAATGACCCCCTGACAGGACGGTTCGATTCCCGCCTCAGCGTCGAATCCATCGAGAATGTCGAAATCACCAGCGGGAATCTCCCCGCGGAGTTCGGCAAAGGGACAGGCGGGACTCTGGCCGTCAAGACTCACACCGGCGGCGACCGCTTTCGGTTCTCTGCAACCAACTTCATCCCTGGCATCGAAAACAGAAAAGGCTGGACGCTCGGCGATTGGACGCCGCGCTTCGGCGTTTCGGGGCCAATCCGGCGCGGACGGACCTGGTTCTCAGACAGCCTCGACCTGGGATACAACAAGGTCTTCATTCATGAACTGCCAAAAGGCGAGGACCGCCAGACAAGCCTGCGAATCAGCAATCTCCTCCACATCCAGCACAATCTGACCCCCGGCCAGATTCTCTCAGGCGGCCTGCTCGTGAATGCTCTCAGCGCCCCGAGGACCGGCCTCAGCGCCATCGACCCATTGGAGACCACGGTCGACCGGCGTGCGAGGCAGTGGTTCTTCTACGTCAAGGACCAGGTGTACTTGACCTCGCGAACCTTGCTCGAATTCGGTTATGCCTCCAACAGGACGTTCGGCCGGGAGATCCCACAGGGCTCCCAACCGCTCGCATACACGCCGTTCGGCCGGCGCGGCAACTGGTTCGTGGATGGCGTGCGCAAGGCTTCAAGGAACCAGGTGGTGGCCAACATCTCCCCGCCCTCTTTCACCTTTCTGGGGAGCCATCAATTGAGAGCCGGCATCGATCTCAACTACCTCTCCTACTGGCAGGATGTGCGGCGCACCAGCTACGAGAACTACGACGCGGCGAATGTCCTGACGATGCGGACGCTGTTCGGCGGTAGCGGCAGGCTGCGCCAGACCAATCAGGAAGTGGCTGTCTACGTTCAGGACTCGTGGCGGCTTCGGCCCGGAGTCCTCCTCGAGACCGGGATTCGCGGAGACTGGGACCGCCTCTTGTCTTCCTGGAGCGTCTCCCCGCGCCTGGGCGTCAGTTGGTCGCCCGCGCGGTGGAGCGATACGAGGTTCTATGCCGGCTTCGGCCGCATCGCGGATGCCACGAGTCTTCGAATCTTCACCCGGCAGATGGACCAGTATTCTCTGGCGACTTACCTCGGCCGCGACGGGGAAGTCATCCGCGGGCCCGCCCTGAATCTCTTTACAATCCAGAACCGCGGCCTTGAGAGGCCATTGGCCTACAGCGTCACCTTCGGCGGCGCGCACCGCTGGGCAAACGGATTCATGATCCGCGCCGATTGCATGAGAAGGCGCATGAACAACGGTTTCGCGTACAACTCGATCGTTGAAGACCCTGACGCGCCCGCTCCCCCATGGGCGGAGGAGATGCATGCGCAGGCCTTGGATGCGGTCTACACGCTTTTCAACCGGCGAACGGATAGGTTTGATTCTGTCGCGGTGACGGTCCGGCAGTCCATCCGCAGCCGCTATGAGTGGCTGGCCAGTTACACGCGCTCTCGGGCGGTCTCCAATACAGCCGCCGACGTCAGCGTCGAAGACCCCATCTCGTTCACGGACGAAGTCCGGCCCATGCCCTGGGATGTTCCCCACCGCCTCCTAAGTTGGGGTTACCTCCCCCTGCCGGCGGCGAAGTGGGCGATCGCGTTCCTTCTCGACGCCAGGTCGGGATTCCCTTACAGCTTGCGGGGGGGCGACCGGCAGTTCATTGGCTCCCTCAATGCGTTGCGCTTCCCGGTCTACTTCGAACTGAACCTGCATCTGGAGCGCCGCTTTTCCTTCAGAGGCCACCACTGGGCGTTCCGCTTCGGGTCGAACAACATCACGAATCGCCGGAACCCTGACTCGGTCAACAACATCGAGTCGTCGCCGGACTTCGGGCGCTTCTACGGCGGGACCGGGCGTTCGCTCAACTTCCGCATCCGCTGGCTCGGACGCGCCAACTGACGCGCGGCTGGCCGCGCGCTGCCTCAGTCGAAGTGCTTGATCAGCACCACGGAGTTGCCTTGATCGCTGTAAATGACCTCGTCGACCAGGCGCTGCGCCATCAGAATCCCAAAACCGCCGCAGCGCATCCCATGCTCCTGGCGGTACCTCATATGCTCGTCGGGGGCGTCCTCCGGATTGGTCAGAGCGGAGTGCTTCATGCCCTCCAAGGCAAAGCCCTCGCCCGGATCCTGGATGTGGTAGATCACCGTCCTTCTTGTTCGCACCCGGCACACGTTCACCCACTTCTCCGGGTCGAGCTTGCCGCCATGTTCGATGGCGTTCAGCAGCAGTTCCCTGAAGGCCATCGCGGCGAGCCGGCGTTATTCTTCGGGGAGATCCGTTTTCAGTTGCATCGCGAACCGCACCAGCCGGTTCGCTGTCGTGAAGGTGCAACGCAGCCTCAGCATGATGAAATTCGGCTGCCGCGACAGGACTTGAATTGAACCCGGAGGATCCGAGTTCTCCAGCGCCTCCACCACGACCTCGCGGATCACGCCCGGTTCAAATGGCGGCGTGAGGTAGGCGAAAGCCTTCTCCATGGCAACGAAGACGGATTCGTTCGCCCGGTCGTGCGCCAGAACAACGATCGGCGCGTCAGGATGGGCCGCCCGGAGTTCATCGAGATCAGGGTAGTCGCAGAGAATCAGGTCAGGTCTCGCGCTTTCCACCTGTTGAACCGCGCTCTGAACGCTGCCGGCCACCGTGAATGCGCAGGGCAAGCCGTCCAGCGCCGCCGAAAGATCCGGCAAGTTCCCCACCAACAGCAAGGTTTTGGTCGGCGTCCCGGTCATCTCGTCTTATGCTAAGGCGGAAACCGCGCGCAGGGAAGGGTCTTCGCGCTGCGCCGCGGCGTGGCTTCAGTCCCGTTCTCCAGTGGTTAGTTCCGCGTAACGCCTCAGGATTTGCCGCTCTTTCTTCGAGAAGCGCTTGGCGAGTTCGTCCGCTTTCAGGCGCGCGGAACGGGCTTCGGGGGACAGAGACTTCAGATGCGCGAACTCGGCGGACAGCGCTTCCCGGCGCTCGTCCGCCAGCGCATTGAAATCGCGAAAGAGGTCGCGGGCTCTTTCCCGGTTCTCCGGACTCATCTGCCGGAAGTGTTCCCACCGCTTTTCAAGCTGTTCCCGTTGTTCTGGCGAGAGGGACTCGAGACGGTCAAGACGCTCCGCCGCCTGCTTGCGGCGGTCCGGAGGCAGGCGCTCCAGCAGCGTCTCGCGCTGCTTGGGATCCATGCGGCGAATGCGGGCAGGCGCATTGGGTGGCGCCGGCCTCGGCCGCGCCGCCTGCGCTGAAAGCAACAACGCCAGCGGCAAGAGTGCCAGAACCCGCGCAATGGCCGGCATGTTCGCTCCTGTCCCGTTATAGCGGGATTTGTCGGAGCATGTCGAGGTCCTCGAGAACCCGTTCGACCTGTTCCGGCTC
>JACADU010000479.1 GCA_013388415.1 Bryobacteraceae bacterium
CGGTGAAACTGGGCGTCTACGGCATTTGCGTCGAGTGCGAGGAGCCTATCTCTGAAAGAAGGCTGGAGGCGCTTCCCTGGGCTCTGCATTGCATCCGTTGCCAGACGGCCCTTGATCGTCAAGAACAAATGCATGCGCGAGATACGAGATGGGACGAGGCCGCATGAGCGCACCAACCGCGAGCGAATACCGGCCGATGAAGGGAGCCTATGACATCGCTTAACGGCTCAAGAGTCGCTTACTTCTCCATGGAGATCGCGCTTAGCCCCGCCTTGCCGACTTACTCGGGAGGGCTCGGCATCCTGGCGGGCGACACACTGCGCTCCGCCGCCGATCTTGGCGTTCACATGGTGGCTGTCTCACTGGTGCACCGCAAGGGGTACTTCAGGCAGCACGTGGACGAGAACGGGAATCAATGTGAGGAATCCTCCCCCTGGTCACCGGAACAGTTCCTGGAACTGATGAAGCCCGTGGTCACGGTTTCGATCGCCGGCCGGAAAGTCCGCGTCAGGGCGTGGCGGTACCTTGTCGAGGGAATCACCGGGCACAACGTGCCGGTCTATCTTCTCGACACTGCACTGGCGGAGAACACTCCCTGGGACCAGGCCCTTACGGATAGTCTCTACGGCGGAGACAGCTACTACAGGCTCTGCCAGGAGGTCGTCCTCGGCATCGGCGGGGTGGAGATCCTGCCCAAGCTTGGCCACCACCACATCGGCAGCTACCACATGAACGAGGGCCATTCAGCGCTGTTGGGCGCGGCGCTCGTGGAACAACGCCTCGGCGCGCGCCCGCTCCGTTCGGCAACCGACGAGGATATCCACGCCGCCCGCCACAAAATTGTCTTCACAACGCATACGCCGGTCCCAGCGGGGCATGATCAGTTCCCCATGGAGATGGTTCGAGAAGTCCTGGGTGAAGACCGGGCATGGGCGGTGGAGCGCACCGGCGCTTGCCCCGGCGGCTCTCTGAACATGACCCTGCTGGCTCTTTTCTCGTCGCGCTACATCAATGGCGTCGCAATGCGGCACGGCGAGGTATCGCGAGGCATGTTTCCTCAGTACCCCATCCGCGCGATCACCAACGGTGTTCACGCCGCGACCTGGACAACCGCTCCATTCCGGCAGCTTTACGACCGCCATATCCCGGAGTGGAAGTACGACAATCTTTATCTCAGGTACGCCCTCGGCATTCCACTGGAAGAGATCCGCCACGCTCACCAGGATGCGAAGAGAACGCTCGCCGCTGAAGTCCAGCGCCGGACAGGCCAGAGTCTGGACCCGAACGTGATGACCATAGGCTTCGCTCGAAGGGCGGCGACCTACAAGCGGGCAGACCTGATCTTTCGCGACCGCGACCGCCTGCGAGCGATCGCGCGCACGGTTGGCGGTCTGCAAATCGTCTTCGGAGGCAAGGCGCATCCGCGCGATGAAGGCGGCAAGGAGTTGATCCGGAAAATCGCCGGCCACGCGCGCACACTTCAGGACGAGGTGCGAGTGGTTTACGTCGAGGACTTCGATTGGCAATGGGCGCCCTTGCTGTACAGCGGCGTGGATCTCTGGCTCAACACTCCGAAGCGCCCCCAGGAGGCCTCTGGGACAAGTGGAATGAAGGCTGCTCTCAACGGAGTGCCAAGCCTCAGCATCCTGGACGGTTGGTGGATCGAGGGATGCCTGGAGGGCGTCACCGGTTGGGCCATCGCCGATCAGCCTGGGCAGACTGACGACGAAGCGTATGACGCAGGGTCCTTGTATCACAAGCTGGAGCAGGTCATTCTTCCGATGTTCTACTCAAACCCCGATGCGTATGCGCGCGTGATGCGAGGCGCAATTGCGGCTAATGGCTCGTTCTTTAATACTCATCGAATGGTGTCGCAGTATCTCGACAACGCGTGGTTTCGCGATGAGGAGCGGGAAGTAGCGGAAACAGCCTCCGCAGGGATCCGGAAGACGTGAGTCTCGAGATGCACGGGGAAACCACTGAGACCCGGAGGGCTGGCGCAGCGTATTCCACGGCGCCGATGCAGAGTGTTCGTCAACGCCTCTGGGTCGAGAAGGACCCGTCCGACGCTAGCTACAGGGAGCGATACGCCCTGGAGATGATTGATGGTTTTCGAATCCTGAGCCTTCTCATCTTCTTGTCCATGCTCCTCTTGTTCGTGGTCCACCTGCAGCAGCCCAACGGCCTCCCTGGCCGTCTCTACGAGGGGCCATCGTTCATTGGGTGTGGGCTCCTGGCCTGCGCCGGCGGCCTTGCAGCGTTAGCCTCCAGGTCTATACGCTCCGCCGGCGCCGCATCGCTGGCGACGGCCGCCCTGCTCGTGGCGACCGTCGCCGTGATCTCCTTGGACCGCATCCAGCAAGTTGCGCGCGACGGCCGGAAACCAGACTCCCTGCTTCCAGTGCTCTTGTCGGCATTGGTGCTCGCCGCGGCGTTGCTTCCATTGCGGCCCTCGCGGATGTTGGGTCTGGGCGCGCTTCTTATTGCCACCAGTTGCCTCGCGACTGTCATCGCCGATGTTCCTTTCCAGGTAGATCTGGCTGAAGCACTAGGCGCGGCAATTGTGGTGGCGGTCTCAGTTGTGACCGCGGCAAGATCGACGTCGCACCGCATCCGAGTCCACTACGCCCACGCCGCCGCGATCGAGGCCTAACGCCGGACGAAAGCGGCACGGGAGCGTGCCCTGCTCGCCGAAAGCGCGGTGACGATGGAACGCTTGGCGGCATCTTTGAGCCACGAACTGAACACCCCGATCGGTGTCCTGAAGAGCGCGGTGGAGACCCTGTTCCGCTACTCTCAGAGGCAAAGTGGAGGCTCAACCGGCCAAAGCTACAAGGCCGAGCTTGTCCATGAACTGTCAGGCGCAATCGCGGACTCCACGGCGCGGCTCACTGAGACCGTCGCGCGCATCCAGAGATTCGCGAACCTGGACCGCTGCGCTGTTCGCCGCGTGGATGTGAACCAGTTGGTTCAGGACGCAGTTTCGCTGATGAATCCGCCTTCGGCAAATCGGACTCGCGTGAAGCTCAGGCTGGAACCGTTGCCCCCAATCTGGTGCAAGCCCCACCCATTGAGCGCGGCTCTGGCTTCCGTTCTCAACGAGTTCCTGGAGAACCCGTCTCCTGTGACGATCGCCACCCGTTCGGACGCGGGAGAAATCACCGTGAGGATTACCCAGTGTTCCGCAAGGGCCGATCTCGTCAGCGACACTGACCTGCGTTTTTCAGTCGTTGAGCGGCACGTTCGAGCGAGCGGCTGGGCTCTGTTTGCAGCCCGTCAGTTGATCCATCAGAACGGGGGAGAACTGCGGGTAGAGCATACTGAATCCGGCGAGCGGATCGTTCTGATGAGGTTCCCCGCCGACGCCCACCTGAAGAGCGTGTACTGCGCGCAGGAGGATACGGCCTGAGTTGCAGTCTTCGCCGTTGTACGCGGATGGAACATACGAATGGGTGATTCCTTATGAAGAGAGAAGACCTGCTTTTTGTGATCGTGTTCAGCGCCGCCCTGGCGGCAGGCGAGGTCCCCTCAAGGAGCGGCCCCGCGATCCGCGGATTGAATGAGGCGCTTGTCGCGGTGGCGGAGAAGATTACGCCTGCCGTCGTCATGGTGACCGTGGAAGGTTATCAGCAATTGCACGGCAATCCGGACGGCGTGACCGCCTTCGGGCTTCGAAGGGGCGGCGGATCCGGTGTGATTGTGAGTGCGGACGGCTACCTGGTCACCAACGCTCATGTCGTTGTCGGGGCCACGCGAATCCAGGTGCGGCTTCCCTCAAGTAGCACGTCTGCCGACCACAGTATCGTACGCCCGCCAGGACGCGCATTGGCCGCCCGGCTGGTTGGATTCGACGTTGAAACAGACGTTGCGGTGCTGAAGGTGGATGGTGAAGGACTGCCATTCCTTGAGCTCGCCGACTCCGACATCGTTCGGCAGGGTCAGCTCGTGGTCGCTGTCGGGTGTCCCATCGGCCTGGAGAGTTCTTTAACTATGGGCGTCATCAGCGCCGTCGCGCGGCAGCTTCAACCCGACGACCGGGTAGTCTACCTCCAGACCGACGCGCCCATCAACCCCGGCAACAGCGGCGGAGCGCTGGTCGACGTCGAGGGGCGTTTGATTGGCATCAACACGATGATCCTCAGTCAGTCGGGCGGCAGTGAAGGCCTCGGGTTCGCCATTCCCAGCAATATCGTCCGTTTCGTCGTCGACCAGATGATTCGGAGCGGGTACGTTCTGAGAGGCGAGATCGGAGTCGAGGCGCAGACAGTGACACCCGGCTTGGCCGCCTCCTTGGGCCTTCAGCGCAATAACGGTGTGGTTCTGTCCGACATCCTCCCCGAAGGACCGGGTGACGCCGCAGGCCTCAAGACCGGCGACATTGTCCTTTCGCTCAACGGCAAACGGATGGAGAATGCACGGCAGTTTCACGTCAACCTGTACCGGCAGCAGGTTGGCAGTTTCGCCACGTTGGAGATTCTGCGAGGGTCCGCGACTCTTAATCTGCGTGTGTTCGTGCTGGAGCGCTCAAACAGCCCGGAGCGCTTCGCGTCCCGGGTTACAGCCGACCAGCATCTCGTGTCCCGCCTTTCTATTCTGGCGCTGCCAATTGACAGGACGATCGGCGGACTTCTGCCAGGGCTGTCGCGCCGGCCATTCGGAATTCTGGTCGCCCGCCTCGCGATGACAACGAGCGGTCCGAGCGGCGCTCTGCTGCCGGGCGACATTATCTACGAGGTCAACCGTCAGACTGTATCCACATTGCAGGAACTGCGCGCGGCCGTGGAAAAGCAACCGCCGGGCGAGCCGATCGCCTTGCAGGTGGAGCGCGCAGGAAGAATCAGGTACGTCGAGTTGCTGCTGGAGTAGCGGTATATCGTTACTCATCCCAAAGCACGGATCCAGAAAGCGAGAAAGTTAGCAATGATCAGGCTTCGTACATTTCCCTCACCCTATTTGTGTGTGCTCGGAGCGGCGCTGTTGAGTCTCACGCTGTCCAATGTGGCCGCGCAAACTCCGCCGGACATGATTGCGCCCTCTGGCCTGAACGACCAATTCATAGTCAGCTTTGTTCCTGGCGCCAGCGCTGCCGAACGCGTGGAAGCCGCGCGTCGAGCCGGCGCGACTCCGCTTGCTGACCTCGGACTCATTGGCGCCCTATCAGTCAGGATTCCCGGAGATGCCGTCCTGGCCGCGCTTCAGGCGGATTCCGCTGTCGTCAAAGTGACTCCGGACCGGCGGATCTTTCTCCTTCAGGCGGGTCCGGGTCCGGCCGGGAACAACCTGTTGGCAGAGACATCGGAAGTCGTTCCAGCGGGCGTTGCGCGTGTCGGCGAGCCGGCGTCGGGCGCAGAAGGGACCGGTGTCGGAATCCTGATTGGAGACACGGGGATCGACTGGACACACCCGGATCTCAATGTCTCTACTGACACCTTTGATGCGTTCGGAGGCGACTGTATGGATCGTCACGGCCATGGCACTCATGTGGCCGGCACAGCGGCTGCCCTGAAGAACGGCATAGGAGTTGTCGGCGTGGCGCCAGGAGCAAAGCTCTATTGCGGCAAAGTGCTATCCGACACCGGCTCCGGCAGCGACTCGAACATCATTCAACTTCTCCAGTGGGCGGTTGAAAAGAACGCTGCGGGAGCCGAGCCGCCGATTCGCGTGATCAACTTGAGCCTCGGCCGCGACAAGCAGGACGGCGATATGGACGGGCCACTGCGTGAAGCGATCAAGGCGGCCCACGACGCCGGCGTGGCTGTGGTTGTTGCGGCTGGCAACGACGCGAATACGGAAGTCAAGGATCAGGCGCCATCAGGATTCCCGGAGGTGATAGCCGTCGCCAGCACGACAGCCGAGGATGGCGGGGCGAGCAAGTGCCCATTCGTGGCCCGGAGAATCAGCGCCGATACGGCTTCATACTTCACGACCGATGGGGCGTTCGACCAGGACAGCCGCATCGGCGTGACGGTTTCAGCCCCGGGCGGCACGCGAGAGAGCATCAACATCTTCTGCCGCATCAGTTGCGAGGGGATACTCTCGACCGCGATCGGTGGCGGGACAACGACAACTCTCGGCGGATCGGCCGCTTGTGGAACGAGCATGGCGGCGCCCCATGTCGCCGGTCTCGTCGCGCGGCTGATCGAAGCGGGCATCAACGATGTGGAGAGTATTCGCGCCCGTCTTCGACTCGATGCAGTGAACGCGGGGACCAGCCCGTTCGACTCCAGCAGCGCGGCGTACACGTACGACGGCGAGCGCGAGGGCGTAGCGGTTTGGCATCCCTGACCGGCGGGAGACGTTCTATTCCAAGTGGTGATTGAAAGGACAATGCGTCATGCAAAAGCTGAGTCTGGCCTTATTATTCTGCCTGGGACTTGCCGGTTTCGCCCAGGAGGTGCAGTTTGACTATGACCGTTCGGCGAACTTCGGCGCCTACAAGACTTATCAATGGATCGATTACCGGGAGGTGCCGGTTGAGGACCAAATCCTGGACCGGGACATCAAGCGGTCCGTGGATGCGCAACTTGCCAGCAAGGGCTTAAGGCGTGTAGAGAGCGGCGGCGATCTGGTGGTCGGCTACAAGGCTGCGGTTTCGCAGGAGAAAGAGTTCAATAGTCTGGGCGGATGGGGTGGCCCGGGCGGGTTTGGCTGGCCATTTGGCAGCTGGGGCAACACCAGAGTCACCACATCGACGATTGAAGTCGGGAAGTTGATCATCGGAATGTTCGACCCGGCGACCAAGCAACTCGTTTGGCGCGGCTCGGCGTCGAAGACGCTCGACATCAAGAAGGATCCCGACAAGAACTACCGCAATCTCGAGAAGGCGATGGCGAAGTTGTTTAAGAGCTATCCTCCGGGCGCCGGCAAGCGGTAAACCAAGCGGCAGGCCGTGTGACCCTCACCCGTATTGCCTGGCAATGCCGAGCTTCTTCATCCGGGACTGCAGCGTGGTGCGGCGCAAGCCCAGCCTTGCCGCCGCGCCTTCGGCTCCCCCGACGATCCCGCCTGAAAGGCGCAGGGCCTCGAGGATTTTCTCGCGGTCGGGATTCTCGTCTCTGACGAACGGGACTCTCATCGCTGGACTCGTGCCGGGAGCCGCGTCAGGAACGGCGATCTGCAAGACCCGGCCTGGACTCAGGATGACTGAGCGTTCAACCAGGTGTTGCAGCTCCCGGATGTTGCCGGGCCAGTTGTGCTTCATGAGTGCTTCGATCGTCCCCGGGGGAATCTCGTCAATGGCGCGATTCATTTTCTTCGCGTACCTCTGCGTGAAGTAGCGCGTCAGTAGCGGGATATCCTCGCGCCGCTCGCGCAGCGGCGGAACCGTCAGAGGAAAGACATGGAGCCGGTAATACAGGTCTCCGCGGTACTTCCCTTCGTCAACCATTTGCCTGAGATCCCGATTGGTCGCGGCAACAATCCGCACGTCGACGCGAGTGGTGCGGGCGCCGCCCAAGCGCTCAAACTCCTGCTCCTGAAGAGCCCGGAGCAGTTTGGGCTGGAGTTCCAGCGGGATCTCGCCAATCTCATCGAGGAACAGCGTTCCTTGATGCGCCATTTCAAAGCGCCCGATTTTTTGAGCGATCGCCCCCGTGAAGGAGCCCTTCTCATGTCCGAATAGCTCGCTTTCCAGAAGAGTGGCGGGGATCGCGGCGCAATTCACCATGACGAACGGCCGCGTTCGCCTGCTGCTGAGGTCATGAATGGCGCGCGCCACCAGTTCCTTGCCGGTCCCGGTTTCTCCCTGGATGAGGACGGCCGCGTCAGTCGGAGCCACTACTCGAACAGCTCTCAGTATCTCCTGGAATGCCGGGCTCTCCCCGACCATGCTTTCAGCAGTCCCATCGGACCGGAAATCGTCTCCCCAACGGGAGGCAATGCAGTGCCGTATGGAGTTCAGCAAGGCTTCATCGTCGACCGGTTTCGTCAGGAAGTTCGCTGCGCCTGCTTTGACTGCGCGGACGGTCATGGGGATGTCGCCGTGGCCCGTGAGGAATATGATGGGGACCGGAGGTGGTGTTTTGGCAAGTTCCTGTTGCAGGTCGAGACCGCTCAAGCCCGGCAGATTCACATCCAGCACCAGACAACTCGGGACGCACGGCCGCGGGGTAGCCAGGAACTCCTCTCCCGACGCAAACGTTCTTGTCCTCAGCCCGGCGGAACGGATCAGTCCCGCCACTCCCTCGCGGACGGACTGATCGTCGTCCACCACATAAACCATAGGTTCGGCATCAACCATAGGAGCCCCCTGGTTCCACTGTTACGCGTTGCCCGTCGGTTTCCATTTCAACGCCGTTTGGACGGCGCTGAGAAGTTCATCCTCGCTGAACGGCTTGATCAGGTAAGCAATCGTCGAATCCTGCCAGGCATCAGCTCGGGTCCGCTGGTCAGTCGCATGCCCGGTGATGAATATCGCCGGCACTTGGCACCCACGTTCGATCAGGTGGCGGTTCAGTTCGATCCCGCTCATCCCTGGCAACCGCACATCAAAGATGAAGCAGTCCGTCATGCAGGGATGACTCGAGCTCATCAGCGCTTCCGCTGAGGCGAACACCTTCACGTCCATTCCAAAGGAGCTGATCAGACTCTTAAGCGATTCCCGCACCGAGATGTCATCGTCGACTACTGTTACACGAGGGGGCATCGCTTTTCAGTCCCTGTTGTAACAGGCGCCGGAAAGGCAGTCCATTACACCTTAGTGCTAGGCGGCCCCCTCCAGACGCGACATCATCCTAACTCCGCGGGTCTGTTCGAGGACGAATCCCCAGGCTGTCTGCCATCCTCACGAGGTCCGCCACCGAATCGGCCCGCATTTTGCGCATCACGTGCCCGCGATGAATCTTGACAGTGTACTCGCTGATCTTTAGTTCGGCCGCAATCTGCTTGTTCAGAAGGCCGGACACGACCTGCTGCATGATCTCCCGCTCACGCCCAGTGAGTGACTCACAGCGCTCTCGCAGGTCCCGCAAATCTGTGTTTCGCTGCCGGGTAGTCCGGTCACGCTCGATGGCCTCCTGAATTGCCCGCAGGAGATCCTGCTCATCGAACGGCTTGGTCAGAAACTCAACGGCGCCTCCTTTGATGGCCTGCACGGAGGCCGGAATGCTGCCGTGGCCGGTCAAGAAGACGATGGGGATCTCCAGCCCAACTTCGGCCAACCGCTTCTGGAGGTCCAGTCCACTCAGCCCAGGCATTTGCAGGTCCAACACCAGGCAACTGGGCGTCTCGCCGGCGGGGCGCGCCAGGAATTCATCGGCGGATGCGAAGGTCTCCACCCGCAAACCGGCGGACCGAATCAGACTGCCCAGGCCCTCCCGAGCCGATAGGTCGTCGTCCACTATGGCGATAATCTCGTCAGACTCCTTCGTCTTACTCATCTGCTCCTTCTTCGTGATGCTTCGGAAGGGTGAAGTGGAATGTCGTGCCCGGGCCGTCATTGGCTGTGGCCCAAAGGCGGCCGCCGTGGCCCTGAATGATGGAGCGGCAGATAGAAAGCCCCATGCCCATGCCGTCGGGTTTCGTGGTGTAGAACGGGTCGAAGATCTTCCCCATTGCGGCCGGGTCAATCCCTGGCCCTGAATCCTGAACTGAAACCTGCACCTGATCCGCATCGAGATTGCGAGTGGTGATCAGCATCTCGCGCGCCCTGCCGCGGATACCGCTCATCGCTTCGATCGCATTCATCACCAGATTCAGCACAACCTGCTGCAACTGAACTCGATCGCCTGAAACCAGCGCAAGGGCGTGGTCGAACTGTGTCCGGATTGTCACAGATTCCTTCTCCGCCTTATCCCCGACGAGGACGAGCACCTCCCTGATCGTTTCATTCACGTCCAGCTTCCCTCTGGGTGTTGGGGTGGTTTTTGTGAGAGCCCGAATCCGGGCAATCACCTCACCGGCCCGCTTCCCGTCCCGAACGATTCGGCTGGCCGCTTCGCGGGCTTCTGCCAGGTTTGGCGAATCTCCAGCCAGCCAGCGCAGGCACGCGCTGCCATTGCTCACTACGCCGGATAACGGCTGGTTGACTTCATGCGCGATCGAGGCGGCCAACTCGCCCATCATGGTCACCCGGTTGATGTGCGCGAGGTCGGCTTCGAGTTGACGCAACCTCTCCCGCTCTTCCTCGGCCCGTTTGAGGTCTGTGACATCAACGATTGTGCCCACCACCTCAAGAAGCTCGTGATCAGAATTCACGACGGGATGGGCCAGCGCATGAACGTGTTTGACAGTCCCATCAGGCAACACCACTCTGTATTCGACTTCGGAATCGACTTTCTCCTGGATTGTCCTCTGGAAAGCCCGCCAGAACCGATCACGGTCTTCGGGGTGTACCCGCTGAAGGGGTTCGTCCGTCGACGGCAATCCGTGTTTGGGATCGAATCCGAAAATCCGGAACACTTCTTCCGACCAATACAGCGGCCGGGTCGTGCCGTCGCTGGCCCAGGCGCCGGTGCGAGTCAGCCTTTGCGCATCCGCCAGGTAAGCTTCGCTTCGCTTCAGTGCCTGCTCGGCGCGCTTTCGTTCGTCAATGTCAGTGCTCTTGCCGTACCACTTGACGATCTTCCCCGTCTTACCATGCAGCGGGACATTGCGGATCAGCAGCCAGCGATACTGCCCGTCCGCCCTGCGGACGCGCGCTTCCGCCTCCAACGGTTGCCCCGACTTGAGGGCCGCTTGCCATGCCTCGATAAAGCGGTCGCGGTCCTCGGGGTGAATTGCTTCCGCCCAACCCCACCCCAGGCCCTGCTCCAGAGAAAGACCGCTGTATTCCAGCCATCGACGATTGATGAAATCGATCGAGCCGTCCGGCCGTGCGCTCCACACATAGCCCGGGATCGCTTCGATCACGTCCTGGAGCTTCTTTATGTCTGTGCGAAGTTGCCGGATACGGAACTGGTAGGCCGTCCACAGCAGTGCAATCAAGGCGGCGGCGCAGAGGGCCCGAAACCAGTGGGTCTGGTAAAACGCCGGGGCGATAGTGAACGCCAGCACGTCTCCAGTCTCGTTCCACACTCCGCTGTCATTGCACGCGGTCACGCGAAACCGGTAGTCGCCCGGCGTGAGGTTGGTGTACCGCGCCTGGCGGTCCCTGGTCGGTTCCCTCCAATCCGGATCCTGGCCTTCCAGCCTGTACTTGAAGCGAACCTTCTCCGGCGCAACCAGGCTCAGTGCCGTGTAGTCGATGCGAAGATCGCGAATCTTAGCCGGCAGGCGCATGCCGGTGGCCGCCCCACCCCTCCCCGCCGGCCAATAGCTCTCTTCATTGGCGATGACCTGCTCGATATGCACCGGCGGGGGGATTGGATTCGTGGAAATACGCCGGGGATCGAGCACCTGGACGCCTTCTCCCGTCACGAACCAGATCCTTCCATCGGTCGCTTTGTCCACGCGCGGAGCGTATGCGCTGGCGATACTCGAGCGGATTCTGACTCCGTCCGCCGCTTCCCACACCTCCGCGGTAATCCTGCGATTCGGATCGGCAATCCAGCCATCCAACTCGCTTCGCGTGATGCGCGCGAGGCCGCAGGCCGTATTCAGCCACAACGAGCCCTGGTCATCTTCTATCGACCAGTGGACCGAATTGCAGGGCAGGCCATTCCTGGTTGTGAGCGTGGTGATCCGTCCGTCCTTCAAACGGCTGAGCCCGCCATCTTGTGTCGCGGCCCAGAGCGCGCCTTCCCGGTCCAATCGAAGGTCGACAACGTGCCCCTTGCCCAGGCCGTCGGCGACCCCGTATGATGCGCGAATCTTTCCCTTCTCGAGATACAGCACCCCTCCGCCGGTCCAGAAAGAAAGCCAGACCCCTCTCCCATCAGTGAGCACGACCTTGGCCTGTTGGGTACGCCCCAGTTCAGGCCAGGGTACCTGCTCGACGAATCGGCCCTCCCGCAGATGCAGGAGACTTCGTGCATCCGACAGCCAGAGGTTGCCCTCCTTGTCGACCGAAATGGAATGCACATCCAAATCATGGACAGTGCCTGTGGCAACAAACCTGCCCCCGCTGAAGACGGCCAGTCCATTTCGCGTGGACACCCAGACTCGCCCGCGACCGTCCAGATACAGTGACTGCGGAGCTCCGTCCGGGAGTCCTGCCGCCTTTCCGAAAACGGTAGCTTTGCCGTCCTTTAGACGGGTCAGTCCAGTATGAGAACCGACCCAAATGCTTCCGTCCGCCGCGCCGAGCACGGACTGCGACGCATCGCTCAACAGACCCTGTTTCGTGGAAACCGAAGTGACCGGCAGCTCACGAAAACGGTCCAGGCCTCCCGTGGTTCCAACCCAAACGTTTCCTTCACGATCCTCGAACACGCTCAAGACGACATTTCCCGAGAGCCCGTCCGCCCGCGTGAACACGTCCGTCCGGCCGCGGTGGGTGTGAATGAGCCCGCGCTCGATGGTCCCGATCCACAGGCCCCCGTCACGGTCCCGTAGCAGCCTGTTCGCGTTAAGTTCCTCATCCTTCATGAGCCCGTTCGCACTGCTTGCTCGGCGAACCGGATACGGTTCGAGTTTGTCTGCGGTGAGCCCCAGGAGTCCGCCGCCGTGCATCGCGATCACCAGCCGCCCGTCATCAGAGCGGTTGAGGCCAATGAGTTCCAGCCGTGTCTCGTATCGCTTCGCGGGGCTTGGCCTCACACGCCAAAGCCCGGATTCCGCGCCTGCCCAGAGGACGCCCGAACTGTCCTGGTAATAGGCCCACACGGCTCGCCCGAAGGAACGGTCCTGCCCCGAACACCGTGTGTCACTACCTTTGATTGCGCAGAGGAGGCCCGGAACCAGCGAGTTGCCTAGCGTTCCAACCCAGACTGTGCCATCCCGATCCTCGAAGAGCGACGCTATGAACTGTGATCCGGGTATTGATCGGGAACTCAGCTTGCCCCCGCCCCACGTTGCCAGCCCGCCAAACGTGCCAATCCAAAGGGTGCCGTCGCGCGCCACGAGCAGGCTGTTGATGTTCTGATCCGGGAGTCGCTGTCCCGGCGGAGGTTGCCAAGCGAGAAAGCGGACGCCATCGAAGCGAAAAAGCCCGAATTCGCTGCCCAGCCAGAGATAGCCGTCGGGCGTCTGGGCCATCGCGTAGATGTTTCCCAGAGAGAATCCATCGCGGGCGGTCCAGGCCGTGTGCCCGTACTGACTGATGGCGATGGAAGGATTCAACCCGAAGCCGGGGCTGCAGGCTGCCAGAAGCACTCCCATCACAATGACGACTCGTCGCACTACCGGCGCTCCTCCAACCAGATTACAGGGGCGGATTCGCCTGGTACATGGCCAAGTCGTAAAAATCGCCTACGGGTGGAGCGCGCCGGTTCCTGGACCCGCAGCAACGAGACCTTGCGGATTGGCATGAGAAGCTCAGTCGCTATTCTTGGCTTTCATCCCGTCACCGGCAATGAGCACCACCACGGACCGGGCGCCAGCGCGATATGTTCGCCCTTGCACTGGAACCGATGCACTCCAATCGCAAATCTCATTGGGCGGATCCAGTGAAGTATCAATCCACCGGCGCCATTTCACTTGAGCGCCTTTTAATTCCGGAAGTTCGAACTCAAGGGATTCCCAATAGGCGTTCATAATCGCATGAAGCAGCAACCCTTCGTTTTGCAGTTCTGCTCCAATGGCAATGCTGTGAGAACAAGGCGACCAATCGGGCTGATTCAATTTCACACCGTGCCATGCGCGTTTTGACACGCGGAGAAACTCGTTCAAACTGAGGCGCCGGTGCTCGTGCGCCACATCCCGCATCACCCGGCGTCCTGTGAGCAACTGCACGAAACGGAGCACGTCGGGATGCTTGGTAAGCAGGCTCCAGTCGAACCAGCTTTTGCCATTGTCCTGGCAGTAGGCATTATTGTTGCCAGACTGACTCCGGCGCACCTCATCGCCCATCACAAACATGGGCACCCCCACCGACAGCATGGTAATCGTGAGGAAGTTCTTGACCTGCCGGTTACGCAGGCACTCGATTCCGGGATCGTCCGTCGGACCCTCGAATCCGCAGTTCCAGCTTCGGTTGTCCTCACGTCCGTCGCGGTTGTCCTCGCCATTTTCCTCGTTGTGCTTGAAGTTGTAGCAGACGATGTCGTTGAGAGTGAAACCATCGTGACACGCAACGAAGTTGACACTCTCCTCGGCTTCGCGGCCGCGCTGCCCATAGATGCTCGGACTGCCAATCAAACGGTCAGCCATGCGCCCCACGGAGTCGTTCGCGCCTCGGAAGAAGTCTCGTACATCGTCGCGGAACTTGTCGTTCCATTCCTTCCAACTGTCACCCACAAATGAGCCCACCTGATAAAGCCCGGCCGCGTCCCAAGCCTCGGCGATCATCTTTGTGCCGGCCAGCACCGGGTCGGACTCGATGTCCCAAAGCACCGGAGGGTTCGACAGAACAGCACCCGAAGAATCTCGCGCCAGGATGGATGCAAGATCAAACCGGAAGCCATCCACATGCATCTCGCCCACCCAGTAGCGGAGGCTGTCTACAATCATGCGGCGTACCGCCGGATGGTTCGCGTTCAGCGTGTTGCCTGTGCCGGTGAAGTTCGCGTATTGTGACCGGTCTTCACACAGGAGGTAGTAAGCGGGATTATCCAGACCGCGGAAGCACTGTGTCGGCCCATCGTGTCCCCCTTCGGCAGTGTGATTGAAGACTACATCAAGAATGACTTCGATGCCGTTGCGATGCAGCGCCTTCACCATATCCCGAAATTCGTCTACCGCTCCCAGCGGGTCCTGGCGCGAGCTGTATGCCTGGTGCGGAGCGAAAAATGAAACCGGCGAGTAGCCCCAATAGTTCGTCCGGCCCGGGGGCGCATCCTGAGGATCGAACTGAAATACCGGAAGCAACTCAACCGCGGTGATTCCCAATTGTCGAAGGTAGGGTATCTTCTCGACCAGTCCCGCGTATGTGCCACGCTTCGATTCCGGCAGCCCGGAGCTGGCATGCGCCGTGAAGCCTCGCACGTGCATCTCATAGATGATCGTACGTGACCATGGCCGCTTCAGCGGCTCGTCGCCTTCCCAATCATACACATGCGGGGCTGTCACCACGCTCTTCATCGCAGTCCCCATGTTGTCGCCCATTCGGCGCGCAGCTTCCCGGCTATAGTTCTTGGGGACCGCCACTGCGCGGCCGTAGGGGTCGAGAAGCAGCTTGGAAGGATCGAACCTCATTCCAGAATCCGGCTCGAACGGCCCGTAGGCCCGGAACCCGTAGATCTGACCCGCCTTCACGCCGGGCACAAATACGTGCCAGTAGTGATAGGTGCGGTTCGATGAATGAGCAATGGGGATGACACGCGCGGGACGACAGGCGTCCACCCGGTCGAAGAGCAAAAGCTCGATTCTGGCCGCACTCCTCGAGAAGACTGAGAAGTTGGCGCCGCCACGCCGGAGCGTGGCCCCCAAGGGATGACTGTTGCCAGCGATAACAGGCCGTGCTGCCGCAATGAAAGTTTCTTTGTGCACTCATGGGCAAATGCACGTCCAATGCCACGTCCGATCGCGCTCGATGGCGGCTCCCCGCGCTGGGCTCGGCACCTGACGCCGGCATGTGCCGAAATCGCTCGGCGATCGACGGCGGGTGCCGAACCAAACCATTGATGTGAGATGGAATGCGAAGTGGCGTCCTACGTGCCTCTCGTCTGACTGGGTCGGGCGGCCTTCGATCGGGTCTGGCTCCGAAAGTGAGGAAAGATCTATGACACAGTCGAAATGGATAGCAGTCTGGAGCCTCAGCCTTTCCGTCTTTTGGGCGGGGCGGGAGGCTCAGGCACAATCACGAACCGACCTGATTCAGGCGGAGCGAATTGCAAAGGAAGCGAACCTGACGCCTTGGGTTAAACCGAAAGCGCAGCGCGTTATCGAAGATGTTCAAAACAGCGTGCCTACCGGCTGATCACTGGCGACGCCAATGGGTTCGCCGTATCGTTCGGCAACATGGTGCCGGGCTCGGGCTTCGCCATCGGACCCACCTTCACGAAGCCCCTGGGGGACGGTAAATTCATCCTCCAGGTGGACGCGCGCGCCGCAGTCAACCAATCGTATGGCGGACGGCTGGAGCTTTCCATGCCGCGGCTGTTTTCTGACCGCGCGTTTGCCAACGTGAGCCTGCAACACCGTAACATCTCCGAAATGCCGTACTACGGCCCGGGACCGGATTCGAGCAAGACCGGACGCAGCAACTATCGCCTGGAAGACACCAATGCCGAGTTTCGCCCCGGCGTCCGTGTCTTCCAGGGGCTGAGCGCCGGACTCATCGGGTCATACCTCGCCGTCAACACCGGCCCAGGACACGCGACAAGGTATATATCGGCGGATGAGCAGTACGGCCCCCTAGCCGCTCCTGGCATCGACCAGCAAACGAACTTCTGGCGCGGGGGCGGCTTCGTCGAATATGACTGGCGTGACCGGCCCGCCTACTCCACCAGTGGCGGCAAGTATTCGGCACAGTATGTGCGCTATCTGGACAGGGATCTCGGCGCCTACAGCTTCCTGCGGTTGGATCTGGACGCGTCGCAGTATATCCCGCTCTTCAATCGCACGCGTGTGATCGGACTGCACGGATCGTCCTCGCTCACCACAGCCGGCGACGGACAACGCGTTCCCTTCTATCTGCAACCAACGCTGGGCGGTTCCAATAGCCTGCGCGGCTATCGCTTCAACCGCTTTTACGGCGACAACTCGGTCATGGTGAACGGCGAATACCGTTGGTTCTGTTCGCCCACTCTCGATATGGCTGTGTTCGTCGACGCAGGAAAGGTCTTTCAGCGCTGGGAGCAGTGGAACTTACACAATCTTGAAAGCAACGTTGGATTCAGCCTGCGCCTGAAAGGGCGGGCAGGCAGCCCGGGTCTGAGTTTCGATACGGCCTTTAGCCACGAGGGGTTTCAAATATGGTTTCGCGTAAACACCACAAACTAACCATGCGCCGCGCATATTGGCTCGCAGCGATTGCCTTTGCTGGAGTGATCGGGCAACTGGGGTTCGCACAGGATCATGGCAGGAAGTTCTATCCTGATGACCCATTGTGGCGGGAGCCGGCGCCCCGGCCCGTCAGCGGCATCACAACCCGTACCGTCGACCACATTTATGACTTCCTGTATGGCTCATATGTGACTCCTCGGCTCGAGGGCAAAGCCGCAAAGCGCGCGCCGCAGCGCGCGCTCGATGTGAACACGCTGGGCGAGGTTCCAGACAGCGCCTGGTATACCAATCGCCACTCCGTCCGGCGAATGTCGATCGAGGAGCTTCAGCGTGGTCCGGGGAACACGACGCCGCCCGATCCCAACGGCCCATGGCGCATCACGTCAGCCAAGCGCGACGGAATCACCCCGGGATTTGTCATCGAAGACGCGCAACACAATCGGTATGTGCTCAAGTTCGATCCGCCACGGCATCCCGAACTGTGCTCAGCGGCGGATGTGATCGGCAGCAAGTTATTCCACGCCCTCGGTTACAATACGCCGGAAAACTATGTCGTCCACTTCCGCCGCGAGCAACTGGAGGTTGCCGAGGGCGTAATGCACCGCCCTCCAAACGGGAAGAAAACTCCCCTCACCGGGCGTTTGGTCGACGAACTGTTACGAGCGCAGCCGAAGTTGGCTGACGGCACCTACCGCGCGCTGGCCAGCCGGTGGCTCGATGGCAAGGTGGTAGGGCCCTTCGACTACCGCGACACCAGGAGCGACGATCCGAACGATACGGTTCCTCATCAGCACCGTCGAGTGCTGCGCGGGCTGGCTGTTATCGCTGCCTGGGTGAATCACCACGACACAAGCCAAATCAACACCATGGATACTCTGGTGACGGAGAATGGCTCGCAGTACATCAAGCACCACTTGATTGACTTCGGTTCCATTCTGGGCAGCCGCGGCGACCGCCAGAAGGAGCCATGGATCGGGCACCAATACTCAGTCATGCATAAGGAGACGGCGATGCGGGCAATGACTCTGGGCCTCTACGTCTCGCGCTGGGAGCGGTCGGACTATCCCAGACTGAAGGGTGTCGGCTTGCTCGATGCATGGTCGTTCGATCCGCTCCAGTGGAACCCGGAGGTTCCCAATCCGGCGTTTCTCATGATGGACAACGCGGATGCCTTCTGGGCGGCGAAGCAGGTGGCTGCCTTCACCGATGACGAAATCAGGGCGATCGTAGAGACCGGCAAACTGAGTGACAAGCGCGCGGCCGACTGGATCGCCGAGTGTCTCATCAAACGCCGGGACAAGGTCGCGCAAGCCTGGTTCTCCAAAGTGCTTGCGCTGGACCGGCTTCGCGTCACGGATGGGGGACTTGAGTGGGTTGATCTCGCGGCTGGGTTCGGGCCGGGCACGCCTTCCGAGATCCAGGTTCAATGGAAGGTTTTTAATAACGACCAGGGAACGAGTGAGGAGATTCCGGGAGAGCGCTCAGCACGGTTGCCGGAGATGCGGGGAGACGGATACTGGATGGCCGTCCTCGAATCACCACAGCGCCCTAAACAGAGCGTTCATGTTTATGTCCGGAAGCGCGGCGAGGCGGCTCAGGTTGTGGGAGTCGATCGTACATGGTAGATTTCCCCGCTTCGACCGCACACCCGAAAACGCTGATTCTTTCTGAATGTGGCGCGGGGGTAAAACCACACTCTCCGGCCCCACAGGCCCAGCTATTGCTCGCCGGCATTCCTTGGAAACGGACGGTGTGACCACAATGTGGAGAACAATCAGACCACTTCCAACGCGGATGGCCCGATTGACTCACAGTCGGGTGACGCCGGGTATGCTCTTGTGCACGCTCCTTTCAGCCGCGGGTCCGCTTTTCGCGGATGAGCCGCCGGACCAGGTTTGGGAGGGCGGGATCAGAGGAGCCGCTACGGCCGCATCTTCAATCAAGGTTCTCACTTGGAATATTGAACGGGGACTGCGATTGCCGGAAGTAACCGAGGTTCTCCTGCGTCATGGTCCTTCTCTCCTTTTGCTGCAGGAAGTGGACGTGAATGCGCGGCGCACTGGCCGCAGGAACATCGCCGAGGAGCTTGCGCACAGCCTCCGGCTGCCGTACCTGTTCGCAGCGGAGTTCGAGGAATTGGGCCAAGGCACCCGCGATTCTCCCGCCTATCACGGGCAGGCGATCCTGACCGCGCTGCCCGCATCCTCGCCCCGGATCATTCGTTTCAAGCAGCAGACCACCTTCTGGCGGCCGCGCTCGTATATGCCGGACTGGCCCGCATTTCAGAGGAGGAAGGGAGGCCGCCTCGTGTTGGTGTGTGAAGTGGACGTTGCCGGGCGGCCCCTTGTCGTCTACAACGCGCACCTGGAAAGCCGCGAATCCGAACAGCTTCGAAAGGCGCAGCTCGACGAAATACTTGCGGACACACGCCGCTACCCTGCGGACACGCCGATTCTGATCGCGGGCGACTTCAACACCCGGACGAAAGCGAGTCCGGTTATCGATGCGCTGCTGAAGGCAGGTTTCCAGATGGCCGCGGGCCGGGATGTCACGACAATCCGTGGATCAGCCCTGGACTGGATCTTTGTGCGAGGAGCGCAAAGATTTGAACAAGGAATGATTCACAGGGATACCAAAGCCTCGGATCACTTTCCCCTGACCGTTGTTGTCCATTTCAACCCTCTTTAGCTGGTCGTTGCGCGCCGTCTTGCCTCGGTATGCGGCGTTATGCCTTCTACGGCGGAGGAACGGGATGCAGCCCGAAGGATCCTTCAAAGGAAGCGGTGATGGCTGGAGTAAAGACCTATCCTGTGACTGTAATGTTCGACCGGCTTGCGCGCATCGCACCGGGACTCACGGTGCCTGCCCGATACCGGCGGCAGGATCTGCTCCCCGGCCTCGTAGCCGGCCTTTCGGTTGCGGCAATTGCGTTGCCGGTCGGCGTGGCGTACGCGGCGCTTGCCGGATATCATCCTGCGGCGGGACTCTATTCGAGCATTCTGCCGCTCGTCGTCTACGCGCTCTTCGGTTCGTCGAGGCAGATCATCATCGGGCCCGATGCGGCAACCTGCGCACTGGTGGCAGCCGCGGCCGGGCGGCTGGCCGCCGGCGATTATGACCAGTACGTGTCAGTGTCGGTGACGCTGACACTTTTCGCGGGACTGCTATCCGTCGGCGCGAGTTTCCTCAACCTCGGCCGGCTCGCGGACTTCTTGTCGCGGCCGATACTGGCCGGCATCATGAACGGCATCGCCCTGTCGATCGCGCTGGGGCAACTCGGGAAGATTCTCGGCTTCACCATCGAAGCGGGCGGCATTGTGCCGCGCTGTTTCGAACTCGTCAAGAAGTTGGATCAGACGCACTTGCCGACGCTTGCTGTGGGGCTCTGCTCATTCGCTTTGCTCCTGTTATCGCCCAAACTGCTGCCGCGCGTGCCGGCCGCGCTTCTGACAATGGTGCTCGCCGCGCTGGCAGTCGGCTTGCTCGGTCTCGACGCGCGCGGCGTCGGAATCGTCGGTGAGGTACAGGCTGGACTGCCCGCTCTGGCCTTTCCGCGAATATCGCTTGATGCGTTGAAACCGCTGCTCGCCGACGCCGCCAGCATTGCTTTGATCTCCTTCACCAGCCTGATGCTGACCGCGCGCAGCTTCGCCGCAAGGGCTGGCTACGAAGTGGACGCCAATCGCGACTTGGCGGCGCTCGGGGCCGCCAACATTGCAGCGGCCATCGCGCAGGGCTTCGCCGTGAGCGGCGCCGACTCACGCACGGCGATGAACGCCGCCGCGGGCGGGCGCACCCAAGCCGCCGGCTTGTTCGCCGCAGGGGCGATCGCACTAGTCCTGATCTTTCTCACTGCCCCGCTCCGCTACGTTCCCCAGGCCGCGCTCGGCGCTGCTCTGGTTTTGGCGTCGTGGTCGCTGGTCAACATCAGGTCCTTGCTCTCGCTGTGGAGCGAGGACAAGGGCGAATTTGCGATTTCGCTCACCGCTACGCTCGCAGTGATTGCTGTGGGCTCGATCGACGCCATCCTGTTTGCTGTGGTGCTCTCGCTGCTGCGCTTCGTGCACATCGTCGCCCGGCCGCCCTGCGAGGTGCTAGGGGCAGTCGAAGGAGTGCCTGGTTTTCACAGCATTGAACGCCACCCCGACGCGCGCACGCTGCCGGGCATCTGCCTCTTGCGATTCAATTCACCGCTCGTGTTCTTCAATGCGGCATACTTCAAGCGGTCGGTGCTCGACACCGTGGCCGCCGCCGGAGCGGAACTGCGGTGGCTGGTGTTCGACGCGCTGCCGGTGACCAGTCATGACTTCACCGGCCGTTCCACGATGCGCGAAGTCGACCGCGAACTTTCCAGCAGAGGCATCCGGATCGCGTTTGCCGGACGCCAGACCGAGATCACGGCGTGGCTTCGCGCCAAGGGAGCCGATGAGGGCCATCCGGAGAGCGTGCGTGCTTTCCCGACGCTTCAGCGGGCTGTGGACGCCTTGCAGAACGAACACGCCGCGAACATCAGGCCGACAACAGACTGACAGTCTCCCTTTGCGTGAAGCGCAGCCGGCCGGCATCTCCAGAGTGTGAGCCAGCCCTCTGTGCCAACATGACTGAGACACCTACCCCGCCCGCAATTACTGACTCTCAGGGGGCGGAGAAGATGAGACATCATGGTAGGCACTTTGAAGCTGAATGGAGATTCCCGCATGA
>JACADU010000473.1 GCA_013388415.1 Bryobacteraceae bacterium
AGGCTGAGAGCCAGACGGCGCACGCCGCAGTCGGCCAGGCGGCGGACGGCGTTGGCGGTCAGCAGCGGGGTGCCGCTCGGGGTGACGGCCATCGCCAAGCCGAGCCGCACGCCGTGTGCCAACAGCGTATGGAGGTCCGGACGCTTGAGCGGGTCGCCGCCCGTGAAGACGAGCAGCGGGTCGCCAAAGCCCTTGACCTCTTCGAGGAGCTTGAGGGCTTCGGTGGTTGTCAGCTCGTTCGGGTCGCGCCCCGGACGGGCTGAAGCGCGGCAGTGGCGGCAGGCGAGGTCGCAGGCTTGGGTGACCTCCCAGATCACGAGAAAAGGCGCTTCCGAAAAATCCCTCATCGCAATTTCAAAGGTATGCGCGGCGCGGCGGCGATGCAGTGACTCCGGTCACTGTGAGGCCGGCGGCGGCAGGGCAGACTGGGAGTGTGCGGGAACGGCGGTCAGTACTCGGTTTCGGCTTCTTCGCGCAACAAGCGCGCGTCGGCAATCTCGATCTGCCGTTTCACCAGCCGCACCATCCCCTCCGACTGAAACCGCGACAGGTTTCTGCTGACGACCTCTCTCACCGTCCCCAGCCGCAGCGAGAGCTCCTCATGGGTAAGGGCGACAAGCTTCGTGCCGTCCGGCTGTGGCTCCGCCGATTCGAGCAACAGCTTGGCAAGCCGCTGGCGCACGCTGCCGAACGTCACCGCTTCGATCAGGCTCACGAGCTGCCGCAGCCGCCTGCCCATCACGGCCAGGACTTTGAGCGGCACCTCCGGATGCTCGCGGCAGAAGCGGCGAAAGTCCTCTTTCCGCAGCAGGTAAGCGATGGTGTCCTCGAGCGCCACGACCGTCGCGGGGTTGACCCCGTCGTCGAACAGCGGGACCTCAGCCACACTCGCCGGCGCCGTCTCGGTCACCAGCATGATCTGCCGTCCGGAGGGGGAAGTCTTCACGATCTTCACCCTGCCCGACGCCAGGACGAACAGCCCCTCGCACGGCAGCCCCTCGTGAAAGAGCGCTTCGCCCGCCTCATACCGCTTCTCGACGCCGAGCGCGGCGATCTGCTGCCGCTCTTCCGGCTCGAGCGCCGAAAACAGCGAAGTCCTGTCAAAGGTCTCGCGCCGCAGCTTGTCGAAAGGAACTGCCATGTCTGAATCATCCTACGTTTTCCTCGCCGATTTCCGCGAGCACCCGCCGCTGCCCGAACGCGGCATTCTCAGCCGGACCATCCATCAGGACGACCGCACCAAGATCCTTCAGTTTTGCTTCGCTCCCGGGACAGAGCTTTCGGCGCACACCGCGCCGTTCCCGGCGATCATCCAGTTCCTGT
Source organism: Bryobacteraceae bacterium (assembly GCA_013388415.1). Classification (GTDB taxonomy): domain Bacteria; phylum Acidobacteriota; class Terriglobia; order Bryobacterales; family Bryobacteraceae; genus JACADU01. Next base: position 1,324 of record JACADU010000473.1, read on the forward strand.
CGGGAGAAGCCGATCTTCGGCTGGGCAACGATTGGAAGGAGGCCAGAGAAGGCACGTTCGCTTTCATGCCGCCGCTGCTCGAGCATGCCATCAAGGCCAGGACCGATGTCGTCATGCAGCTCGTGCTTTTGAAACAATAGCCGGGAGTGAGTCTCTCCAACAGCCAGCGCGCCGCCGTCGAGCGGCGGGGGCAGGATGTTTGTTGCGTCGCCGGACCGGGGTCCGGCAAGACCTTCGTGCTCGTCGAGCGCTTCGCCTCGCTGGTCGAGTCCGGCATCGACCCGGCGAGGATTCTGGCAATCACATTCACCGAGAAGGCGGCGACTCAGATCAAGGACCGGGTGGTCCGGCGGTTCAAGGACCACCAGAGCATCCGCCGGGCGGTGGAGCGGTCCCAGGTATCAACGATTCACGGCCTCTGCCATTCGCTGCTCTCCGAGCATTCGATCCGGGCTGGAATCGACCCGCAGTTCAAGGTGATGGACGAACTCGCCGCCGCCGTCGAGCGCTCCGTCGCCATGGACCGCGTTCTCGATTCTCTCGCGGCTCACCGTCGGGACACCTTTCTGGAATTCGCCGCCCGGTGGAAGAGCGAGGATATTGCCGGCGACCTGCTCGGGCTCGTTCCGCGAATCAGCAACGCGGGTGGAGCCGCACGGGCACTGGCCCGCCTGCCGGCATACGAGCCGGTCGCGATGGCGCGGCGCTTCGCCAGTGAGCTGCTGTCGCTGCTGGCGGCCCCAATGAAACAGACCGATGGAACCAGGCAGCGCGATGCCGCCGCTCGCGAGTGGCTCGCCCGCCTCGAGACCGATGATCTGATCGCCTGGAGCCTGAAGCTGCCGTTCGACGCCAAAGTCGGCTCAAGGGGCGACCCGGTCAAGGAGTCCATCTACAGCCTGCGCGAGTCACTGGCAGCCGTGCGCCGCGAAGCCATCGGCGCGGCCAACCAGCATCTTCTGCCCTTCGTCCGGGATATCTTCCTGCTATTCGAGGAGGAGTACGCGCGGCGCAAGCGCTCGCTCGCTGCTCTCGACTTCGACGATCTTGAATCGAAAACGCTGGCTCTGCTCGAGCGCGACCCGGCGGTCCAACAGCAGATTCAGGAGCGCTTCGACGCCGTGCTCATGGACGAACTCCAGGACACCAACCCGATCCAATGGCAGATTGTGGACCGCATCAGGCGCCCGTCGCGCTTCTTCGCCGTGGGCGATCTCAACCAGTCGATCTTCGGATTCCGCGGCGCCGAGCCGGAGCTCTTCTCGCGGTTCAAAGACTCGGTGAAAGCCGCCGGCGAGATCGACGTCCTGACCGAAAACTACCGCAGCCGGCAGGGGATACTGGATGCGGCGGCCAGTACGCTCGCGCGCGCCGGACGGGGCGTGACAGAGCACACGCTGACTGCGGCGAAGCCGTTTCCCGCCTCCGCCGGAGCCGCCGTGGAACTGCTCCAAGCGGATGCTGACGCCGACGACATCCTGTGGACGGCGCGCCGCCTGAGAGAGCTCTACGGCACTCTGCTCATTGGCGAGGAGGGCAGGCAGCGCCCGGCGCGGTTCTCCGACATGGCGATTCTGGCCCGCACAAGCACGCCCTTCGGCCGGATTCAGGAGGCGCTGTCCAGATTCGGCATCCCCTACAAAGTCGAGCGTGGCAGCAATTTCTTCGAGGAATCGCCGGTCGTCGATTTGGTGAACCTGCTCCGGGCGCTCGACAACCCCGACGACGACATCGCGCTGTTTGGAGTGCTCCGCTCCCCGCTGTTCGGCGTGACGGACGAGGAGATCGCCCTTTGCCGGCTCGAGCAGCGGCTCGCCCCTGCTGCGGCGGCCGAAAGGCTCGAGCAACTGCGGAACTCGATCGCCGATGCCGCGCCGCAGCCCGTGCTGGCCCGCTTTCTCGACGAAACGGGATTCTTCGCCCGGCTCGCCCCGCAGGCAAGCGCCAATGTCGCCAAGTTCTTCTCGCTGCTCGACAAGCTCGCTGAGGAGCAGCCCGGCGATCTCAGAGCCTGGCTTGACTACATCGATCAGTTGCGGGCCAGCGGGCAGGAGACGTCGGCGCCCGTTCTCGATGCAGGCGACGCGGTCACCGTTCTCACGATCCATAAAGCCAAAGGGCTCGAATTCCCCATCGTCGCCGTGGTGAACGCGCAGTCGAGCGCCCGCGGCGATACGGCGCCCATCGCCTTCCGTGCCGATACGGGCCTCGGCCTGAGATGGCGCGACCCCGGCAGAGCCGGCG
>JACADU010000121.1 GCA_013388415.1 Bryobacteraceae bacterium
GAGCGGGGGCGGCTTCGCGGAAATCCGGGATGGCGGGCTGGGTTCTGGCCGTGTAGGCGGCAGGGACGGTTTTGTTGTGGGCAAGGCTGGGTTGGGCGCATTTCCGGATTGCCCTGGTGGCGCGCCGGGCAAAGAGGCTGAGAGGAGAGCGCGAAGGAGTCCGCTTTGTGGAAGCCCCGCGCGGGTATGGCCCGATGGTGTGGGGCGTTATCAGGCCGGTGGTTTTTCTGCCGCGGGAAGCTGAGGAGTGGGGGCTGGACGTGCGGGACGCAGTCTTGAGACATGAATTGGCGCACTGCGCGCGGGGCGACTGCGGCTGGCTTCTGCTGGGGAGGCTGATCGCGGGTCTTTTCTGGTTTCAGCCGCTTGCCTGGTTGGCCGTACGCAGGATGAGCTCGGAGAGCGAGCGGGCGGCGGACGATGCTGTTTTGAGATCGGGCGTGCGAGCGGACGACTATGCGGGCTTGCTGGTGCGGCTCGCGCGGAGCATGCGGGGCGATTCGATGGCAGCACTGGCGATGGGGGAGGGGACAGAACTGGAAGGAAGGCTGAAAGCGGTGTTGGACTCAGGCACAAACCGAAGACGGTTGAGCCGCGCGGGCGCGTTCGCGCTTGCCGTGGCGATGTGCGCGGCGCTGTTGCCGGTTGCTGCGGCGCAGAAAAGCAAGACCGACGAGAAGGCGTACAAGATCGGAGGCGGCGTGAAGGCGCCGTCCGTGATCAGCAAAGTGGAGCCGCGGTACACGCAAGAGGCGCGCGACGCAAAGCTGCAAGGTTCCGTTCTCCTGGCGGGTGAAATCAACAAGCAGGGTGTGCCAGAGAACATTCGGGTTCTAAAGGGGATGGAACTGGGGCTCAGCGAGAGCGCCGTTGCCGCGGTGAAGCAATGGAAGTTCAAGCCTGGGATGAAGGACGGCAAGCCGGTGCGGGTGAAGGCGAACATCGAGGTGAACTTCCGGCTGAACTGATGCGCGGTCCAGTTACTCGTAGCGCAGGGTTTCCACGGGGTCCGTATGTGAGGCGGCGCGGGCGGGCGCGAGTGTGGCGAGGAGGCTGACGCCGAGGGCGACGCCGACGATCCAGAGCGCGTCGAGGGCGTTCGGCTCGAAGGGGACGAAGGAGAGAGAGTAGATCTCCTGGTCGAGGGAAATCCAACGGCCGCGGTCGGCGAGGAAGCCGAGTCCATAGCCGGCGAGGAGGCCGATGACCGAGCCGGCGGCGGCGATGAGCAGGCCCTGGGTCACGAAGACGCGCGCGATCTGGAGGCGGCGCGCGCCCATGGAGATGAGGATGGCGATGTCGCGCCGTTTCTCCATCACGCTCATGAAGAGCGCTGTCAGGATGTTCAACGCGGCGACGAACTGAATCAGGCCGATGGTGATGACGCTGACAGTCTTTTCGAGGCGGAGCGCGCCGAGCAGTTGACGGTTCTGCTCCATCCAATCGGTGGCGGCGAAGTCCGCGCCGGCGGCGCGCTCAGCGGCGCGGGCGATGGTGGAGGCGCTTTCGAGGTCGGCGACTTTGAGTTCGATGGCGTTGACGACATCGCCGGTCTGGAAGACGCGTTGCGCCTCCGGCAGCAGGACGAACGCGAACTGGTTGTCAAGATCGTAGAAGCCGGACTCGAACAGCGCAGCGACCCTGAAAGTGAATTCTGCGGGCTTGATGCCAAAGGGAGTCATTTCGCCCTGGGGGGAGAGGAGCTTCACAACGCTGCCTTCTCTCATGCCGGTCCGGCGGGCGAGCTGGGCTCCGAGGACGACCTGAGGGTGGCGCTGGCCGGGCGCGGGCGCGGGCACGGTGACGGGGAAGCGTGGGACTCCCTTGAGGTTGGCTTCGGCGGGCTGAAGAGGAGAAGCGACCATCACCTTGCCGTAGAGAGCGGGTTCGGCAGATGTCACGCCATCCAGTTTTGAGAGCTTCGCGGCGAGTTCGCGCCAGCCGGAGATGCCGGTGGACGGGTTGCGCTCAAGAACCGCCACGTGGGGCGTGGCGCCGAGGAGGCTGGTTTGCAGGCGCTGGCGGAATCCGTTGTTGATGGCCAGCGCGAGAACCAGCGCCATCACGCCGGCTGCGACGCCGAGGACGCTGATCGCGGTGACAACATTGATGAACGCGTGGCGGTGGCGCGCCTTCAAGTAGCGCGCGGCGACAAACCACTCGAACGAGCGTTGCACGGGGTCACTTTCCCAGGTGCTTTGCGCTGGATTCCCGCAGCCAGCCGGCGATGCCGATGGGGCCTTCAGGCCGCAGGAGCGGGAAAAGGATGACATCGCGGATGGACTTGGAGTTGGTCAGCAGCATCGTGATGCGGTCGATGCCGAGCCCCTCGCCGCCCGCCGGCGGCATGCCGTAGCAGAGGGCGCGGAGGTAGTCCTCGTCCATCTGGTGGGCTTCTTCGTCTCCGCGCTCCTTCATGGCGAGCTGCATCTCGAAGCGGCGGCGCTGTTCGTCGGGGTCGTTCAGCTCGGTGAAGGCGTTGCCGATTTCCATGCCCGCGGCGTAGACCTCGAAGCGGTCGGTCATGCCGGGCTCATCGGGGTTCTGTTTGGCAAGCGGAGAGACCTCGACGGGATACTGATGGATGATCGTGGGCTGAACGAGAGCCTCTTCGCAATGGCGCTCGAAGATGTCGACCAGGCACTCGCCCGGAGTGAGCTTGCCGGCGTGCCGGGAAAGCCATTCGGGGTCGCGCACGTTGTCCATGGAGGGCTTGTCCGGGCCCTTCCAGAATTCGCAGACGGCCTCGCGCATGGTGAACCGGCGAATTGAGGAGAAGTCGAGCGTGAGATCGCCGTAGGGGACGGTGGCGGAGCCGGTGGCGTCGAGGGCGACGTTCTTGAGCAGTTCGGCGGTCAGGTCCATCAGGTCGCGGTAGTCGGCGTAGGCCTGATAGAACTCGAGCATGGTGAATTCAGGGTTGTGACGGGTGGAGATGCCCTCGTTGCGGAAATTGCGGTTGATTTCAAACACGCGCTCCATGCCGCCGCAGACGAGGCGCTTGAGATAGAGCTCCGGCGCGATGCGCAGGTAGAGGTCGATGTCGAGGGTGTTGTGATGCGTGACGAAGGGGCGCGCCGCGGCTCCGCCGTAGAGCGGCTGCATCATGGGAGTCTCGACCTCGATGAATCCGCGCGCCTCGAGCTGGCGCCGGAAACTGGCGATCACCTTGGCGCGGGTCGCGAAGGCGCGGTGGACATCAGGGTTGGCGATGAGGTCGAGGTAGCGCTGGCGGTAGCGGATTTCGACGTCTTCCAGACCGTGGTACTTCTCGGGCATTCCCAGCAGGTTCTTGGAGAGGAAGGTGAGCGTCTCCACGTGAATCGAGAGTTCGCCGGTGCGCGTGCGGAAGAGGTAGCCCTCGACGCCAATGATGTCGCCGAGGTCGAGCAGTTCCCAAAGAGCCCATTCACGCTCCGAGACGAGGTCTTTCTTGACGTAGACCTGAAGGCGCTCGCCCGATTGCTGGAGGTGCGCGAATCCAGCCTTGCCCATGCGGCGAATTGTCTGAATCCGGCCTGCGACTTTGACCGGTACGCGGGAAGAGTCGAGTTGCTCCGCCGCGGTGGCGGAATAAACGGCCAGAATGGCCGGAATCGTATGGCTGAAATCGAACCGCTGGCCGTAGGCGCGGTAGCCCAACGCTTGAATCGCGTTGATGCGCGAGAAGCGCAGATCGAACAGTTCCTGCTCTGTGGACAAGGGAGAATCCTCTCGGGAAAACTTCATTATACTGAGGGGTTGTTCTCGCTCTCGATTGTCATACCGGCCTACAACGAAGAACGACGGTTGCCACTCACGCTGGAAAAGCTCCGCGAGTTCATCGCGCGTCACGACTTCCGGTTCGCGGAAATCGTCGTCGTCGACGACGGATCACGTGATGGAACGGCGAGCGTGGTGCGCGAAGCAGCGTCGCATGATGAGCGGATCCGGCTGGTGCAGAATCCGGGCAACCGCGGGAAGGGGTATGCTGTCCGGCACGGCATGCAGGAGGCGCGCGGCGAGTGGGTGTTGATGACCGACGCCGATCTCTCGGCTCCGATCGACGAGTTCGACAGGCTGGCGGCGCGAGTTGAGGCCGAAAATGCGCACGGAGCGATCGGGTCGAGAGCCCTGGACCGGTCTCTGATCGGCATCCGGCAACCGGCGTTCCGCGAGTTCAGCGGCAAGGTCTTCAATTTTGTGATGCGGATGATCACGGGCTTGCCATACCGGGATACTCAGTGCGGCTTCAAGCTCTTTTCGCGCGCGGCGGCGGAGTGCGTGACGAAGCGGCAGCTTTCGGACGGCTTCGGATTTGACGTGGAGATCCTGTTCATCGCCCGCAAACACGGCTTCAGGATTCTCGAAGTTCCGGTGCGGTGGGACAACGCAGAAGGCACGAAGGTGAGCCTGTGGAATGGCATTGCGGCGTTCCTGGATCCGCTGCGGGTGCGGTGGAACAACCTGAAAGGGCTCTATCGCTGATTTAGGAGTCTGACAATTTCTGTCGACGTCGTGGGGCAGGCCCGTGGCCTGCGGCGGCCTTTCAGGCCGCCTTTGCTTGCGGGACTGAGAGTCCCGCGCAGCCTGGGAGGCTGCCCCACAAGAGTATCTGTACAGAGTGGTCAAGATTATGTCATCCTGGAGGCATGGCCTATCCAGAGACACTGATTCATCCAATGCGGGAAGACCTGACTCGATATGGAGTGATCGAGGCGCGGAGCGCCGCCGACGTTGACCGTGTGATTGCGGAGAATGGCGCCGTGTTGATGGTGGTGAACAGCGTATGCGGCTGCGCGGCGGGCAAGGCGCGGCCGGCGGTCGGCCTGGCGCTGAAGCATGCGCCGGTCAAGCCCGACGTTACGGCGACAGTTTTCGCGGGCGGCGATGTGGAGGCGACAGCGCATTTGCGCGAGCGGTATCTGCCGGGCGTCCCCGCGTCTTCGCCGTCGATGGCGCTTTTCAGAGACGGCAAGGCAGTGTGGGTTTTGCACCGCTTTGAAATCGAGTCGCGAATCGCCCCGCAGATCGCCGAATTGCTGGTGGAGGCATTCCAGAAGCACTGCGTGGCGCAACCGGCCTGATTTGGCATCGCGCGCCGCGCGGGCCCCTATAATGGCGAGTGGGAGGGGTCGAGCGTCATGCGCCGTTTGACTGGATGCCGCCGGACGATCATTGCGCTGTCCGTGCTCGCGGTGTGGCTGCTGTCCGGGCACGCGAGTCCGGCGCAAACCCCTTCACAATACCCGCCGTCGCAATACCCGCCGGGGCAGTATCCGCCCGGGCAGTATCCTCCGGGGCAATACCCGCAAGATCCGAGCACCTATCCTGGCCGCCTGCCTGGAGGGGTCCAACTGCCAAGGATCCCCTGGCCGAAAAAGAAGCCAAAGGAAGACAAGAAAGACGAAAAAGGGAACGAGAATGAAGTCCGCGTGGAGTTGAACTCCATGGAAGGGACTCTGCGGGAACTGGCCTCGAAGCATCTGCTGCTCGCCTCTGGAGGGCAAGTCTACAAATTCCGGTTGCTGGCGAAGACGCGATTTCAGGATAAGTCGGGGGAACCGGTCCGCGACTCGCTTCTTCAGCCGGGCGACATGCTTTCGGTGCAGGCTTCCAAAGAAGATCCTGAAACGGCGATGCGGGTGACGCTGCTGCGCTCGGGGTCGGCGGCGGACAAGGCGGAGGCGTCGAAGCCGGTCGACACGGCCTCCATCCGTGTTCCTGAAGCTGGGGACCTGGGGAGAAGTTCAGGGCCATCGAAGCTGCCTCCGGCGGGCCGTGGTGAGGACAAGGACGATGAGCCTGCGCCGCGGACGGGGGAGACGGCGGGAACCCACGTGGCGAGGGACGAGTCGGCCGCGCGGCGGCTGCCGACGGAGGCCACTTCATTGCCGCCCGACCTCCAGGTTTTGGCCGACGCGCGCGACGCCGCGGCCGCGTTTGCGATTGACCTGCCGAACTACGTGGTCGAGCAGAACACGACCCGCTCGCACACCAATGTCGATCCGCCGGACTGGAAGGTGATCGACGTCGTGACGGCGGAGGTGTCCTGCGTGAACGGCAAAGAGCGGTACGCCGATGTTCGGATCAACGGACGGCCGCCGGACAAGCCGTTGGAGAAGTCAGGAACGTGGACGACGGGCGAGTTCGTCACAACATTGCAGGATCTCTTCGCGCCCGATACGGACGCCCGGTTCGAAAGGGTGCGCGACGGAAGGGCGGCGAGCCGGCCTGCCTACGTTTACTCCTACGCGGTGGACGCGAAGCATTCAAACTGGATTCTGGTCGACGACCGCGGCGAGCGGTACAAGCCGGCCCACAGCGGGGAGATCTGGATCGACAAGGAATCGCGGCGCGTGCTGCGGATCGAGCAACGAGCCGGCGGACTGCCCGCTTCGTTCGGCATCGAAAAGGCCGAGACGCGCATCGATTACGGCTTCGTGCGGATCGACAACGGCACCTATTTGCTCCCGGTGGAAAGCGAATCGCTGGGCTGCAAGCGCGGCACGGCGCAGTGCAGCCGCAACATCACCAGTTTCCGCAATTACCGAAAGTTCTCCGCCGAGTCCAGGATCAGCTATTGATCTGGGCCGAGGCTCGAAGCCGGGCGTGTGATACAACCAAGGAATGAGCAGTCGCAGAGTATTCGTTGGCGCGGCGGGCGCCGCAGCCACGCACTTGATGGCCCGGCGCGCAGCCGGCGCAAATGACAAGATTCGAGTTGCCATTCTGGGCGTCAACGGACGCGGCAAGGACCACATGCAGGGCATCCAGAGCCAGCCCGACGCCGAAGTGGTCGCGTTCTGCGATCCTGACCTCGGCGTGGCGGAGAAGTCCGCTGCGCTGTTCGAGAAGCGCTACGGGAAGAAAGTCGAGATCATTCAGGACTTCCGGAAGGCGCTGGAGCGAAAAGACATCGATGCGGTCACGGTGGCGACGCCGAATCACTGGCATTCGCTGGCCACCATCTGGGCGTGTCAGGCGGGCAAGGACGTGTACGTCGAAAAGCCGGGTTCTCACAACGTTTGGGAAGGCCGGAAGATGGTGGAGGCGGCGCACAAATACAACCGCATCGTCCAGCATGGAGTCCAACTGCGAAGCTCGGAGGCGATCCGCGAGGCGGTGGATCACCTGCGGAAGGGCGTGATCGGCAACGTCTATATGTCGCGCGGGCTCGTGTTCCGCTGGAGGCCTTCGATCGGGAAGAAGGGCGTGGAGCCCGTTCCGCCGAATCTCGACTACGACCTCTGGACGGGTCCGGCGCAGATGGAGCCCTTCAGCCGGAGGATTGTCCACTACAACTGGCACTGGACGTGGAACTACGGCAACGGCGATGTCGGCAATCAAGGCATCCACGAGACCGACATGTGCATGTGGGGATTGGGCGTCGACACGCTGCCGACAAAGATCACCGCCATGGGCGGCAAGTTCCTCTTCGACGACGACAAGATCACGCCGGAGGTGTTGACGACGCTTTACCACTATCCGGAGCAGAAGAAGCTGATCCAGTTTGAAGTCCGCCCGTGGCACACCAACGATGAAGGCGGCGCCACCGTGGGCAACATCTTCTACGGATCGGAAGGCTACATGGTGATCAAGGGCTACGACACCTACGAGACCTTCCTGGGCCAGAAGAAGGAGAAGGGGCCGGGACGCAAGGCCGGCGGCGACCACTACGCCAATTGGATCAAGGCCATCCGCAGCCGCAAGACGGAAGACCAGAACGGGCCTGTCGAGACTGCGCACCTGTCGAGCGCTCTGGCTCATCTGGGCAACATCAGCTACCGTCTGAGCCGCGTGCTCACGTTCGATCCGGCGAACGAGAAGTTTGTCGGTGACGCCGAAGCGGACAAGATGCTCACGCGCGAGTATCGCAAGCCGTACGTCGTGCCGGAGAAGGTATAGCTGAGTGGGGCAGGCCCGTGGCCTGCGGCGGCCTCTGAGGCCGCCTTTGCGGGACTGAGAGTCCCGCGCGCCTGAGAGGATGTCATTGCGGGACTGAGAGTCCCGCGCAGCCTGAGAGGCTGCCCCACAAGGACGCAGGTGTCCGGCGCAGCCTGAGAGGCTGCCCCACAAGGACGAGGCGTCAGCGGACGGTTGTCAGAGTGATCAAGGCTCGCCCGGGGAGGGCGAGCCTTGTCGCCTGTGGAGAGGCTTCGACGCGGCTCTTTTCCACAAATCCCTCTGTGGCGCTGGTGACCACCTGCCGATAGGACGCAGCGGGCAATCCCTCGAGCACGAGCTCGCGGGCGGGGCCGAGATTCGCGATGTGGACGGTGAAACCTTCCGCGCCGCGGAAGGCCGTCACGCGCACTTGATGGTGACTGGTTTCGGCCGACAGGTTGTCCGAGTTGCGCGGCGTGAGGTTGGCCCAATGGCGCATGAAGTGGAAGCGGGACGTCGGCTCCACAACTTCCTGCCCGCCTTCGCGCGAGACCCTGGCGAGGCCATAGTCGCTGGTGTACTCCCAGTAAATGATTCCTTGCGGGCGCGCGTGCTCGAGCAGGTCCTGATACTGCTTCACCTCGCGCAGTCCGTAGTGGAAACTGTCGTAGCGGCGCTCCCGATGAGCCTGCGCATCCACGCCGGCTTCAGCAACAAGCAGCGGCAGGTTCAGCCACTCGGCGACCTCGCCCCAAAGGCGGTATCGCTCAGGCGTTGTTCCGCCCCACGAATGGAACGCCACCGCGCCGCAGTATTGGAGGGCCTCGGCGTCGTTGGCGGCGGGCAGGGCGTAGGTGTAAGTGCCGTCAGGACCGGTGGCGTCGGCGAGCAGCATCTTCGTTTTCAGGCCGAGCCGCCGAAAGTGCGCGCCGAAGCTCTTGATGGCTTCGCGGTGCTCCTCCGGATCGAACAGCACGTAGACGCCGATATTAGCCTCATTGAAAGAGAACAGGTCGGGCTCAGCGCCGTAACGTTTCTTCGCGTAGAGCAGGTAAGAGCCCACGCTCTCGAGCAATTCCTCCCACTTGCCAATGCCGACGCGGCGGCGGTGTTCGCTTCGGGGCTTCATGTTCGGGTCGGCGAGCATCCACTCGGGAAGCCACCAGATACTCGCCGCGTATGGGACGCCCTTCCTTTGCAGGGCCTGCATCATCTCGAATTCCCGGCGGAGATTCGAGCCGGGCGCGTCCCGCGCCTCGAAGTAC
>JACADU010000061.1 GCA_013388415.1 Bryobacteraceae bacterium
GACTTCCCCGTGCAGCGCATCGCCGAACTCCTGCCCATGAACTGGAAGCCCGCCGAAGCCTGAGCGCCTCTACAACACCGGCCCGGGCGCCAGCAAGATGGGTTCGCCGGACGGGTACACTGAATCTCCTGGTAGGCCCGGCAGGACTCGAACCTGCGACCCCCTGCTTAGAAGGCAGATGCTCTATCCAGCTGAGCTACGGGCCCTTGTGCGGCGTGGTTTCAACTTAATTGTATCGTGCGAGGCCGCTTGGACGGTTCCGCGCTCCGGCCGGCCAGTCTCCACCGCCGCTGCTCGCGGCATTGTCCGGCCCAAGAGTCCGCCCCACTCCGAACGGCGTGGCATCTCACCAGGCCAAGGCCACCCGCTTAGGACGCCTGCGATTTCCTCAAGCCGAACAAGGACGCCAGGCTCATCCGCGGCTCCTCCGTCTCCGCAATCACGTGCCCGCTCACCAGCGTCCGCGCGAACGTCCGCAGAGCCGAACCCGCCGGCGATGTCATCGCCATCGGCTGCCCCGTCCGGATCGCATGTTGCGTCGATCTGTAGTCGTTCGGCACCACGGCCACCACCGGCGCGCCGATCGTCCGCGAGGCCACCTCCGGCTCCCGCCCCGCCTTCGGACTGTACCGGTTCAAAATCACCTCAACTCGCCCTCCCAGCCCAAGCTGGTCCAGCGCCTGCATGTCCTCCCGCGCCATGTACAGGCTCAGCGGCTCCGGCGTCGTCACCAGGAAGATCCTCGACGCTTCTCTCAGCACCACCATCGACTCCGCATCGAACGTGCCCGGCAGGTCCGCGCAGACTACCTTGTACCGCCTCTTGGCGAACCGCATCAGGCTCGCCACCTGAACCGGCTCCAGCCGCGTGTCCGCCGCCGGCTTGCCCGCCCGCGCCACATCCAGCCGCCCCAGCCGGTGAACAAACTGCCGCCAGATGTCCTCATCGAGACTCGCCGTCCGCATCGCCGCTTCCGCCAGCGAACAGCCGTTTTGCAGATTCAACAGCAGCCGCAGCACGCCGTTGTGGAGATCGAAATCGGCCAGCAGCACCGTCAGGTCCGGTATCTCTGCCAGCGCCGCCGCCGTATTCACCGCGATCGTCGACGCCCCCAGCCCCGGACGCGCCGGGAAAAACGCATATATCAGGTCAGTCTCCGCCTGCTGCGGCGGACGCTGCGCCAGGTGCGCTCCAACACGCTCGAAAACCCCGTCCACCTGCCCCAGCGCCGGAGGGTACTCCAGAAACTCTCGAATCCCCTCCCGGATCGCCTCCAGCGGCACCGCCGACCCGCTGTCGCGCAACAGCCCCACGGTCTGAATCCCGGGCATGATCTGAGCCGCCAGCCTGTGCAGCTCGATCGCCCGGCCGAAATCGCTCAACGACATCAGCAGCACTTCCGGCTCCACCTCGCGGAGAATCCGTCCGAATTCCAGCGCGGATGGAAAATAGTCCACACGCCCCGCCACCGTCGCGTGACGGCGCATCGCGAGCAGTTCTGCGATCTCATTGGCGTGCGAATAGTCGGCTCCAACAAGCATTGCGCGGAGCATCACAAGTTGCCTCCTCCCTGTTTGGCCGAATGGGCTTGCCCCGCTCCAGCCATCGTCATGCTGCGAAGCGCCGCAAGCGAACCGTGCTGCCGCGCCTGCTTTCGATCCTTCTTGATCTCGTACATCCGGCGGTCCGCCTCGGCCAGCAGGGCTTCCGCATCCGAGCCGTCGTTCGGGAACGTCGCATAGCCGATGCTCGCGCCCAGGTACCCCGCCGAGAACGAGTTGCGGCCCAGGCTTGATACCGCCTCTTCGATCTCCTGAATCCTCTTCTGCATGACCTCCAGCGGAATGTCTGGAAGCACAAGCACGAATTCGTCGCCGCCCATTCGCGCCGTGAAATCGTCCGGTCTCGCCCGCGACCGCAGCAGCGAAGCGATCTCCTTCAGCAGCCGGTTGCCTTCCAGGTGGCCCAGCGTGTCGTTGACCTGCTTGAAACCGTCCAGGTCGCACACCAGCAGACTCAGCGTGTGCTCCCCGCGCCTGCACCGCGCAATCTCGGCGTCCAGATGCAGGAACATCGAAGACGCGTTCGGAAGCCCCGTCAGCCCGTCCAGCGCCGCCTTGTTCTGCGCCTGCTGATAGTTGAACGCGTTCTCCATCGCCACCGACACCCGCGATTGGATCGCCAGCAGGATCCGCAGGTGGTCGCGGTTGTACGCGTCGCGAACCGTGCTGTACAGCGTGATCACCCCTTGCAGCCCCCCCGAGGCGTGCATCGGCACCGAGAGCGCGCTCCGGAGCTGAGTCGCGCCGCCGTTCTTCGTCCCAAGACCCGGCTCCACCCCCGGAATGCCGTTGATGATCGGCTTCCTGTTGGCCGCCACCCATCCCGAAATGCCCGCCCCGAACGGAATCCTCAACTGCCCGATCGTGCCCGCCTCCTCGCCCTGCGCGAACCGCGCCGCCAGCGCGTCGCCGTCGCGCACAAACAGCGCCAGCGTGTCGAACGGAACCAGCCGCTTCAACCGCGCCGAAACCGCCGACAGAGAATCCTCCAGCCGCAAACACGCGCTCAGATCGTGCGTGATCTCGTGCAGAATCTGAACCTCCTGCCGCGCCGCCGCGATCGACGACAGGAAATCGGCCCCCGAATCGAACCGCATGAGCGTTTCTTCGAATCCGTTGGCCGGAGCGTCGCCCCCCACAATGCTCACCTCCCGCGGCAGGCGCGCCACCGCCGCTACCCGCGCCTGCTGCGCCATGCTCTCCAGTTCCTGATACCGCCGCTCCAGAATCTCAACAATCTTGGGATCGTAGCTCTTGCCCGATTCCGAAGCCACAATCCGCATCGCCTCCGCCAGCGGCAGCGCCGGCCGGTATTGCCGGTCCGTTGCCAGCGCGTCCAGACAGTCCACAGCCGCCAGCACCCGCGCCCCGATCGGGATGTCCTCCCCGCGCAGCCCGAACGGATAGCCCAGCCCGTCCCACCGCTCGTGGTGATACCGCACAATCGGCGCCACCGGGCAATCAAAACCCACCCGCTCGATGATCTCCGCGCCCACAATCGGGTGGATCTTCATCTTCTCGAACTCCTCCGGCGTCAGCCGCCCCGGCTTCGACAAGATGTAGTCCGGAACCGCCAGCTTCCCAATGTCATGCAAGATCGAGGCCGCTCTCAGCGCTTGCAGCTCCTTCTCTGTCAGCCCGAGTTCCTTGCCAACCTCGATCGCATAAACCTGCACTCTCCTCAGATGGTCATGCGTGCACTCGTCCTTCGCCTCGATCGCCATCGCCAGAGCTTCAATCGTCCGCAGGTGCAGCGACGCCATCTCCTCCACGTGCCGCCTGTCCGTCGCCATCTTCGCCATGCTCATCGCATGCGACCGGTAAATCAGCACCAGCGGCGGCAGCAACGCCAGCGCCGAGTCCCATCCCAGCTTCCCGTACCCGTTGTGAAGCAGGTTCGCCGCCGTCGAAACGATCAGATAGTGCGGAAACGACCAGAAATAGGCCTCTTCCCACGTCCGCCGGATCCGCCGCCGGTCATACACCGACGCCAGCACCGCTGAAGCCCACGTGTTCAAAAAGAAGTACGCGGTCGCGCTTGCCGCCAGCCGGATTCCCGGCATCGCCGTGAGCAGTCCTCCGTGCGGGTAGCGATAAACCCCGAAAGCCGCCGTCGTCGCCAGCGCCACCACCGCCAGATGAAAAAGCCGGTGCGCATGATATGGCCCGTCGCCCTTCAGCCGCAGCGTCGCAACCCACGTCCCCGCCAGCGCAAGCAGCAGCGTCTCGCCCAGCCCGAACTCCAGAATTCCCACAAACGCGAACACCGCGCTCACCGGAACCACCTGCGCCGTCCGCGGCAGCAACGACTGCACCCACGCCGCGCACGCCGCCAGACACAGATAGATCCCGAACCCAACGACGTCCTTCGGCGTGAATGAGGCGAATCCAGCCGCCGCCGCCACCAGCCCCAGCGCGCTCACCGCCGAAATGAATAGCCTCGTCGCGATCGGTAGCCTCATGCCTTCAGTCCCATCTCCCTCGGTTATGGCAAGCTTGGTGCCATTAGTAGTACTGGGCCAAACAATTGATAATGCGGAGACTCCCCATGGGAAGAAAGATGAAAAAATGGCAATTTGACCGGCCTGCCCGGTCAATTTGACCGGGCGTCTTCGTCCGCTTGTCAGCTTGCCCACACTTGAATGCAAGCCTTTTGTCACCACTGCTCAGGTGTTTGACTAATTCGCTCGTTTGGTGACTCGCCGTACACTGGGTACCAGCGAAAGTAGTACCGACAGGCTATGGACCGGCGCGTCGACGTTTTCGAGTTCCTCGGCATGAAGGCCATCGTTGCAAGCGATGCCCTTCGTGACGCCCTCCACAAAGCCGCCCGCATCGCCGGCTCCGAAGCAAGTGTTCTCATTACTGGAGAAAGCGGCTCCGGCAAGGAACTCGTCGCCCGCGCCATCCATCACTTCTCCTGCCGCAGCGACCGCCCCTGGGTCGATCTCAACTGCGCCGCGCTCCCCGAGTCCCTCGTCGAAAGCGAACTCTTCGGCTACGAAAAAGGCGCCTTCAGCGGCGCCGCCAATTCCAAAGCCGGTCTCTTCGAAATGGCCCACACCGGCACCCTTTTTCTCGACGAAATCGGCGAGCTCGACGCCCGCGTTCAGGTGAAGCTCCTCCGCATTCTAGATGGAACACCTTATTTTCGGGTCGGCGGAACCCGCAAAGTCTCCGTCGACGTCCGAATCGTCGCCGCCACCAACCAGAACCTCCTCCATTTGATGGAGGAAGGCAGGTTCCGGAAGGACCTCTACTTCCGCCTCAGCCAGGTGGTCCTCGAAGTGCCCCCCCTCCGCTCCAGACCCGACGATATCGAAGCTCTCGCCCTTCACTTCCTCACCCGCCAGCGCCCCGGCATGACGTTGTCGCCCAAGGCGCTCGAACAACTGCGCTCCTACTCCTGGCCAGGCAATATCCGCGAACTCAAAAACCTGATGACCCGCCTCGCGCTCGAAAACGAAGACTCTCACGTAGGCTCCATCCAGTTCGCCCCCAGCCGCGAGTTCGGCGACGGCTCAGGCTCGCCCTCCAGCCTCGAGGAGATCGAACGCGACGCCATCTTCCGCGCCCTCGAGGCCAGCGGCGGAAACCAGACCAAGGCTGCCGCAATGCTCGGCATCTCCATCCGCACCATCAGCCGCAAACTCAAAAGCTACAGCCAGTCGCCCGATCACTATCAGCAGGCGATCTGATTCTTTCTGAGCCCCAACGCACCCTCGTCGCTCAGCAGCGCCCTCCAGCGAGCGCATCATCCAGCCAACAGCGGGATGATCCGCTCCGGGTCGTTCGGAACCACAACCGGCCGGTTGCCGAACGTCGGCGCAATCGCCACGCCCGAGGGCGTCTTCAATTGGCCCGTGTGGTACTTGAAGATGTAATCCGGGTCCTTCAGGACATTTCCCGTCAGCACGGCGACAACCCTCGACTCCGGATCCAGCACCCCTTGCGCCACCAGCTTCTTCGCTCCCGCCAGCGTCGCCGCCGATGCCGGCTCGCAGCCGATCCCGCATTGTCCGATCACCGCCTTGGCATCGGCGATCTCCTGTTCCGTCACCATCTCGACTGTCCCGCCGGAGTCCTCCACCACCTGCAACGCCTTCGGCCACGACACCGGATCCCCGATCCGGATCGCGGTCGCAAGAGTCTCCGGTTCCGCCACGGCAGGGAACGCCTCCGGCCGCGGCCGCGCATGGAAGTATTCCCGGAACGGCGCCGAACCCGCCGCTTGGATGACCGCGAACCGCGGCGTCCTCTCGATGAATCCCAGCGCCCGCAGCTCGCGGAACGCCTTCCCAAAAGCCGAAATGTTCCCCAGGTTCCCGCCCGGAACGATCACCCAATCCGGCGCCTGCCAGTCGAGCTGATCCAGCATCTCGACCATGATCGTCTTCTGCCCTTCAATCCTGAACGGATTGACCGAGTTCAGCAGGTAGATCCCCGTCTCATCCGCCAGCCTCCGCACCAGCGCCAGGATCTGATCGAAATTCGCCTCCACCTGCAACGTCACCGCCCCATACTCGAGCGCCTGCGCCAGCTTCCCGTAACTGATGTTGCCGTGCGGCAGGAAAATCACCGGCGTCATCCCCGCCATCGACGCATACGCCGCCATCGACGCCGATGTGTTGCCCGTCGATACGCAGGCCGCCTTCTTCATCCCCAGCCTCAGACCCTGCGTCGTCCCGCAGGTCATCCCGTTGTCCTTGAATGAACCCGTCGGGTTGAAACCCTGGTGCTTGAAGGTGATCGCCCGCAGCCCCGCATAGCTCGCCGCCTTCGGCGCCTCCAGCAGCGGCGTGTTCCCTTCCCTCAGCGTCGCCGCGCGGTCCCGCGCCTCGTCGAAAAAGCCCAGCAGCTCCCGGTATCGCCACACCCCCGATTGGTCCAGCGGCGCGTTCGAAAGCCGGCGCTCGCGCCAAATCCTCTTCATCGCCGGCGCATCCAGCCGCAGCCCCGGATACGCCGCCTCCAGCAGCGCCGAACACTTCGGACACGTATACAGCACCGCGTCGGCTTCGTACGTCGCGGCGCATGCGGGATTGATGCAGGACAGCAAGGCAGGCACGAATCTCTTATTATTCCAGGATGTGGAGAAAAAAGTGACAGGCACTTTATTCCGCCTCCCCAGGCCGCGCCGCCGGGAGGCCCCGCGGCTGTGAAACAGGTCTGGATCGAGCACGGCCGCGTCTCCGTGCGCGAATGCCCCGCCCCCCGCGGCAAGGTCCTCCTGAAACTGCGCCTCGGCGGCATCTGCAATACGGACCTGGAATTGCTCCGCGGTTACTACGGCTTCCGCGGCCGCCCCGGCCACGAGTTCGTCGCCGAAAAAGCCGCCACGGGCCAGCGGGTTGTCGGCGAGATCAACCTCGCCTGCGGCAAATGCGCCTGGTGCCGCCGCCATCTCGGACGCCACTGCCCCCACCGCGCCGTGCTCGGCATCGTCAAACACCCCGGAGCCTTCGCCGAGTACTTCACCCTCCCCGAAGCCAACCTCCTGCCCGTCCCCGCCTGCGTCAGCGACGAGCACGCCGTCTTCACCGAACCCGTCGCCGCCGCCTGCGAAATCCTCGAACAGGTTCCTGAAATCGCTCAAGGCGAAGTGGCCGTCCTCGGCGATGGCAAGCTCGGCCTGCTCATCGCGCAGGTCCTCGCCGTCAGCGGCGCCAAAGTCGATCTCTACGGGCGGCACTCCGCAAAGGTCCGCATCGCCCAAAAAGCCGGCGTCCGAGGCCGCGTCGGCGCCCGCCTGCCGGCGCGGCGTTATCCGTTTGTTGTCGAGGCCTCCGGTTCCGCCCAGGGCTTCGCCCAAGCCGCCTCCATGGTCCGCCCGCGTGGAGTCCTCGTGCTCAAGTCAACCGTGCACGAACGCCTCTCCATCGACACCGCCCCTCTCGTCGTCGATGAAATCACCCTCATCGGCTCCCGCTGCGGCCGCTTTCAGCCCGCCCTCGATCTCATTCGGAAGAATGTCCTCAACCTCGACCCCATGCTCGACGCCGAGTACCCCCTCGAACGCGCCCCGCAAGCCTTCGCCCACGCCGCCCGCCCCGGCGCGCTCAAAGTCCTGCTCCGCCCCGCCTGAACTGCCTGAACCGCCTGAGCCAAGGCTCCGCTCCATCCCTCCTGCCCCCTTCAGCGGCAGCCCGCCGTGCCCAGTTCCTCCCGCACCCGCTCCAGCAGCGCGCCCGGAGAGAACGGCTTGGCCAGAAGCCTCGAATACTTGTCTTCGAATTCCGCCCCCGCCGTGTAGCCCGACATCAGAACCACCCGCAGATTCGGCAGACTCTCCGCCAGCTTGTCCGCCAGCTCCACTCCGCTCATCCCCGGCATGATGACGTCGGTCAGCAGCACGTCCGGACGGTTGCCCCCGCCGGCAACCATCGCCAGCGCCTCCGCTCCGTGCGCCGCCGCCAGGACTTTATAGCCCGCATCCGCCAACACGTTCGCCGCATACCTACGCACGTCCTCCCGGTCTTCCACCACCAGCACCGTTCCCCTCCCGTTCATCACTCCGCTCTCGCATTCCTTCACCTCCGCCCGCGCCTCCGCTCCCGCCTGCGGGAAACTGATCCTGAACGTCGTTCCCCGCCCAGGCTCGCTCGCCACCGAGATCTCGCCGTCGTATTGCTTCACGATTCCGTAAACCACCGAAAGGCCCAGCCCGGTCCCCTTGCCCTGCTCCTTCGTCGTATAAAACGGCTCGAACGCCTGCCGCACCACGTCGGGATCCATGCCCGTCCCCGTGTCGCTCACCCTCAGCATCACGTGGGTCCCGGCGTTCCCCGGCGCCGCCGTATACGTCCCGTCGCCCGACCGCGTGACGTTCGACGTCGAAATGCTCAGCGTGCCCCCAGCCGGCATCGCATCCCGCGCATTCACCGCAAGGTTCATCACCACCTGCCCCATGTGCCCCGCGTCCCCCATCATCGGCCCCAGCCCCGGCGCCAGCTCCGTCACCAGCCGGACATCCTCCCCAATCATCCGCATCAGAATCTTCTCCATGTCCTTGACAACCCGGTTCAGGTCGACAGGCGCCGGCTCCGCCGCCTGGCTTCGGCTGAATGCCAGCAACTGCTGCGTCAGGCGCGCCGCCTGCTCTCCCGCCTTCCCAATCAGCTCCAGCCTCTCCCGCTGCCGGCTGTCCCGCGTTTCCGGAATCAGCAGGTTCGCATACCCGCAAATCACCGTCAGAAGATTGTTGAAATCGTGCGCCACCCCGCCAGCCAGCCGGCCGAGCGCGTCCATCTTCTGCGCCTGCCTCAACTGGATCTCCAGCTTCTTCCTCACCGTGATGTCTCGCGCGATGCCTTCCACACCCACCGGCTTGCCGTTCTCCCGGATCAGCCGCGTGCTCACCTCCACCCAGATCCGCCGCCCGTCCTTGCAAACCGCCACGATCTCATAAGGCGTCGGCTTCATCTTGTCGTTCGCCAGCTTCCGCGCAATCGACCTCCGCGCCGCCTCGACATACTCCGGCGCCACGATCTGATCGATGTTCATCGACAACAGCTCTTCCCGCGTGTAGCCGAGCAATTCGGCCAGCGTCCGGTTCACTGAAATGTAGCGGCCCTCCAGGTCGTGGCTGTAAATCGAGTCGATGGCGTTCTCCACCATCTCCTTGTGCCGCAGTTCGCTCTCCCTCAATTGAGCCTCCGCCTTCCTCCGCGCCCGGATGTTCCCTACAAGCAGCCCGATGACGCCCATCTGCGCCGTCATCAGCACCAGCGCGATCACCACATATTGCCGGTAGTGCGCCCACAGCCCCACCGGACGGTTCAAAACTTCAGCCTCGGGCGGCAGTTGCTCTTCCCCGATGCCCCACCGCTGCATCGCCGCATAGTCGAACACCGGCCCGAATCCGCCTTCCGGCTCGATTGGGATGCTCCTCACCCGCTCGCCGCGCAGCACCCGCTCCGCCACCTGCGCCGTAAACGACCCGTGTCTCAGCCCCCCGTTCGCGTTCCCCGCCAGCAGTCCCTGACCCAGCACGCTGCTGTTCGGGCTGATCACCGGCGCCCGAGCCGCACCCGTGATCGCCTCCATCGCCCTCTCCATCTCCACCACCACCCCGCCCCGGTCCTGCGTGAACGAATTGGCGATCACGATCGAATCCTGCGCCACGCTCCCCAGCTTCCTCAGTATCCCCTCCAGCCCGGTCTCGCCCGCCAGCAGAAACACCGGCTCCACGCCCTTCACGCTCCCGAATGCCTCTTTGAAAATCCCCACGAAAGCGTGATTCTGCTCGCTCGCGTCCAGCACGACATACATTTGCTCCGCCCGCGGCCTCAACCGCTTGGCCATCTGCACCAGCGCCCGCGTGTTGAATAACTCCTGCACCCCCGTGAACCGGTCCCGGTCCAATCCCCCGATCAGCTCCGTATCGCTCACGCCGCAAAACACAACCGGCGCCCCGGGGAAAAGCCCCGCCCCTTCCTTCGCCAAAAATGCCAGCGCCGCGTCGTCTGTCGCAATGACCAGATCCACCCTGCGGTTCCTGTACTTCGCCGGCAGAAACTCCCGGAACAGCTCCGCCTGCCGCCGCTCCTCGAAGTGCTTCACGTCCATGTACTCGACATGCAGCTCCAGGTCCTTGAAGCTCCTCCGCAGCCTCTCCCCGATTGACTTCACCAAGTCGTCCGTCCACGCAAACCCCGGATGGTACGAGTTCAGGATCAGCACGCTTTTCTGGGCCGCCCGCCCCCCCCGCGCCGCAAGGCAGACCATTCCCACTTGCAGCGCCAGAATCAAACGATAAGTCATCAGGTGTGTTTTCCAAATATACCGAAACGTGCGAATTGCGGCCGCACCCCCC
>JACADU010000007.1 GCA_013388415.1 Bryobacteraceae bacterium
ATCGCGCTCATGGCCCCAGTATCGGATATCTGGCTCTGAATTACGAGACCTTTGTCATCCGCCGCTCGCCCATCCGCAACGACAGCAGCGCAAGCAGGTAGAGCGACGCCCCCACCAACAGCGTGTTCCGGAAGCCGATGTGGAGCGCCAGAAACACGGCGCCGCATGAACCCAGAACGCTTGCCGCCGAATTAAGCGACCACGCCCACCGGATCGCCGGCGCATGCCAAGCCTCCAACAGCCGCAAGCCCGCCGGAAAAGGCATCCCCATTAAAAAACCGCAAGGACTGATCAGCAGGACTGTGATGGCGACCTTCAGCGGCAAGGGCAGCGCGGCGCCTGCGTCGATCGCCGGGGCTAGCGCGACCGCAAGCACAGCCAGTGAAAATGCAACCATCAGCAGGATGGTCGGCACTCTCGCGGTCAAGCCTTGCCCGAACCGGCGGCTCCAGTAGCTTCCCACCCCGCTGAACACCAGCAGTGAAAACACGACCACCGCCAGCGCGTAGGTCGGGTGGCCAAGGAACAACACCAGCTTCTGGATGAGTCCAACTTGAGTGAGTACATATGCCACTCCAAGCCAAACAAAATAAAGCAGAAATATCGGAACTCCCTTCTCCTTCGGCAACCGGGCGCCAAGCACCAGCGGCGGCAGAAGCAGAAGTACTACAGTTGCAGCGGCACTGACGATGAGCAGCGACACCACGAGCGGCACCGCAGGGTCCTCGAGCGGCGTTGCCGCCGAATTCCAGGGGAGCACTTTTTTACTCAAGTAGTAGAAAAAGGGCCGGTCGTCGGAGACCGGCGAGATGTCATACGGGTAGCTGTCGAAGATTGCGCGCGGGTCCGGCGCCAAAAGAATCGACCGGAATACGGATTCCCGAGGCGTCCCCGGCGCATAAAGGATTTCCAGCGAGCCATTTGCGGCCGCTTGTTGCGTCTGAATCAAGCTGAGACTGGACAGTGGCTTACGAGCGACGATGACGGTATCGGCCCAGGCGTCTCCAGCCTGTTCGCGGACAACCAGGACGTGCCGGGCGGCTTCACGCTCCCCGACCCGCGCCAGCGCCTCCCGCGCGAGCGCAACGAGTCTTGCCGATTCCCTCGGGGGCTCTGTCCCGCGCCGCGTAACCGCCAGCAATCCGTCTCCGGTCAAGTGCCCGAGCATGTCCGTGAACGACTCGACTGTAAACAGCGTGCTCTCGGTCAGCGCCGAGGCGCCCAGCGCGCTCCGCGACGCAGGCGACGATTGAATGATTTGGAACTTCTCCTCGCTTCGCCGGATAAAGCCCCTGCTATCTTCCGTATGCAGACGAAGCTCCGGCCGGTAATAGAGCCCGAAACTCTCGTCCCGGAAGCGGTTCCGCATGATCGAGTTCGTCAGCAGCGGATTCAGTTCTACTGCTGTAATATCTTTCGAGCCCGCCGCTAGCGACCTCGCCACGTTGAATCCGGTCCCGGCGCTGAGGATGAGCGTTTTCGCCCCCGGGCGAAGGACGTGCGGCAAGCCCAATCCGCCACTGGAAAGCTGCTCGGCATCCTCCGGCGTGAGGCGGTCAAAGTCGTACCGCGGGATAAGCATCATCGCGTCGGCATCGATCATCACCTTTTTCGGTCCACCCTCCCGCGGGACAACCGACACCCGCGAGAAGGAGTTCCACAGAATCAGCTCTTCCGATGGCAGCGGCACGCCTTTGGCGCCCTTCACGTCCATGACGGGCGTGCTCTTGTTGTAAAGAATCAAGGCGACCAGGATCAGCGCCAGCAGGATGGACCCGGCTCTGCCGCGGATTGAGCCTGCCAGACCAAACCACACCGCGCCCGCCGAGGCAAACAACACCGCTGCGCCGACTACGGATCCCGGACCGCCCAGCACGTTGAGGAACGGGATTAAGAGAAGGCAACCCGCCGCCGCGCCAGCAAGGTCGAAAAAGTAAACCCGTTCCACCCGCTCCATGGTCTCCGCAATGGCTAGCGACAGCACCATTCCCGCGCCTAGAAACGGGAGCGAAGCGGCAGCGTAGACCAGCACCAGGGAAACCGGCGTACGGCCGCCGCCCATTCCAAGAATGATTGCCAGCGCCAGGACCACGACCACTGAAGTCAGGGATGAGATCTGCCCCAGCCGCGTCCAGATCACGCCTTTGGGCAAAGTAAGCAGGTAGCTCAGAACCCCGCCGGCGCCGAGGCCGAACAGCGCGATGGAGATGGCGAGGAAGGCGAAGTGGTAGTAGAAAACCACCGAGAAGATGCGCGTCAGGGCCAGTTCGAGCATCAAAGTCGCCGCCGCGGTCAAGGCCACGCCGGCGTACACGACGCCCCAGGAAAGACGGCGCACTACGCTCGTCGATGAAACTACGGACAATCTTCTATCCTATCGGGACTTGACGTCCCCGCCCCCGTGCAGGTTAGCGGGAAAGCGGCGGGCCGGCGGCCCGTTTTCACATAATTGCCGCGGGCGGCGCGGGTTCGTTCGGATCGCCGGCCTTGGTCAGCGGCCAGCGGACCAGAATCAGGGCCAGGAGCGCCAATACAATCAGCCCGGCAGCCAGCGGCGGCTCCTTGAAGACCTCGAGGATGTCCGTCAGCGGCTTGTCGGCGATGTTGAATCCGGCCTTTACCAGACCCATCAGCGCCTCTCCGGCGATCAGGCCTGAGGCGATCAGCACAGCCGCATTTTCAACGCGCGCCTTCTGCGCGTCGTTGAACCCCTGCTTGTCCCTCACCTGATCCATCAGCCAGCGGATGACGCCGCCGGTGAAGATCGCGAACGTGGTTTCCAGCGGCAGGTACATCCCGACGGAAAACAGCATCGGGCTCTTCACCTGAACAAGAATTAATGCAATTCCCATGCACACGCCCACGATCACAAGCGGCCAGGCCATGTCGCCGCCGACGATGCCCTGCGAGAGCATCGCCATCAGACCGGCTTGCGGGGCGCTCAGTTTGGGATCACCGAAGCCGATGCCGCCCTCCTTGATGTTGCCCTGATGGAGCATCCACAGCGGGAAGTAAAGCACCAGGCTGCAGAAGAAGACGCCGATGAAATCGCCAATTTGCATCAACTTGGGCGTACCGCCCAGGATGTGGCCCACTTTGAGATCCTGGAGCATTTCGCCCGCCACGGCGGAGGAGACGCACACCACGGCGGCAACGCCCAGCACTGCCGCGACTCCGGTCATGCCCTTCACGCCGACGGCCACCATCAGCAGCGCGGCGACAATCAGCGTCGAGAGCGTCAGTCCGGAGATCGGGTTGTTGGACGACCCGATGATGCCCACCAGATTGCCAGAGACCGCGGCGAAGAAGAAGCCCAGAACCAGCATCACTGTGGCCGCCATCGCGGCTGCGAACCAGGAGCCGGAGAAGAAGTTGTAGAGCACAACCATCGCCGCGAAGGTCACCGCGATGCCGAAGGCAACGGTCTTGATGCTGAGATCCTTCTGCGTGCGATCAGCGGCTTCGCTTTGTCCGCTCGCCTTCTTCAGGTCCGCGACCGCCCGGCCAATGCCAGCTGCCAAGCTCTTTCTCATCCGGAACATCGTGTAGCTGGCGCCCACAAGCATTCCGCCCACCGCAATCGGGCGCACGATCTTGTACCAGACGAGCTTCGTGATGACGGGATCCCATTCGGCGTGCCCGGCATTGGCGGGCATCGTCTTCGCCAACTCCGGACCGAGGAAGTACATCAACAGGGGAACCAGCAGACCCCACGCCAGCAGTCCGCCGGCGAAGTTGAGCGAACCGAGCCTGACGCCGATAATGTAGCCCACACCCAAGTAAGCCGGGCTCGCCGCGGGCAGGGAGAACTTCGTGAGGCTGCCCACATTCAGCGCGGTCGAGTCATTGAGGCGCAGAACGCTCCTGCCCATGTCGCCGATCTTGAAAATGAAATCGCGGCTCGCGCTGAACAGCTTGAACTCGCCCAGCAGGTAGACCAGCCCGCCGACTCCCATCGCCTGAAACAGCGTCCGCGCGGCGTCCGCGCCGCGCTGTCCTGCTTTGTGGATCTCCGCCGCCGCCGCCGATTACGGAAAAGGCAGTTCCGGATCTTCCACCATCACGCGGCGCAGCAGCGTGACAAACAGAATGCCCAGCGCGCCGCCCACCATCATCAGGGCGGACGATTGCCACCACGCCTCAAACGTGTCGAATCGATCCCACGCCTTCACGATCACGAAGGCAGGAATTGTGAAGATGGCTCCGGCGGCGACGGATTCGCCGATCGAACCCACCGTCCGGGCCATGTTCTCTTCGAGGATGGAGCCTCGAAACAGGCGAAGCACCGCCATCCCGATGACCGCCGCGGGGTATGTGGCGGCGATCGTCTGCCCGGCTCTGAGGCCGAGGTAAGCGTTCGCGGCTCCGAGGATCACGGTCATGATCAGACCGAGCAGCAGAGCCCGCATTGTGAATTCCGTCATCGGCTTGTCAGCCGGGACGTAGGGTTGATATTTCTTCATCGGTTCGGACATAGCAGGAGATTCCCTGAGTCGGGAAACATCATACTGGGTCAGGGCATAGCCCTGCTAGTGGGGCATTTCACCCACCAATCCGCTTCACCCAGACCAGCGCCGCGACCTGTATGTGTTGAAAAGAGTGCAGCTTGACTCCCGTGTTGAAATGGTACGCTGATTGCAGATTTTCAGACTCGGAGATCTCACCATGGCCTACGTCATCACTGATACCTGCACAAAAGACAATCACTGCATCGAATCCTGCCCGGTCAACTGCATTCATCCCACCCCTGAAGAACCCGGCTACGAAGAAGCCACACAGCTCTATATCCACCCGACCGAATGCATCGATTGCGGCGCTTGCGTCCCGGTTTGCCCCACCAACTCCATTTACGTCCTCGAAGAACTCCCCGCCGATCAGGCGCACTTCGCCGAGAAGAACGCCGCCTACTACGCATAGGCCGCACAGCCTGCATCGAGTTTGATCCGGTCCCGGACGGCCCCTGTTCCACCGCGAGCAGAGGGCCGTTTACGTTAATTGCTGGTGGCGCCGAAAAGCGCTGTCTGACGCCGCATCATGTCGCAGATGCAACATTGCCGGAAGCCATCTGCAACATGCGGCCCGCAATTGTTGCAGCAGTTGAAGTTCTGCCCGACACTTTCGGGTAAGATGAGAATCTTTCAACTCTGGAGGCGGGCCTTTGCCGGGCTCGCCATCATCCTTGCCTTCGTGGCGCTGGCGCCGGAGGCAGCGAATGCACAAACCAGCCGCGGCGCCATCAGCGGGATCGTCACGGACGCATCTGGCGCGGCGATTCCGGGCGCGATTGTCACGCTGACGGGCAACATCAGTAGAACTGCCGTCACCAATGACGTCGGCTTGTACCGGTTCGACGCCGTCGAACCCGGCGAGTACAGGATGGAAATCGCCGCCAGCGGCTTCAAGAAGGCGCAGAGACTCAACGTGGTCAGCGCGGGCGGCCAGGTGACCTCGGTCGACGCTCAACTCGAAGTGGGAGAGGCCTCCACAGTCGTGGAGGTGACGGACACCGTGGGCGCGGTGCTTCAGTACGAGGCCCCTGTGCGCGGAGGCAACTTTGCGGGGGTACAGAACACGCAACTCCCTCTGCCGTTGCGTAATCCTACCTCGCTTACGATCCTGCTGCCGGGCGTTGCCTCGAACCGTTATGGTTTCGGCGGGGGAACGGGCGCCGCCGGCCAGACCTACTCCAATTTCGTCGTCAACGGCGGCCGGGGCCGTTCCAACAACTTCATGATCGACGGCACCGAGAACAACGACATTTCCGTCGGCGGGCAAGGGTTGCGGATCACCAATCCGGAGGCCGTCCAGGAAGTCTCTGTGCAAACCGGTAACTTCGACGCAGAGTTCGGCCGCGCCGGCGGCGCAGTTGTCAACGTCATCACCAAGGGCGGGACGAACGAGATTCACGGTTCACTGAACTACCTCATCGACTCGACCATCGACGATGCGCTGACCAACACGCAGGCGCTCAGCCCCGAGGCGGAGCGGCGCGGGCGCGTGCTGCCCGGCACCGATCAATACTACGGCGGGACCATCGGCGGGCCAATCTCCAAGAACCGCACCTTCTATTTCGGCAGCTACCAGGAGCAGCGGCAGAATTCCCAGAACGTCAACAACCTGATCACGCTGACAGGGCAAGGCCGGTCAACGCTGCGCAGCGTTTTTCCGCAGGGCGCGAGCGCGAATGTCGACACATACCTCGACTACACCAAGGAGGCCGTCGCGACGAGCCAGCCCTTCGACGTGGCCCTCGGCGCGGGCCGCCCGAGCGTTCAGTTCGGCACAGCCATCGTCCCGTATGCCAACACCGTGCGCGACCGGCAGGTTCTGGGCCGGGTCGACCACAAATTGAACGAGACCAACTTCCTGATGGGCCGCTATGTCATCCAGGACAAGTCTCAGCCTGTGGGAGGGGCGACCAACTTCTTCCCGGGCTTTGCCACGTCCGGGCCCGAGCGCGTCCAATCCGCCGCCGCGACGTACACGCGCATCTTCTCTCCGGCGGTCACCAACGAGGTGCGCGCCGCCTACAACCGGCTGTTGTTTGACTTTCCGAACGATACGGCGAACCCGCTTGGCCGCAAGCTGCCACGCTATACGGTCGCGGGCATCACGGCCATCGGCCTGCAAACCAACATTCCGCAAGGGCGCGTCGCCAACAACTACTCGCTTCAGAACACGGCCACGTTCATTCGCGGGCGCCATACATTGCGCGCCGGATTCGACCTGCTCGAGCAGCGCTCGCGCCAAGCCGCGCCACAGCGCGACCGCGGCGAGATCACCTTCAACGCCAGCACCGGCTTCACCGGCTTCGGGAATTTCGTCGACGACTTCGGCGGCTCCGGCGGCGGCACGCAGCGCGACTTCGGCAGCGCCATCTACTACCCTGAGCTCTTCCGTCAGGCGTACTTCCTCACCGACCGCTGGCGCGTCACCAACGACCTCACGCTCTCCCTCGGTATCCGATACGAGGACTTCGGCCTGCCCATGAATTCCCTCAAGAAGCCAGCGTTCTCCGGCCTCTTCAACATCGACACAACCACGTGGGACGGGCCGTATTCGCAGCCGAATCGCGTCAATCGCGACGGCAACAACTTCTCCCCGAGCATCGGCGTCGCCTACTCGCCTTCGGCGCGCGATGGCTGGCTGGGAACGCTGTTCGGCGACAAGAAGAGCGTGATTCGGACCGGCTACCAGATTGGCTACGACTCGTTCTTCAACAACATCGCCTCCAACGCGGTCGCCAGCGTGCCCAACCTGATCGCGACTTCGAATCCGTCGGTGGTCAGCACAACCCAGCCGCGCGGTCTGGCCAATGCGTCCAAAGCCTTGCCCACGCAGTCCCGCAATCCTCTGCCCGTCGACGGCCAGACGTTGATGGACCAGAACCTCAGAAACCCCTATTACCAGCGCTGGTCATTCGGCGTTCAGCGCGAACTGCCGGCCAATCTTCTGGCCGAAGTGAGCTATGTCGGCTCCAAAGGCACAAAGCTGTTCATCAACGAGGACCGCAACCCGATCGTGCCTGCAAGCCTGCGCATTCAACCCTCCGGCGTGACGCCGCCCTACGCCACACAGGGCCGGTACGACAACCTGCAAGGAGCGCGGCTGACGCGCACCAACGCCGGCTCCTCCAGTTACAACTCGATGCAGATGCAGCTATCGCGCCGGTTCAAGAACGGGTTCATCGCTGGAGCGTCCTACACCTGGTCGAAGACAATCGACAACGGCAGCGAGGTCTTCGGTGTTGCGGCAACGGGACTCTCTCAACAATCGGCCGTCCCGTGGGTCTTCGGCGGCGGAGCCTTTGAGAGAGCGCTGTCCTTCTTCGACAGGCCGCATCGCTTCACAGTGAGCTACGTCTACCAACTGCCCTTCCACAAGGATCAGCGTGGCATCATCGGACACCTCGCCGGCGGATGGCAGCTTTCAGGAATTCTTCTATTTGAATCCGGCGTGCCCTTCAACATCACAAACGGACAGGATGCCGACGGGCTGGGAGGCGCGCTCGACCGCCCCCTGTACAACCCCAACGGCGTGAAAGACAGCCGCGCAGTTCCGAGCACGACGAGCGCAACGGGCTATGTCGACCCCGACAACGGCAACGCCCCGGCCGACCCGGCCAAAGCCATGTACATCGGCCTGCGGGCCCATAGCGGTCTTGTGCCGCTGTCCACAGGCAACCTCGGCCGCAACACCTGGCGCGGACCAGGCATCGCCAACTGGGACGCCACCATCCAGAAGACGGTCAACATCACCGAGCGGCTCAAGCTCGAACTCAGAGGCGAGTTCTTCAACGTTCTGAACCATACGCAGTATGGCGTTCCAAGCGTCAGCCCGTTTGCTCCGCAGGGGAACACCGATTTGCAGATTCAGACGAGCGTCTCGAACGCCCCCGCGGGCCGATTCCTGCGCCCCGAGTACGCCGACGGCGGCGCGCGCGTGGTGAGGTATCAGTTGGTCTTGCGGTTCTAGCGGCGCAGGAAGTCCAGAATTACGAATCGCTTGCCCGATGGCAGGGGGAGTTCGGAAACGGAATCCACAACGAACCCTGCCCGGGCCGCCAGCGCGGTGAATTCATCTGGCGCGAGCGTTCTGTACTCGGCTCGCAGCGGCTCCAACGCCGCCAGATAGGGCGAGGGCAGCACGACGGGTACACCCTCGTCCGCCTGCAGCAGAGGGACGACAAGGCGTCCTCCCGCGGCAATCCTGCCGGCCAGTTTTCGCAGCACATCGCCGGGCTTTGCCAGATACTCGAAAACAAGCGCGCCGAAGGCCATCTCGACGGGTTCGAAGGCGGGCAGGACGTCGTTTAAGTCGCAGACGTGGAATGCGGCCCAGGGGAAGCGCCGGCGAGCGGCTTCGATGTAATCCGGGTTCAGGTCGAGGCCGACAACGCGCAGTCCGGAGGCGTGCTCCAAGCCGTTTCCGCCGGCGCAGCCGAGGCAAAGCAGGCTTTGGGGCCTATAGCGGCGCAAAGCGGCCAGGAGGATTTCGCGAATCGCCGCGGCCTGCCCCACGCTGTCGAGTTCGACGTGCTTCTCGTAGACATCCAGCGGCGTCGTCAACCAGGCGGAAGGCATTGTCAGGACAGCCGGGCCTTCACCTTTTCACTCAACGCCTTGCCGTCGACGCGCTTGCCCGCCAGCTTCGCCTGAGCGGCTTTCATCACCAGGCCCATCTGCTTTGCGGTGGCCGCGCCCGTCTCGGCCAGCGCCGCGTCGATCGCCGCCGCCATCTCTTCCTCGCTGGCGGAGGCGGGCATATAGGCTACGATCATCTTCAGCTCCGCCTCCTCCTTTTCCGCCTGGTCCAGCCTGCCCCCGGCGCGATACATCTCCGCGGCGTCCCGGCGCTGCTTGATGAGGGAATTCAGGACCTTCATTTCGGCCCCCTCGTCGAGCTCTTTCATCGAGTCGACCTTCTCCTTCATCAGCGCGCTCTTGACCATTCTGATGGCGATGAGACGGGCCTCATCCTTGGCCTTCATCGCCGCCACCAAGTCCTTCTGAAGCTGTTCGAGCAAAGCCATTTTTGGTATCCTAGCCTGTACTTCTCCCAGTATCCCCCACTGCCATGCATATCAAGAAACAGCGTCTTTTGACACCCGGCCCGACGCCTCTTCTGCCTCGGGCGCTGCACGCCATGATGGCGTCCGACATTCATCACCGGACGCAGGATTTCATCAAGTTGTACCCGCAGGTCTTGAGCGATCTGAAGGAAGTTTACGGCACCAGGAACGACGTTTTGATTGTGGTTTCCAGCGGCACCGGAGCTCTGGAAGCTTCAGTGTCCAACTTCTTCAGCGAAGGCGACAAGGTGATCGTGCTCTCCGCCGGCAAATTCGGCGAACGTTGGGAAGAACTCGCCAAGGCATTCCGGCTGAATGCGGTCACGCTCAAGGCCGAGTATGGCGACGCGGTGGCGCCTGCCCGCGTGGCGGAAGCGCTCAAGGCCAATCCCGACGCCAAGGGCGTGCTCTTCCAGGCGTCTGAAACCTCGACCGGCGCGGCGCACGATGTCAAGGCGATCGGCGAACTCTGCCAGTCAACGCAAGCCCTGTGCATCGTCGACGCCATTACCGGACTTGGAACCATGCCGCTCGACATCGACGGCTGGGGCCTGGACATCGTCATCGGCGGCTCGCAGAAGGCGTTCATGATTCCGCCCGGTCTCGCGTTTCTCAGCGTGAGCGAGAAGGCGTGGCAGCGCAACGCCACCGCGACCCTGCCGCGGCTCTACTTCGACCTGAAGAAGGAGAAGAAGATGGCCGACAAGGGCGAATCCGCCTGGACGCCGAACGTCAGCCATATCCTCGCTTTGGCCGAAGCGCTGGTCTATATCAAGTCCATCGGCATGGACAAGTTGGTGGAGAATGCGCAGCTCCTGGCGCGGGCCACGCGCGAAGCCGCTGTCGCCCTCGGATTGAGGCTCTTCGCCCCGGGTTCGCCGTCCTCTTCGGTTACCGCGATCTGCGCGCCGGAAGGCATGGACTCCGGAGAGATCGTCAAGGGCTTCCGGAATCACTTCGGGTCGATCATCGCCAACGGCCAAGGCACGATGAAGGGCAAGATCTTCCGCATCGCCCACCTTGGGTACTTCGATTTTCCGGACCTCTTCGCCATGGTGGCCGAACTGGAAATCATCCTCGCGAGCAAAGGCATCCCGGTTGAGTTCGGTAAGGGCGTCGCAGTCGTACAGAAGATTTACGCGGAGGCGGCGCTGCCTGCGCTGGTGAAGGCATGAAGATCGTCGTCGCGGAGCCGATGTCGCCGGCGGCCATCGCGCTGCTGAAGAAACAGGAAGATTGGAACGTCATCGTCTCCAATCCCAAGGAATACGAGCCGCAACTGGCCGATTGCGACGCGCTGCTGGTTCGCAGCGCTGTGAAAGTCAAGGCCGACACTCTTGAAAAGGCGCCGAAATTACGGGTAGTTGGCCGCGCCGGCGTCGGCGTCGACAATGTCGACCTTGCCGCCTGCACCGCCGCGGGCGTGCTTGTCATGAACACGCCGGGGGGCAATGCGATCAGCGTGGCGGAGCATACGCTGGCGCTGATGCTCAGCCTCGCGCGCTCGATTCCCGAGGCTTCCGCCTCGACGCGTTCCGGCAAGTGGGAGAAGAAGAAGTTCCTGGGCAATGAATTGCGCGGCAAGACGCTGGGCGTCGTGGGACTCGGCAATATCGGCCAAGAGGTGGTCCGGCGGGCGCGCGGATTCGAGATGCGCATCCTGGCTTCGGACCCGTATGTCAGTCCTGTGACCGCCGAGGATCTCGGGGTTGAGCTCGCGCCGCTGGACCGGCTGATCGCGGAGTCCGACTACATCAGCCTGCACGTCGCCCTCACCCCTGAAACGCGCGGAATGATCAACGCCGATTCCATCGCCAAGATGAAGGATGGCGTCAGAATCGTGAACTGCGCCCGAGGCGAACTGATCGAACAGGAAGCTTTGCGCGCCGCCCTCGCCTCCGGCAAGGTCGCCGGCGCGGGGCTCGACGTCTTTGATCCCGAACCGCTCCCGCCGGATCATCCGCTGCTCTCGGCTGACAAGCTCATCGCCACACCCCACATCGCAGGTTCAACGGAAGAGGCGCAGGAGATCGTCGGCATCCGCATCGTGGAGCAACTGGTGGAGTACCTCCGGAACGGCGTGGCCATCAACGCGGTGAACATGCCCGCCGTCAGTCCGGAGCAGTACAAGACGCTTGCTCCCTATCTGACGCTGGCCGAGCAATTGGGCAAGTTCGCCGCTTTCGTCGCCACGGGCAACCCGGTGGCGGTCAGGGTCACCTATTCGGGACGCATCGCGGAGATGAACACGAACCTCCTGCGAAACGCGGCGCTTGCCGGCGTGCTGAGCAGGGGGTTGTCCAGCCGGGTCAACCTGGTGAACGCCATGGGACTCGCCGGGCAAAGGAACCTTGTTGTTGCTGAATCCCGTGAACCCCGTTCAGGCGCCATGGACACCGTCCAGATTTCTCTGGAAACGGGGGCAGGCCTGACCACGGTTTCCGGCGGCGTCATTCTGGACAAGCCCCGCCTGTTGGCCGTGGACGGCATCGCGGTGGAAATCACGCTCGGCGGCCGGCTCATCTACATGCGAAATGTCGACGTTCCCGGCGTCATCGGCCATGTCGGCACGGTCCTCGGGCACAACCAGATCAATATCGCCAATTTCTCCCTCGGGCGGCAGGAAAAGGCCGAGCCGGGCCAGCCGCTGTTCGCGGTGGCCCTGGTGGAGGTCGATTCCGAAGTTCCGTCCCAAGTGCTTGAGGAATTGCGGGCGCACCCGGCAGTGCGGTTGGCGACCGTCGTCGAACCCGGCGTCTGAGCCGGTTCAGCCTGCGCCGCGGACGGGGGATTGCCTACGGTTTCCGGAGGCTGGATAATCCGGTTGGAGGCTCTGTCCGATGCAGGCGGCGGTTGCGCAGCCGGCGCCGTTTCGACTCATCCCGCGCGACGGGTCTAGAGCGGAGGACATCGCGCGGCTTGATCCCTACTCGGCGGCGGTGAAGTTTGTCCGCGGGGCGTTCGATGTGGACGGTCCCATCCTTGAGGCGGTTCGATGGTTTCTTTCGAACTATGACGCAGGAGCGCGCGCAAAGCTTCTCAGCCTCATCGCGCGCTTCGGACCTTGGAAGTGGATCTCTCAGGCGCAGCAGCGCGCCGGTGTCGCCGAGCGGCTGCGATACCACTACGACCGGTCCAATGAGTTCTACCGGCTGTTCCTGGACCGCAACATGGTTTACTCCTGCGCCTATTTCGAATCCGCCGGCATGTCGCTGGAAGAGGCGCAGGAGGCGAAACTGCGGCATATCTGCCGCAAGTTGCGGCTTCAGCCCGGCGAGCGGTTCCTGGACATTGGTTGCGGCTGGGGCGCCCTGCTGATTCATGCCGCCCGGCAATGGGGCGCGGACGCCACCGGCTGCACGCTGAGCTTTGAGCAGGCGCGGGAGGGAAAGCGCCGCATTGCGGAGTCCGGTCTCGGCAACCGCGCCAGGGTTCTCGAGCGGGACTACCGGGACGTGGAAGGGCGCTTCGACAAGATCGCGTCCGTGGGCATGTTCGAACACGTCGGACCCAGAGGGCTGCGGGCGTATTTCCGAAAGATCCGTCAGATTCTCTCACCGGAAGGCCTGTTTCTGAACCATGGGATCGTGCGGCCACAGCCGGAAGCGGAAGACCCGGCGACGCTGTTCATTCAGCGGAAGGTGTTCCCGGTCGGCTCCATCACGCATCTTGCCCAGGTGGTTGAGGCTGCGGAAATCGAGGGCTTCGAGGTCTTGGATGTCGAGAACCTGCGGCCGCATTACGCGCTGACGTGCGCCGAGTGGGTGCGACGGCTCGAGCGCAACCGCGAGGCGTGCCTGAGGGAGGTCCCCGAGGAGGTCTGGAGAACGTGGATGATTTACCTGGCGGGCTCGGCGTTCCATTTCCAGCGCGGCTCGTTGGAGGTCCACCAGATACTGCTTGCCAGAAGGGGACGCGAGGAGCCGGAGCCCCGTACCAGGCGATACATGTATCCGTAAGCCCGGACTTACTCCGAGGCGACCGCCTGCATGAGCGCGCGGATGTAGCCGAACGCGAATGCGAAGGCTTGGCGCCCGCCCTCATCGCCTTCGATTCTGGGCACGTGATCGGGCATCAGCATACCGTCGTAACCGACATCCCTGTAAACGCGCAAGGCAGCCAGCATGTCGACGTCGCCGTCGTCGGGGAATGTCTCGCGGAAGTCGAGGAACTTGCCCTGAATGTTCCGGAAATGCACGTTGAAGATCTTCTTGCGCGAGCCGAAGTAGCGGATGACATCCAGGATTTCGCGCTTTGGATCCTCAAGCATCTCGCTGACTGTGCCCTGGCAAAAGTTCAGCCCGTGGTATGGGTTTTCGCGGATGGAGACGAACCGCTTGAGCCCTTCCACTGAACCCAGGACGGTTTCGACGCCACGATAGCCCTTGCCCTTGGGCATTCCGGGGTCATGCGGGTGGCAGGCGATCTTCACTTTGGTCTCCGCCGCCACGGGGACGACGCGGTCCAGGAAGTAGGTAATCCGCTCCCAGTAGAGGTCGGCCGGGACCCCGCCGGGGATGGCGTTCGGGGCGGCGGGCAGTCTGTCGTATTTGAAGGTGGAGTACCGCGCCCCGCCGCGCCCGACGGTGGACTCTGAGCGAACGACGCCGAGGATGCTCATGTTGTACTTCACCGCCGGAATGCCCGCGCGCGAGACGTTACGCAGCATCTGGCAGATGGCGTCGATTTCGCGGTCCCGCTCCGGGGAGCGGCCCTGGAGAATGTTCGGCATCTCGACGCGGTCAATGGGGAGCGAACTCAGGGGTAACGGGACCATGTCGAGCTTGATCCCGAAACTCTCGACCCGTTCGCGGAGACGGGAGAGCGAATCGACCGACCAGTTTTCGTCGAGTTGCCGGGAAGGAAGGGTCGAACAGATGTGATGGACGCCGAAGGCTGCGCAGGCTCTCAGGATGGCATCGGAAGTGCCATGTTGCGTGCCCAGTTTCATGGCAATGGGCTTGCGGGGAACTGCCGCGGCCGCGGCAGGGAGTTCAATGAAGTCACGCCGTCGCATAGCGGAGCATTTTTTCACACTCGGAGCGAAAAAAGTGACAGGCACTTTAATCTGGGCTTCATCTGGGGGGCGGCGGGGCTTTGTGGCGGTCCATGGCAATATTGAACTCGCAGCCGGCCATGGCGGTCAGCGCCAGCAGGTACATCCAGACGCAGAGGGCGATGGCGGCGCCGATCGAACCATACAGAACGTTGTAGTTGGCGATGTTGCGGACATACCAGGTGAAGGCCAGCGTCAATGGCAGCCAGAGAAGAGAGGCAAGCGCGGCGCCCGGCCAGATGTGGCGGCGCCGGTGGACTTGAGGACCGAACCGGTACATCCCCGCCGTAACAAGCACGACGGTCGCGACAATCAGGATGTAGCGAAGAATGAGGGCCAGCCAGCGGAGGCCGCCCTCCAGCGAAGCTCCCGCGGGAACAAAGCCGAGAGCGTGAACCAGCCAGGTTTCCAACCGGTCTCCGAGCACCATCAGCGTCGTGCCGCCGATGATGGGCAGGACGGTCGTCACCACCAGAATCATGGCGACGATCCTTTTGTGGAAGATGTTCCGCCTGTCGGGGATGTGGTAAGCGGCATGGAACGCCTCGATGAGACTGATCATGACGCCCGAAGCGGCCCAAATGGCAAGCAGCGCCGCGGCGATGGGCAGCACGGCAGGCCGGGCTCCGCGCTGTGTCACCTGAAAGCGGACCAGGTCTTCAACGCCCGGCGGGGCGACGCGAAAGAAGATGGCGGTGACGCGCCGCGAAACGGCCTCGGCATTGAGTTGAACGAGGATGGCGGTAGTGGTCGTAAGAACCGGCAGAAACGCGAGCAGCGCGGAGTAGGCCGCGCCCTTGGAATAGCCAAGAGCCCCGTGCTTGTAA
Source organism: Bryobacteraceae bacterium (assembly GCA_013388415.1). Taxonomy (GTDB): domain Bacteria; phylum Acidobacteriota; class Terriglobia; order Bryobacterales; family Bryobacteraceae; genus JACADU01. Next base: position 15,455 of record JACADU010000007.1, read on the forward strand.
ACGCCGACCAACGCGCGACGGAAGGCTCGCCAGAAAGTGTGCACTGGCTTATATTGTGACTTGAGACGGGTTTATGCGCACTGGTCTATGCATTTGCTTATTGTCGTGCCTGCTTTCCGCAGCCCTGCCCGAGCCTGTCCCGCTGATTCCGGGCGACCCGATTCAACTGTTCGCCTACTCCGGCCCCACGACTGGCGCGACGCGCGGAGGAATTGCCCGCGTGGATGTCACCGCAGAGGGATTGCCATTCGCGCAGATGCTGCGGCTCGAAACGGCTGCGCTGCCCGAAACGCCAACCGCCGCTACAGAGTACGCGCTCCGCATCCGCTACCGGAGCACCGTCGCTGTGAAGAAGGATGACAGCGTTCTGGCGACATTCTGGATCCGCTGCGCCGAGCCGGAAGGCGGGGAGTGCAGCACGAGGCTGAATGTGGAGTTGGGCCGCGCCCCTTGGACGAAGTCGGTGTCCCAGGCCATCCTGTCGGACGGGCAATGGCGCGAGCAGAAGGTGTTGTTCAGAATGGCCGCCGACTACGCGCCGGGCGACTACAACATCGAGTTCTGGATGGGCGCGCAGGTTCAGGCCGTCGAGTTGGGCGGCATCCGGTTCGACAACTACGGGCAGGGGCTGACGGCGGCCGACTTCGGTGTCGACGTCCTTTACGACGGGGCGGCGCAGGATGCACCGTGGCGCGAAGAGGCTGAGGCGCGCATCGAGAAGTACCGAAAAGCCGGGCTGGAAGTCGCGGTGGTCGATGCGTCAGGCGCTCCGGTGGATGGCGCCGAGGTGCGGGTCTCGATGCGGCGGCACGCGTTCGGCTTCGGAACCGCCGTGGCCGCCGATCAGCTTCTTCAGAACTCCGAGAACGGCGAGAAATACCGCCGCTTCGTGCTGGAGAACTTCAACATGGCCGTTTTCGAAAACGATCTGAAGTGGCCGGGGTGGGAGCAGAACCGGCAGCGCGCGCTGAACGGCATCCGCTGGTGCTATGAGAACGGCATGACGCGCATCAGAGGGCACAACCTCGTCTGGCCAAGCTGGCAGCGCATGCCTGCCGACGTCCAGGCTTTGGCTTCCGACCCAGAGGCCCTCCGCGAGCGCGTCCTGCGCCACATTGACGACATCATGACTGGAACCAGCGGCCAGTTGGAGGAGTGGGACGTCATCAACGAGCCCTACACGAACACCGACCTTCAGAAGATCCTCGGCGACGAGGAGATGGCCGCATGGTTCAAGCGCGCGCGGGCAGCCGACCCCACGCCGCTGCTGTTCATCAACGATTACAGCATCCTCTCCAACGGCGGCGGCGACCTGGCGCACAGGAACCACTACTTCAAGACCATCAAATTCCTTCAGGGGCTCGAAGCAGGAGTCGATGGCATCGGCATGCAAGGCCATTTCTCCAGCCCCACTCCTCCGGAAACGATGCTGAGAATTCTGGACCGGTTTGCCGCGCTTGGCCTCCCGATCGAAATCACGGAATACGATTTCAATACGACCGACGAGGCGCTTCAGGCCAAGTTCACCGAGGACTTACTGATCACCGTGTTCTCTCATCCGTCCGTTCGCGCATTCCTCATGTGGGGCTTCTGGGAAGGACGCCACTGGCTGCCGAATGGCGCGATGATCCGCCGGGACTGGACCTCGAAAGAAATGTACCGGGTCTGGCGCGATCTCGTATTCAAGAAGTGGTGGACCGAAGAAAAACTGGCCGCCGAGGGCGGAACGGCGAAAGTCCGGGGCTTTTTGGGGGAATACGAGGTGACGGCCGAAGCCGGCGGCAAGACGGCCACCGATCGCGTCACGCTGACCGCCGAAGGGGCGCGGGTGGTCCTGAAACTGGAATGAAGTGCAGACTCACCCGGCGCCGGCATTCGCGGCGGGTTGATGGCCTTGCAGCCGGAACGATATCGTAGGATTTGGCCCAAGACCTGTTCGCGCTGACACGCAAACTCATTGACATCGAGTCGATCACCGGCAATGAAGCGGATGCCGGCGTTGCTGTCGCGTCGGAACTCGAGGCTCTGGCGGCTCAGTATGGCGGCCGCGTCGAGAGAATGGAAGTCGAGCCCGGCAGGTTCAATGTCTTTGCCTCGTTCGGCGAGCCGGTGGTGACGTTGAGCACGCACCTCGACACGGTCCCCCCGTTCTTTGCCTCACGCGAGGATGAGGATTTCATCTGGGGGCGGGGAGCGTGCGACGTGAAGGGCATCATCGCGGCGATGATCACCGCAGCCGCCGGTCTGCTTTCCGCTGGAGTGAGAAACTTCGGGCTGCTTTTCGTCGTCGGGGAGGAAAAGAACTCCGCCGGCGCCTATCACGCCGCCAAGACCCCGCGCGGATCGCGCTTCCTGATCAACGGGGAGCCCACCGAGAACCGTCTCGCTCTCGGATCGAAGGGCGCGTTGCGCTACGAATTCATCGCATCCGGCCGGATGGCCCACTCGGCGTATCCCGAACTCGGCGAATCCGCGATCGAAAAGCTCCTGGACGCTCTCAGCCGGGTCCGCGCCGCCCGGTTGCCGGTTGACCCGGTGCTCGGACCATCGACGCTCAACATCGGCCTGATCGAAGGCGGACGCGCTCCGAACGTGATCGCGGACCACGCCATGGCGACTCTGATGTTCCGGCTGGTTGGCGATCCCGCGCCGATCCGGTCCCTGGTGGAGCAATCCGCTGCCGGACTTGCCGAGGCTCGCGAAATCCTGTGCATCCCCGCGGTCCATCTCGGCGCGCTGGACGGCTTCGAAACGACAGTCGTGGCTTACACTACGGATATCCCCGCGTTTGGCGGCGCCTGGGGGACTCCATACCTCCTGGGGCCGGGGTCGATCCACGTCGCGCACACAAGCGAAGAGCGTGTTCCGAAAAAGCAGCTCGCCGAATCGGTAGTTCTGTACCAGACCATGGTCAAACGGCTGCTGGCTTCGGAAGGGTTGGTGCGACACTGAGCCGCGACCGTAAGGGAGCGGTATTTATCGTTCGAGGCAGTTCGAGATGATCGTGATGAAGTTCGGCGGCACCTCCGTAGAAAGCGCCGCCGCGATTGAGCGCGTTGCCGGCATCGTGCGCGCGCGGGCGGACCGGAAGCCGCTCGTGGTCGTGTCCGCGATGGGCAAGACGACAAACAGGCTGCTGGCGGCGGCCGACAAGGCGGCGGCGGGAAATCTGGAAGGCGCGCTGCGGGACGCCGAGGAGCTTCGTGCGTTCCACCAGAGGGAGGCGGGAGCGGTATGCGGGCCGGAGCGCATGGCGGTCCTGGAGCCGGCTCTCGCCCGGCATTTCGGCGAACTCGAAGAGACGCTGGAAACGGTGGCGAAAGAAGGACAGGTCACGCCGGCGCTTTGGGATGAGACCGCAAGCTATGGCGAACGGCTGTCCTCTCTGGTGGTCACTTCTGCTTTCGGGGCGTTGGGGCTTGAGGCGGCTCACCTCGACGCGCGAGAGGTGCTGATCACCGATAGCCGGCACACGCAAGCGCTGCCGCTCTATTCGCGCACCTACGCGCGGTTTCAGGAGAAAGCGGCGCCGCTGCTCGAACGCGGCGTGGCCGTCATGGGCGGCTTCATCGGATCCACCCCGCAGGGTGTGACGACAACGCTTGGGCGCGGGGGCAGCGACTTCTCCGCCTCCATTGCGGGAGCCGGCATCGGCGCGGAGGAGATCCAGATCTGGACGGACGTCGACGGCATGCTGTCCTGCGACCCCCGTGTGGCCGAGGGCGGGCATCTGGTGAAGGTGATCTCGTTCGCCGAGGCGGCTGAGCTGGCCTACTTCGGAGCGAAGGTCCTGCATCCGTCCACGGTCCTGCCCGCCGTCGAAAAGAACATTCCGGTTCGAATCCTGAACTCGCGGCGTCCCGATGTTGAGGGCACACGGATCGTTGCTGAAGCGGTGCCTTCGCGGATCAACCCCGTCAAATCGATTGCCTGCAAGCGGGGTATCACAATCGTCAACATCCGGTCGCTGCGAATGCTGATGGCGCACGGTTTCCTGCGGCGCATCTTCGAGGTGTTCGATCGCTACCGCACCCCTGTCGACATGGTCTCCACCTCGGAGGTGAGCGTTTCCCTGACAGTCGATAGGACGGACCAGATGAGCGAGATCGAGGCCGAACTTTCCCGCATCGCGGAAGTCTCCGTGCTCAGGGGGCAAGCGATCATCTGCCTTGTGGGCGACGCCATCCGCGAAACTCCCGGTGTCAGCGCGCGCGTGTTCGCCTCGCTGAGAGACGTGAACGTCAGGATGATCAGCCAGGGCGCTTCATTGCTGAATCTCAGCTTCGTCGTCGATGAAGATGACCTGGTCCGGGCGGTCAAATCACTCCACGCGGAGTTCTTCTCCCAACTGGATCCGGAGGTGTTCGCTTGAAGCCGAAGATTGCGCTGGTTGGGTACGGCAAAATGGGGCGGATGCTCGAGCAACTCGCTCCCGAGTATGGACTCGAAGTCGGCTTGATCCTCGACGTGCACAACAATGCCAGCGGCGAAGGCTTCACGAAAGAGAACTTCGCGGGAATCGGCGCCGCCATCGAATTCACCGTTCCGGAGGCAGCCGCCGGAAACCTGGAGAGGCTGATCGATCTGGGCGTTCCGGCGGTTTGTGGAACAACCGGCTGGTTCAAGGAACTTGACCGCCTCAAGGCGCTCGCGTTGCAGCGTGGCGGCGCGCTGGTCTACAGCCCGAATTTCTCGATCGGCGTCAACGTGTTCGAGCGCATCGTCCGGGAGGGCGCCAAGTGGATGGCGGACCAGCCCGCCTACGAAGCCTGGGCATGGGAGATTCACCACTCCGCAAAGAAGGACGCGCCTTCAGGGACGCTTCTGAAACTGGTGGACGCAATGAAGGAAGCCGGCTACCCGGGCGCCATCAACGTAGCCAGCAACCGAGCCGGAAAGATCCCCGGGACGCACGAGATCGGCTTTGATTCCGCCGCCGACACGATTACCCTGCGCCACACGGCGAGGAGCCGCGAAGGATTCGCGCGAGGCGCGCTTCACGCCGCCCGCTGGGTGATCGGCAAGCAGGGGGTTTGGGAGTTCAGCAGGATTCTGTTTGGAGAAGAAGGAGCAGGCGAATGAAATTCAAAGGATGCGGCACCGCGCTCGTGACGCCGTTCACGCGGGACGGCGCTGTGGACTATGGAGTCCTGCGCCGGCTCGTGCGGCGCCAGATTGATGCCGGCGTTCACTTCCTGGTTCCCTGCGGGACGACGGGCGAGAGCCCCACTCTTGAGCGCGACGAGCACCTTCAGGTCGTCAAGACGACGATCGAGGAAGCGGGCGGCAAGGTCCCAGTCCTGGCGGGCGCGGGAGGCTACAACACGAAGGAAGTCGTTGCAATGGCCCGCGAACTGGAGTCGCTGGGCGCAGACGGGATTCTCTCGGTCACCCCGTATTACAACAAGCCGACCCAGGAGGGGCTCTACCAGCACTACAAGACCATTGCTGACGCGATTCAAATCCCCATCGTCCTTTACAGTGTTCAGGGACGGACCGGCGTCAACATCGAACCGGCCACCATTCGCAGACTTGCCGGGATTCCGAACATCGTGGGCGTCAAGGAGGCGAGCGGCAACATCGCGCAGATCGCCAACATCTGCGCCACAGTTCCCGAGGATTTCGCAGTGGTCAGCGGCGATGACTCGATAACGCTTGCTCTCGCCGGTCTTGGCGGGCACGGCATCATCAGCGTCGCCGGCAACGAGATCCCCGCCGAAATGGCCGCGCTGGCGCAAGCCTGCCTCGACGGCGATTTCCCGAAGGCGCGCGCGATCCAGAAGAAGTGGCTTCCTCTCATGGAAGTGAACTTTGTCGAATCGAACCCGATGCCCGTCAAGCACGCAATGGCGCGGATGGGCCTGCTCGAGCCGGTCTGGCGGCAGCCGATGATCGCTCCATCCGAAGCCGCGCAGCAGAGAATCGACGCAGTGTTGAAGAGCCTGGGGTTGACCGCATGAACCTGAAGGAACGCATCGAAGAGCTTTTCGCCAACCCGCCCGCCGGGTACTCGCCGGAGCATCACGCGCTGTTCGGCGAGTTCAAGGCTGCGCTCAACGCCGGCAAGATCCGGGCTGCGTCGCCCGATCCCTCCACGAAAACCGGCTGGAAGGTCAACGCCTGGGTGAAGCAGGGAATTCTCCTCGGATTCAGAATGGGCTCGATCGTCGACATGTCCGTGGAAACCGCGAAGCAGCCCTACTTCGACAAGGCGACTTACCCGGTGCGGCGAATGACGGTGGACGACGGGGTGCGGATCGTGCCCGGGGGATCCTCCATCCGCGACGGCTGCTTCATCGGCCGCAGCGTCACCTGCATGCCGCCGATGTACATCAACGTGGGAGCGTGGGTGGATGACGGCACAATGGTTGATTCGCACGCCCTTGTCGGAAGCTGCGCGCAGGTGGGCAAGAGCTGCCACATTTCTGCCGCGGCGCAGATTGGAGGCGTGCTCGAGCCTGTCGGTTCGCTGCCGGTGGTCATCGAGGACGAGGTGCTCGTCGGCGGAAACTGCGGCGTGTACGAGGGCACGGTGGTGAAGCGGCGCGCGGTGCTGGGAACTGGAGTCATTCTGAACCGCTCAACACCGGTCTATGACCTGGTGAACGGCATTGCCCATTGCGCCTCCGGGGAGGATCCATTGGTGATTCCGGAAGGCGCCGTGGTTGTGGCCGGGGCGCGCGCCGTGACGAAAGGCAAAGGACCGGAGTGGGGGCTGTCGCTCTATACTCCGGTCATCGTCAAGTACCGCGATTCGCAGACGGGAGACAAGGTCAGGCTCGAAGACTGGCTTCGATAGACGCGACAGTCAGCTCAGCCGCGCGCTGCCACGTGTAGGCAGCGGCGCGTTCAGGCCCCGCCGCCGAAAGCCGGGCTCGCTCCGCCTCGTCGTACAGAACGGCTTCCAGAGCCGCCAATAGATCGTCTTCATCGTCAGGGCTGAAAAAACGGCCGGCGCCGCCGCACAAGGTGCGAACGGGCTCGATATCGGAAAGCGCGGCGGGCAGCCCCGCGGCCAGAGCTTCGAGCGGAGGAATCCCGAAGCCCTCGAACGTGGATGGATAGACGAAGGCGCGAGCGCGCCGGTATGCGTCGTAGAGTTCGCCGCGGGGAATCCATCCCCGGATCTCCACCGCATTCTCAAGACGCAGCGATTTCACCTGCCGTTCGACCTCAGCCGCCGCAAAGCCCCTGACGCCGGTCAGGACAAGGCGCGCTTCCGGATGCCTCATCCGCAGGCGCGCGAAGGCGCGCATGAGCCGCGCGTGGTTCTTGTGCGGGTGCGTCGTCGACGGGCACAGCACATATCCGCCGTCTTCCCGCCTCCGGCTCAGTTCGAAGAAGGCGGGATCGACGCCGTGATGCACGATGTCGATCTTGGAAGCCGGCAGGCGGTAGTACCGCATCAGATCGTCGCGTGTGGCTTCGCTGACGGCAATGATGCGGTTCGACCGCCGGATCGAGATCGAGAGAAACAATTCCCAGAACGGCAGATCGAACCAGCGGAAATACTCCGGGTGGCGCTTGTGCTGCAAGTCGTGGAAGACGGTGACCTGCGGGCATGGCGGACGCGCGGGCGCAGTAAAGCCAGGATTCAGCAATGCGTCGATGCCGTGCCGGCGCAGCACGCCAGGCAACCGGAACTGCTCGTAAAGCAGGCGCGCCGGCCGTGATGCTGCGCGCACCGGCAGCACTGAAGGGTGGCGGCCCAGCGGTCCCGTCTCCTGGTTCGAGAAAACGACAAACGTGTGGGCGCAAGGCAGCTTGTCCAAGGCCTCCACGAGGCCCCGCAGGTAGATCTCCGTCCCCCCGACGCCGCCGGGAATCAGATACAGGGCGTTGATGCCGATTCGCACGGCTACTTCGCAGGGCTCTGCGCGGCGCGCGCCGCGGCAAGGCCTTGAGCGGCAATCGCATTGGCCGGCGAAATGCTGAGCGCGGCCTCGAAATCGGCGATCGCCTCCGCGGTGCGCCCCCCGACCAGGTAAACGTTGCCCCGATAGGCCAGAGCGTTCGCATCGTGGCGGTTGATGGCCAGCGCCTGGTTCAGGGCGTCCAGCGCTTCAGCAGGCCGGCCGCTTTTTCCATAGACCATGCCGAGCGTCGCCCATGCGTGGGAATCCTTCTTCAACGCCGTAGCTGCACGCAGCTTCTCGACGGCTGCCTGAGGCGAGCCGGCGCAGTCCAATGAAAGCGCCCAGTCGACCAGCAATTCATAGTCCGGCTTGTTCAGCGCCGCGGCGGCTTCGTAGTACTTGTTCGCCTCGGCGCACTGGCCTTCCCGGTAGAAGGCGTATCCCAGTTGAAAGTGCGCGCGGGCGTTCTTTGGATTCTTCTTGATCGAGTCCTGCCACATGGCGATGGAACTCGTGTAGATCTGGTTGCGCACGCCAGTCAGACCTGCCAGGAGGGCCAGGATTGCGACCGCGCCCGCGCTGCGCGCGGCATTCCAGGCCATGCGCTCCAGCAGAGCCGCCGTGGCCAGAAGCAGACCGATGAACGGCAGATACATGCGCCGCTCCACGAGCGTATCGGCGATGGGTACGATCGATGAGGTTGGCGTCAGCAGAACCAGGAACGTGAGCAAGCCGGGCAGCAGGAGCGGGTAAGCCGCGCGGTAGCGCCAGGCCAGACCAGTCAGCATCACCAAGAAGGCCAGCCCAACCCAGGAGAGGAAATCAAGCGGAGCCTTCGCCACTGGGAAACCGTGATCCAGGTTCTGCCCCCAGGGGAGCACATAGAATCGCAAGTAGATCGGAATGCACTGGAATTGCGTCCACAGGTAGTCGAGCGGTTTGACTCCCTGTAAACCAAATCCTGCGGAACCCTCCCTTGAGGCGATCTGAATGAAGTGATAGGCCGCGGCTGCGCCGCCTGCGGCCATCGGCAGATAGAGCTTCCAGTTCGACAAGAGGCGCCGGAGTCTGCCTTCGAGAAGGTCGATGATGACGAAGACTCCAGCCATCGCCACCGCCGATTCCTTGCTCAAAGCGCCAAGCCCCATCAGTAGCAGGATTCCCATCGTTCGCGGCCACGAGAGCCGCGCCTGGCGGTCCCGGGCGACGAAGAGCAGCAATGCGGAGTAGCTGAAAAGGACGCTCAATCCCTCCGAGCGTGAAGCGATGTAGGAGACGGCTTCGGTTTGCAGCGGGTGGAGCCAGAAGATGCCTGCGCAAAGCACGCTCAGCCGGTGGGACACTTTGAATCCACGCAGGATCAGAAACGCGAGGAATCCGTTGGCTGCGTGCAGAACCCAGTTGAGCCAATGGTACGGCGCCGGATTCAATCCCCAAAGGTGGTAGTCCGCCAGCAGGCTCAGATTGAAAACCGCGCGAATGATGCGCCTGGCGTAGAACGTCCACTCGCCCGGCGGCTGGCCGCTGAGGATCGGCAGGCTCAGGTCGTCGAACAAGAACGGGCCGTTCATCGCGGGAAGATAGACGGCCAGAGCCGCGGCCAGCAGAGCGGGCAATGGCCACCACGGCTGGACCGCGGACCGCGCTGCGGGCGGCTTCGGCGGCTTCGAGGCTTCAGGAGCGGGCTTGTTCTTTTTCATGCAGTTGGCGGATCTGAAACTCCAGGATCGCTACGCGCTGCGTCAGCGTGATGTTCATGTCCTTCAATTCGCTCGCGACCCGAGAGCTTCGATATCCGATCCACAAGGCGATGGCGAAGACGATGAACAGCAGGGCGTCGGATAGCTCCGAAGCCCGGCTCATCCCGGCCGTCCGCGCCCCCGGATCGATGAGCGGAACAAGCAATGAGATCGCGATGAGAGCCACGGAAGCGGCCAGCCAACTGACCGAATGCTCTACTCGGATGTGCTCCCTGCGCAGCGACCTGAGCACAACCAGAAAGAGGAAGATGCCGAATCCTGTCAGAAGATTGAGGAGAAGCTGCATATTCAGGTCCTTCGCGGACGGCCGTCGAAGCGGAGTACGTTGACAAAAACGCCCAGCAGAACGTGCAGGACGTAATAAACGGATCTGATCGCGGTGATGCTTGAACGGCCCGCCATTCGAGGGCGCATCGCGCACGGCACCTCTTCAAACCGGAATCTCCGCCGCTGGAGCACCACCAGCGTCTCGATCTCGGGATACTCGAGAGGAAAGGTGCTGCTGAACACCTCCAGGGCACGGCGGTTGACGGCGACAAAGCCGCTCGTCGGGTCGGCCACCGGCCGGCCGAGAATTGGCCGGAGCAAGAGTTTGAAGAAGCTGATTCCCGCTTTCCGGATCAGGCTGGTCTGGAAACCGGCGCCCCCTTTCGCGCGGACGCCAATGACCATTTCGCACCCGCTGCTGCGCAACCGCTCGAGCAATCGCGGGATATCCCGCGGGTCGTGCTGCCCGTCGCCGTCGATCCGCACCACCGTCTGGTAGCCAAGCTCGAACGCCAACGCATAGCCGGCCTGAACGCATCCTCCCAGCCCCAGGTGGCACGGAAGCCTCAGGACGCGCGCGCCAGCGCCGCGTGCGCGGTTCGCCGTATCGTCGCCGGAGCAATCGTCGACCACCAGCACATCAAAGTCCGGCAACACCTCTCTTGCCTCTCGCACAACCCGGTAGATGGACTCCTCCTCGTTCAGAGCCGGAATGAGGATCAGCGTCCTGGCCGCATTCATTGTCTGGCCACCTCGCGCAGGCTGATCCGGTGCTGCCGCAGAACCTCGGCCATCCGGCTGCGGGAGCCCGGCTTGGCTTGAATCCTGCGCCGTTGCCTCCACAGCCGCCGCAGGTTCACCAGCAGATCGAAATGCGCCCGAGCCACGATCCAGGCGAGACTCAATGCGCCGCCCCCTTCACGGGCATACTCGGCCGCTTTGCCCTGGCCTTCCAGCATCGAAACCACGTGCCAGAAGTAGCGTGCCAGCGATGAGAAGGGCGCCAGCAGCGCCCATGATACAGGCAGGCAGCGCACAACCAGCCGCAGGCGGTTGCGCTCCACCAGCCACGCCTTGCGCGCCGACGCCCTGCCGGCGCTGGCCGAATAGTGATGCCTGACCCTCGCCGCCGGAACGAACAGGCATCGCCAGCCCGACCATTGGCCGCGGAGGCCGAGATCGGTGTCTTCGCAATAAAGGAAAAAATCCTCTTCGAAGAGCCCCGTCTGCTCGAGCATCGCCCGGCGATAGATGGCCGCGCTGCCGGACGGGCACAGCGCCTCCCCGGCAATCTCCCACTCGCCTGCCGGCGAGCCGTGCCCGCGCTGCTTGCTCGACCCGTCCCGCGCGATGCACATGCCTGCGCTGTCCACTCTGCCCGTTTCCGCCAGCACGACAAGGGAAGCCGCCATGCCCGCCCCGGGATCCGCGTCGAGCGCCGAAACCAGCGATTCCATCCAGCCGGGCTCGGCTTCAGCATCGTCGTTCAATGTGGCCAGGAACTCAGCCGGAAACCGGGAGTAGGCGTGATTGATCGCCCCGCCGAAACCCAGGTTGGCGCGCGCCGAAAGCACATGCGCCTTGGCCGCGCCGCGCAAGACCTGGAGCGCCTCGTCCTTCCCGCTGTTGTCCACAACCACGATTTCCATGCCGCTGAATGCCTGGCGCTCCAGTGATGCCACACACGCGGCCAGAAGCGGGTTGCCCAGCGTCGGCACGACGACCGTCACTCGATGAGGATGACCGAACGGTGGCAAATTCAGATTGTACGCGATCCGCGCTGGGAGACTGTCGGCTAGAATCTTTAGAGTGCAGATCAAAACAACCGTTGTTGGCAGCTATCCCACGCCGCACTGGCTGCGCGGCGACTCCTCCCGCACCACCCTGCGGGACGCCATCCTGGTCGTCCTCAAGACGCAGGAGTTGGCGGGAATCGACGTCGTCGCCGATGGCGAGCTGAATCGCTTCGACCCGAGCCACCCCGAGACGAACGGAATGATCGATTACTTCGTCAGCCGGATGGACGGCGTCCGGACCCGCTTCTCTATCAGCGACCGTGAGATCTTCCGCGCCGACGCTGGCCTTGCCTACCGCAGCGACCCCGCGGGCATCGTTGTCGAGCCCATCGGCAGCGGCGTTCTTAACCTGCCCGGGGACTATGAATTCACGCGCAGCCTGACGAAGCAGCCGCTGAAGTTCACCTGCACAGGCCCGCATATGCTCACCAAAGTGCTGACGGACCGTTTCTACCCCAGCCGGGCTGACCTGGCAATGGCCATCGCTCAGGTCCTGCGGCAGCAACTCGAACGGATCGACGCCGACGTCGTCCAATTGGACGAAGCCAACATCAGCGGACACCCCGAAGACTCCGAATGGGCCGCCGCCGCGATCAACCACGTTCTCGAAGGCATCGCCGGGGTCCGCGCGGTTCATATCTGCTTCGGCAACTACGGCGGCCAGACTGTCCAGCAGGGCTTCTGGCGGAACCTGATGCCGTTCCTCAACAAGCTCAAGGCCGATCACCTGGTGCTCGAATTCGCCCGCCGCGGATACCAGGAACTCGAACACTTCAAGGACCTCGATCCGAAGATCGGACTTGGCCTTGGCGTGGTCGACATCAAAGACAACGAAATCGAGTCCGCCGACACCATCGCCGAACGGATCGAACTCGCCTCCGGTTTGCTCGGCGCCGAGCGCATCCACTATGTCCACCCGGATTGCGGATTTTGGATGCTTCAGCGCAGCGTGGCCGACCGCAAGATGAGCGCGCTCGTCGCGGGACGCAATCTCTTCGAGGGCAAGAGCAAGGGATGAGGCCCCGATTCGCCGCAATCTATGCCTGCTCCTCACTGCTGCTGCTCGCGCAAGACACTCCGCCTGAAGGCAGGCATCTCAAAAACATCCGGCAGCTCACCAATGGCGGCCAGAACGCCGAAGCATACTGGTCGCCGGACGGAAAGCGGCTCATCTTCCAGACCACCCGCGAGCCTTACAAGTGCGACCAGATCTTCGCGATGGACGCCGATGGCAACGATCAGCGCCTCGTCTCGACCGGCAAAGGCCGGACCACCTGCGGCTACTTCCTGCCGGACAATAAACACATCGTCTACGCTTCCACCCATGAGGCCGGCGATGAGTGTCCGCCCCCGCCCGACCGGAGCAAGGGATACCTCTGGGCCGTTTTTCCAAGCTACGATATCTACCTTGCCAACGACCGCGGCCAGATTCTGAAGAAGCTCACTGACACGCCCGGCTACGATGCCGAAGCGACTGTCAACTTCAAGAACGGGAAGATCCTCTTCACTTCACTCGCCAGCGGCGACCTCGAACTCTGGGAGATGAAAAAGGACGGCTCCGGCAAGAAGCAGCTCACCAGCCGCCCCGGCTATGATGGCGGCGCTTTCTATTCGCGCGACGGGAGGAAAATGGTCTGGCGCGCCACCGACCCTGGCAACCCGAAGGTCATGGAACGCTATAAGGAACTGCTGAAGGAAAACCTCACCGAGCCGATGCGGATGGAGTTGTTCATCGCCAATGCCGACGGCAGCGGCGTGAAGCAGTTGACGCGCTTCGGTTGCGCCAGTTTCGCGCCCAGCTTCACCCCGGACGGCAAGCGCGTCATCTTCTCGTCGAACAAGCACGATTGCGACGGGCGCAGGTTCGAGCTTTACATGATGAACGCCGACGGCACGGGATTGGAGCAGATCACATACTTCGGCGGCTTCGCCTCGTTCGCCGAGTTCTCACCCGACGGCAGGAAGCTCGTCTTCTCCAGCGACTGGAAGGCGAAGTCCCGCTACGAATTCAACATCTTCACCGCCGACTGGGTCGACTAAGCCGGGCCGCACCGTTGTTTCAGCGCTGAGCCGCGCGCGCCAGCAAGCGGGAGAGCGTTCCTACACCGTGCAGATCTTCACCGCTTCGGCG
>JACADU010000489.1 GCA_013388415.1 Bryobacteraceae bacterium
ATAATGAGTCCCGCGACGCCGCTGAAGTCGCCGGCTTTCCATGCGTCCACAGGGACGGTCGTCGTGACAGTGCTCGACTGTCTGAGTTTCCGGCCCTGATATCCGCCGAAAAAGAACGTCCGATTCCTGACAATGGGACCGCCGAGCTTGCCGCCATACTCGTTCCGGACGAAGTTGGGCTGCGGTTGCGGTTCGACATTGAAGATGTTGCGCGCCCGCAGCGCTCTGTTCCGGTTGAACTCGAACAGCGAGCCGTGAAACTCATTGGACCCGCCGCGAGTCACCACGTTGATGACCGCGCCGCCCGCCCTGCCGAACTCCGCGTTGTAGTTCGACGAGGTGATGTTCACTTCCTGGACGACTTCGGCCGAAGGGATGTAAATGGTCAGGCCGAGCGTCGGGTTGGTGTTGTCCACGCCGTCCACCTGGGTATTGTTGGCCGAGTTCCCCTGCCCGTTGGCGCGAAAGAAAGTCGTGCCCTGCGGATCCTCGGCCCGGGTGAAATCGACGCTTGGGGGAGCCACGCCGGGCATCAGTCCCACGAGCGATTGAAAGCTCCTGTCAACCAGCGGTAGTTCCGTGACCGCCTTGCTGGTGAAGTTCCGCGATACTTCGGCGCGGTCGGTCTGCAGCAGCGGGACTTCGGCGGTTACTTCGATGGTTTCGCTCAGTTCGCCCGGCTGGAGAGCCGTGTCGAGGCGTGTGGAGATCGTCGCGCGAAGTTCTACGTTCTCACGGACAAATTTCTTAAAGCCCTTCGCTTCCACCTCAACTCGATAGACGCCCGGCGCAAGATAAGGCACAGTGTAGATGCCCTCCTGGTTCGTCGTCGTGTTCCGGGAGACTCCTGTCGTCGATTCCTTCACGATGATGTTCGCGCCGGGCACCACTGCGCCGGAGGCATCCGTGATCGTGCCGAGCAAAGTGGCCGTAATCGCCTGCGGCCAGAGAGTGGCGGGCATCAAGAGAGATGCAGTCAGAAGAACGATTGTCCTGTTCATGGTAGTCTTCTTTCGGTTCACAGCTCCCATCCTTTCCGGCAGGCCGGATTGACCCAGCCATTGGCTTCCGCGTCATTGGTCACAACTCCGCGGGCCGAGTCCCACTCGATATAACGGGCCGAACGCGCGGCAATGGTTCCCAGCAGCGCTACTTCGGCCATTTGCGAACCCAATTCAAAGCCGCAACTGGTGGCGCCCTGTCCCTTGGCGGCCCGGGTCCACTCCGCATAGTGGCCGGCCGTCCTGTTGAGCGACTTGGGCGGTGGTGCGTATCCCCTGAATTTCTCTTCCGGCAGGAATTGGCGCCGCCCACCGCTGTAGGCTGTCAGCAGTTTTCCCTTGTCGCCGCAGTAGAGGACGCCGGCCGAGGGCAGAGGCTTTCCGGGAGATAGTTCGGGCGGACGGAACGGCTTCAGCCCGCCGTCGTACCAGTGCAACCGGAGTGGTGGCCTCCCCTGGCGTGCAGGGAAGTCCCAGGCCAGCGAGCAGGCGTAGCTCTCGCACTCGGGTGTGGCAATCAGCGGCGGCAGAGTCTCGTTGCCGTTGGCGTCCATTTCGAACAGCCCTCCGTGCATCTTGTTCCGGCATCCGTGGACGGAAAGCGGCGAGCCGAGCTTCAGTGGGCCGTGGAAGACGTGGAGCGCGTGGGACATCATGTCGCCGACCGTTCCGGTGCCGAAGTCCCACCAGGAGCGCCAGATCCATGGGTGGTAAGCGCGCGAGTAAGGCCGGTACGGCGCCGGGCCGAGCCAGAGGTCCCAATCCATCGCCTTGGGCACAGCCGGCGTATGAACGGGACGAACTTGCCCCGCGGGATACAGCGGGTGATCGCACCAGACGTGCACTTCGGTGATCGCGCCGATGGCGCCGGAAGCGAGCACCTCCGCAGTGGAGCACGCGTCTTCATTGGCGGCCGACTGAACGCTGGTTTGAGTCGCCACCCCGGCTTTCCGGGCCGCGTCGCGGACCAGACGCGCCTCGTGGATGGTATGAGTGAGCGGCTTCGCGCAATAGACGGCTTTGCCTCGCTTCAGGGCCGCGAGGGTGATCAGCGCATGGTTGTGGTCTGGCGTGGCGACGATGACCGCGTCAAATTCCTTGTCGCGATCCATGAGCTTGCGCCAGTCCTGAAAGACTGCAGCCTGAGGGTACTTTCGAAAGACTTTCGCCGCGAAGTCGTGATCCACGTCGCATAGCGCCACCACCCGCTCGCCGGCGCATCCTTGCAGATACCGGCGGCCCATACCGCCGACCCCGATTCCGGCGATCCGCAGCGTGTCACTCGGCGCCTGGTAGCCGGCTCCACCCAAGACGTGGCGCGGGACGATCATGGCGGCCGTGGCAGCAAACGCCCTGCGCGACGTCCCTGATTCCTGATCGGGCATACGATTACCCTTCCTTTGCCGTCGGCTGAGTCTTTGGAATCCGCTCTGTTGTCTGAATGATATGGCATGTAAATCCTCAAACAAGTCACAATCGAGTCAGGTAACTGTCACATGACCCTCTTCGGCAAGGATTGACTGCCTCCCGTGGAGGCGTTACCCTCAGCGATAGCCGTAAGTATTTTCACTAGTTTAGGGAGATTGCCGCCGCGTAGCGAGAAGAATCGTGCTGAACCCACGTCCCACAGAACCAGGCCCGTCGGCTCATGCGGTGCAAGTGCGGCGAATCCTGGAATCCGCCACATTCCAAGGCTCGCCGCAGCTCAAGGCATTCCTTGAGTTCGTGACGACAGAGGCGCTGGAGGGCAGGGCGGGGAACATCAGCGAGTATGCCATCGCCACGCGCGTCTTCGGACGCCGGGACGACTTCGACCCCACCTCGGCAACCGTGGTCCGGACGCAGGCTTACCGGTTGCGGAGGAAACTGGCCGAGTACTATCAGGAGGAAGGCGCTGCCGATGCCATCCTCGTCGACATCCCCAAGGGCCACTATTACCCGGCGTTTTCGACTCGCGAAGTGACGGGACCGCCGAAAGCCGCCGTGGCGGTTAACGGGAGCGCCAGGCCGAGCGCACGGCTCATTCTCGGCGCTTTGCTGCTTTTCGCTTCCGGCGTGACGGCGGGATGGGTGGTCTTCGGCCGCTCCGGACTCCCGGCGGCGCAGGCTCTTCCCGAGGGCGCAGTCGCGCAGTTTTGGGGAAGTCTCGCCCGCCCCGGCCAGCCGATCGTCGTGGGATACACCAATCCCGTCTACCTCATCAACGCTTCTGGCGATCTCTTCCTGCCGCGTGGCGCGCCGACGGGAATCCGTGGCGAAATGGTCCCCAAGGATGCGCTGAAACCTCCACTGCGGCTCTTTCCAGGCCCTTTCTATTTCGAGGACGGGTTCACAGGGACCGGCGAAGTCCCGGCCGTGCACCGGTTGACGAGCCTGCTGGAGAAGTCTGGAATACCGGTTCTGGTCAAGCGCAGCCGGACCGTCACGGTCGAAGACCTGCGCAACCACGACGTCGTCTTTCTCGGCTCCGGCTCGGCGATGCAGGCGCTGCAGAACGTCAAGTTTCTGCAGCGATTCCAGTTTCAGTCCCCCGGCTCGGGTCCGGGGCTCTGGCGGAACAGTATCGTCGATCACGACGCAGGCCCCGGCCAGCGGCGGTCTTACGTCCTGGAGCGAGACCCCGCGACGCTGAGCCTGCGGACCGACTATGCCGTTTTCGCGGTCCTGCCCGGCGTCATTCCGTCCAGGCGAGTCGTCCTGATGGCTGGGCTCAGCACTTCCGGCACGCAGGGGGCCGCCGAATACGCCACTTCCGAGCATCACCTGCGGAGGCTCCTGCGGGCGTTGGTCCTGCAGGGCGGAGAGAAGGCCGAGTTCCCGCGATACTTTGAGGCGGTGCTTCGCGTGGATGTCGCAAAGGGGCTCGACGCGGTGAATTCCACCTTCGTGGCCGGCGGACCGGTTTTGCCGAGCCATTAGCCGAGCGTGTAGACTCGCATCGATTCGGGATCGCCGACAGCCCTGATTGCGGAGCGGGGGGCGTAGACCCTGCCGGTGATCCACATGGTCCCGGCGACGAAGGCCTCAACCACGCTTC
>JACADU010000480.1 GCA_013388415.1 Bryobacteraceae bacterium
GTTCCACCCCGAGTTCAAGTCCAAGCCGCTCGAGCCGCACCCGCTGTTCAAGGCCTTCGTCGGGGCGTCCTACGTCTATCGCCAGAAGCGGCTGCAATCGGAAATCAGCCCGCTGTTCGCCGAGGAACAGCGCTCATAGAGGTTCGTCTTGACGCCGGTTGATGTTTCTCCCGAGATCTCGTTCGGCGCCGGAGCCCTGCCGTTCATTGCCGGTCCATGCGTCATTGAGAGCGAGGAGCACTGCCTGTTTCTG
Organism: Bryobacteraceae bacterium; assembly: GCA_013388415.1. GTDB lineage: Bacteria > Acidobacteriota > Terriglobia > Bryobacterales > Bryobacteraceae > JACADU01. The sequence goes on from JACADU010000480.1 coordinate 254, forward strand.
GCTCGCGAAATCCGGTCGATGATCGGACCGTTCGTGTTCAAAGCCTCCTTCGACAAGGCGAACCGCTCGGCCATCGGCTCTTACCGGGGACCCGGCCTGAAAGAGGGCCTTCGCATCCTGGCCGAGGTGAAGCGCCAGACCGGGCTGCCGGTTCTCACCGACATCCATACACCCTCCCAAGCCGGACCCGCGGCGGAAGTCTGCGACATCCTTCAGATTCCAGCGTTCCTCTGCCGGCAAACTGATTTGCTTGTGGAAGCCGGGCGGACCGGCCGGGCGGTGAATATTAAGAAAGGTCAATTCATTGCGCCTCAGGACATGGGTCTCGCCGCCGAGAAAGCCGCCTCGACAGGCAACCGGCGGATCATTCTGACCGAGCGCGGTTCGAGCTTTGGCTACAACAACCTCGTTGTCGATTTCCGGGGATTGGTGATCATGCGCGAGTTCGGCTGGCCGGTGGTGTTTGATGCCACGCACAGCGTGCAACTGCCCGGCGCGCAAGGGAATACGTCGGGTGGCGCGCCTCAGTATATCGCCCCGCTCGCTCGCGCCGCGGTGGCTGTGGGCGTCGATGGCATCTTCGTCGAGGTCCACCAGGATCCGCCCAACGCGCTCTCGGACGGCGCGAACGCCCTGCGTCTCGACCGCCTGCCCTCGCTCAAGGCTTCGCTCGACTCCATCCACGCCGCGGCGGCCGCGAGCGTCTTAACATAGAAGAGGAATGCTGCTCATGGCCCGCAAACGAATCAACCGCCGGCGGCTCGGCTTCACTTTGATCGAGCTGCTGATCGTCGTCGCGATCGTCCTTATCCTGCTTGCGGTGGGTTTGCCGAACATGGGCAAGACCCGCATGCACGCGCAGGAGATGAACGCGATCCGCCAGATCAATACGATTCACACGGCGCAGACGCAATATTTCTCCCAATTCGGCAAGTTCGCGGAGAACCTCGCTCAGCTTGGACCGCCGAAAGACGGCGCAGCCGGACCCGCCGCAGCCGATCTGATCCCGGGCGATCTCGCCGAGGGAGAAAAGACAGGCTACGTTTTCACCTGCGTCGGAACGAAAGAAGGCTACGCGATTCACGCCAACCCCAAGACTTTTAATACCACGGGCCGGCGCACGTTTTACTCCGACCAGACGCTGATTATCCGCCAGAACTGGTCGGAGGAGCCGGCGAACGAAAAGTCGCCCGAAATCAAGTAAAGCGGCGCTATCTGGCCTTGCCCGTCATCTTCCGGATGAAGTCCACCTCCGGCTGCCGGTAGGGCTTGCCGTCCGGCAGAAAGATGTCGTGGTGCCACGGATTCGGCTCGCGGTTGACGTATGGCTGCTGCCATGAGTCCCACGGGATGTGAGTCTGCGACTTGCCCTTGACCAGCCCCCAATTGATCGCGGCGACCTTGTTTTGCTTCGCGATGGGCAGGATCGCTTCGAACGTGCTGCCCGCGCCGCGCGCCATGTACTCGGTGCACAGCAGCGGGCGGTTGTACTTCTTCAACTCGGCGAGGCGCTTCTGGAAGCTCTGGGCGTTCTCGTAGTTGTGGAAGCTGATGATGTCGGACTCGTTCAGTTGGGTGCGCTGGATCGCGCTGAGTTTGGAGTTGTCGGACCAGTCCGGTCCCACCCAGACGCCGGAAGTGAGCGGCTGAGCGGGCTTGGCGCTCCTGGCCCACTGAAAGACCATCGGCAGCAGCTTTGCGACACGTTCCTTTTTGTTCTTCAGTTCGATCTTGCCGTAGCTGGAGTCGTTCGTGTTGTCGGGCTCGTTCCAAAGGTCCCAGGCGAGAATGCGCTCGTCGCTGCGGAACGAGCCGATCGTGCCGATGACATACTCGCGGAGATGGGGGATGGCTTTGTCATCAGCCAGCATCGCCGCTCCGGGGCTCTGCACCCAAACGGAATTATGAACACCCGGCGTGGGCTGGCGCTGGGGCCCGGGTTTCGGATTGGGATCCCAGCAGGAATCGAAGAACACCAGCACGGGGCGGATTCCGTGCTTCTTGCAGATGCCGAGAAACTCGCCGAGGCGCTTGAGGAACCCGGCGCTGTCCTGCTTCCAAAGCAGGTCGTGAAGATAGACGCGCAGCGTGTTCATGCCGAGCGAAGCCGCCCAGCCCAGTTCCCTGTCGATCGTCTTGGGGTCCCATGTGGCAGCCTGGAACATTTCGAGCTGATTGCCTGCCGTGGATGGGAGGAAGTTGGCTCCCACCAGCCACGGCTGGCGGGCGTACCAGGCTTGCGCCATTTCCGCGGTCCAGCGGCTTCCCTGCGCGGGCAGAACGGCAGCGGCAAGAACGAAGGCGAGAAGTAAGCGAATCATCCTGCACGGTAGTCTATCCAATAGGGGATGCAGCCAATGAAGCTGATGTGGATTCTTGCGATTGCCGCGTCTAGTGCCTGGGCGCAGGAATGGCCGAAGCTGCGGTTTGTCGAAGTTGCGGGGGGCTTCACCGAAGTCACCGACATTCAAAGCCCGCGTGACGGGAGCGGCCGGCTCTTCGTTTTGGAGCAGGCTGGCAGGATCCGCATCCTGAAGGGAAAGCAGGTCCTCGCCCAGCCGTTTCTGGATATCCGCTCCAAAGTGGTCTCAGGCGGCGAACGCGGCCTTCTGGGCCTCGCGTTCCCTCCCGGCTACGCGAGCAAGGGCTGGTTCTATGTGAATTACACGGAGGGTTCCTCCGCCCCCAACCTGCGCTCCGTCATCGCCCGGTATCGTGTCCGGCGGGACAACCCCGACGTTGCCGACCCTGCCAGCGAGGAGAGGATCCTGGTTGTCAACCAGCCATTCGACAATCACAACGGAGGCGGGCTCGCTTTCAGCCCGCGGGATGGATACCTCTACATTGGGCTCGGAGACGGCGGCAGCGGCAATGATCCGCAGGGCAACGGCCAGAACCCCCGGGCGCTGCTGGGCAAGATGCTGCGAATCGATGTGGAAAGCGGCGTCGCGCCCTACCGGGTTCCCGAATCCAACCCGTTCGTGAACGACGCGCGCTTCCGGCCCGAAATTTGGGCTTGGGGCCTGCGCAACCCTTGGCGGTACAGCTTCGACAGGGAGACAGGGGATCTCTGGATCGCGGACGTCGGACAGAACCGGCTCGAGGAGGTCAATTTCCAGCCGGCGGAGAGCCCCGGCGGCGAAAACTACGGCTGGGCGGTGATGGAGGCCTCGTTGTGCGTGGCTGCGGGCTGCCGGACCGAGGGTCTCGTCCGGCCCGTGTTCGAATATGGCCGGAACCTGGGCACTTCTGTCACCGGAGGGTATGTCTATCGGGGCAACCGGTACCTCTCCCGCCGTGGAATGTACCTGCTCGCCGATTACACCTCCGGGCGGTTTTGGGCCATCCGCCGCGGGGCCGCTTCCTGGGAGAGCCAGGAAATCGGACGGCTCCAGAACCAGTTCATCTCGACGTTCGGCGAGGACGAAGACGGCGAGCTGTATTTCTCGATCTACGGGCAGTTCGAGAAC
>JACADU010000460.1 GCA_013388415.1 Bryobacteraceae bacterium
GGGTGATCATCTCGCGGCCGAACTCGCGGGCGGGGGGCTGATGTGAGAGCAGTGCGCGGTGAGCGGCGTAAGTGAGCGCGTCGCTGACGCCGAAAACCCCGCGGCAGGCAGGGGGCCAGGAGGCGTTGGTTGCGGCCAGGGAAGCGCCGCCGATGCCGGCGGCGCCGGCGATGAGACTCCGGCGCGAAAGATGCCGCTTCATTCCGATTCCTCCTTATGAGATCGAGGCTCGCCCCAAATCATTTGCGCGGTGGTTGTCCGGAAACCGGACAAATAGACCATGAAGACGTGGACGGCGGCGAAGCCGGAAAGGGCCACGCCGAGGAGAAAGTGAATCGTGCGGGCGGACTGCCTGCCACCGAACAACGTGAAGAGTTGCGGAAATGCGGCAGTGACGGCGGGCGACATTGTCAGTCCGCTCAGGATCAGGAGGGGCAGCAGCGCGAAGACCACGAAGGCGTAAGCGAGCTTTTGGAGCAGGTTGTACCCGGAGGCGCTGGATGGGTTGTGAAAGCGGAGATGGGTCATCAGGACCTGTTTGACGCTGGTCCAGGCGAGTTCCCGGCGCGCCGGAAGGAAGCGCGAGCGGAAGTGGCCGGTGAGGATTCCCCAGGCGGCATAGAAGAGCCCGTTGAGGACCGCGGCCCAGGCCATGAGGAAATGGACGTTTCGCCCGTAGGCGCGAACCCAGAGGTCTTCGAGGATGGGCTTCATGGGCAGCTCGAACGCGGCGGGAGTATCGAAGAAACCGGTTTCGCCCCAATAGAAACGGGGGTGCGCGGTGAGGATCATGACGCCGCTGATGAGCAGAGCGGCGAAGGCCAGCGCGTTCACCCAGTGGGTGAGCCGCACCGCGCGCCGGTGTCGTGGAACACGCGTGGCAGCCCGCTCCGGCAGCCCTTCCATTGGGGCAGTATATCAGTGAACCGATCCGGCAAGCGCCGCGCCCAGCCGCCCGAGCGCCTCTTTCCAGAATGCCTTGCGGCGCTGCACATCGGCTTCGTCCTGGAGTTTGTTGTGTTGGAGTTGGACCGAGCTCTTTGCCTCGCCTTTGGCCCAGAAGTAGATGTCGACGCCGGCGCCGTCCTCCCAGGTGACGCGCATCGACCTGTTTTCGGTGGCCTTGCGGACGGTGAGCTTCGCTTTTCCCAGCCACTTCGAGCGAAGCCGGGCGTCGTGGAAATGACGGTACAGCTCAGAGACTGGAACCGGCACGGTTTTGCTCGACGACGCTGCGAAGCCGTCCGGTCTTTGATGGACCGCACGCAGACCGCGGGCCTGTTCGTAGCCGACGGCGACCATCTGCGCCCACCAGCCAGGCAGTTTGTGCTTCGAGTGAAGAAGCCCGGCGATCTGCTTGTGCGGCAGGGCGGCGGCGCCCTCGGCGTCGAGGATGCGGAACCACTCGTCCCAACCCTTGCCGGTCCCCGCGGCGACAGCGCCGCTGGAGATTCCGGCCGTTTTGCTCGCCTCTGGCCTGGCCATGTCCACAAATGATAACGCCTCCTGTTGGTTACAATTCAAGGGACTCATGACAACCCATCCTGCTCTGCTCCGCCAGTTGGGGCTTTATTCGGCGATTGCGCTGGTGATCTCCAACATGATCGGCACGGGCATCTTCACATCCACCGGCTATCTGGCCGGGCAATTAGGCGATCCGAAGCTGGTGCTGGTCATCTGGCTGGTGGGCGCGGTGCTGGCGCTGGCCGGCGCGTTCTGTTACTCGGAGCTGGGCATCAACTTTCCGGCTTCGGGCGGAGAGTACGTCTACCTGACGCAGGCATACGGCCGGACGTGGGGCTTCATGAGCGGCTGGGTGAGTTTTTTCGCGGGCTTCTCCGCGCCGATTGCAGCCGCGGCGCTGGCCTTCAGCGACTATCTCGGCTATTTTTTCCCGGCGCTGAAACAGGACAATGCCTGGGCGCGGATCGGGCAGGGGGAGTACGGGCTTCAGTTCGGCGGGGCGCAGATCGCGGCGTCGGCGATGATTCTCACGTTCACCATCCTGAATCTGTTCGGCGTCGAGTTCATCGCGCGCATTCAGAACGCGCTGACGTCCGTCAAGGTGCTGGTGATGATCGGCTTCATCGGGCTGGGGTTGTTGATTGGAGCGGGTTCTTGGACACACCTGGATCTGGCCACGCAGCGGACCACGGCCACGCCCATCGCCGCGCAATTCGCCATCAGCCTGTTCTGGATCTACGTCGGCTACAGCGGCTGGAACGCAGCCACTTACGTCGCCGAGGAGTTGAAGAGGCCGGAGCGGACGCTGCCGCTGGCGCTGGCGCTGGGCACGGTGGTCGTGGCGGTGCTGTATTTGCTGATGAACGCCGTCTTCATTTATGCCGTGCCGCTGTCAGGGATGAAGAACGAACCGGCGGTGGGCTCGCTGACGGCGAAAGCGCTGTTTGGGGATGAAGGGGCGCGGCTGGTGAGCCTGTGTCTCGCCGTCTCGCTGATGTCGACGGTGAACGCGATGGTGACGATCGGCCCCCGTCTCTACTATGCGATGGCCAAGAACGGCGCTTTCGCGCCGATCGCCGCCCGCATTCATCCGAAGTGGCGGACGCCGGTCCCGGCGATTCTTTGCCAGGGGGCGTGCGCCGTGCTGATGACCTGCGTCGATTTCGGCAACCTGATTCTTTACATCGGCTACCTGCTGAACCTGTTCGCGGTGCTGGCGGTGGCGAGCCTGTTCCGCTTCCGGGGCAGGGAAGGCTGGCAGAAGATCGGCGTGGTCAGCTTTGCCTGGCCATTGATGCCGGTGCTGTTCGTGGCGCCAGGGGTGTGGCTGATTGTTTACGGGGCGATGCTTCAGCCGGTGATTTCGGCGGCGGCGGCGGTGACGCTGGCTTCGGGAGCGCTGTTCTACCGCGCGCGGCTGCACCGGCGGAAAGAGCCTGCCGGGGACAGCCGGGATTACTGAATGGCCGTCTGCACGGGTTTCCAGGCGGGTTCTTCGGGCGTGACAGGGGCGCGTTTGCGGCTGGCGCTCTTGGCTTTGTACATCGCCCGGTCGGCTTCGTCGAGGATGCTTTCGGCGCTGCTGCCGTCCTGCGGGTAGAGCGCGGCGCCGATGGAAACCGAGATGGTGAGGCCGGTTTCGACGCGGGCGCTGTCGGCGACGGTCTTCTTCAGTTGTTCGATGCGCAGCGGAACGATGTCCGCCTCGACGCCGGGCAGCACGACAACGAATTCGTCTCCGCCCATTCTGGCGACGTAGTCGCCCTGGCGGCAGGCGGTGGTGAGGCTGCGGGCGACGATCTTGAGAACGGAGTTGCCCTCCAGATGGCCGTGCTCGTCGTTGATTTGCTTGAAGCTGTCGATGTCGCAGACCATCACGGCGAGCGAGGCATGGCGTTCGGCGGCGCGCCCGAGCTCGCGCTCCAGGTGCAGGAAGAGAGAGCGCGCGTTGGGCAATCCGGTGAGGAAGTCGGTGGTGGCCGAGGCTTCGGCCTGCTGGTAGCGGACGGCGTTCTCCACCGTCAGGCTGAGTTTGGAGCTGACGGCGAGAAGGATTCGCAGGTGGTCCTTCGTGAAGACGTCGCGCTCGCCGTGGTAGAGCGCGAGGACCCCGATGACGTCGCCGTTGACGCCGCCCAGCGGAACGGCGAGGGCCGAGCGCAGAGTGGAGAACTTTGCCGGGTCGTTGAGATAGCCGGGCTCGACCGAGGGGTTGCCGTTGATGATCGGTTTGCCGTTTTCGGCGACCCAGCCGGAGAGCCCCTGGCCCATGGGAATCTCCAGCGAAGCGAAGAGGCGGAAGTTGTCGCCGCTGACAAACTCGGGCAGCAGCTTGTGATCCCGCTTCAGGTAGACCGCCATGGCGTCGTAGGGGACGACGCGCTTCAGCCTGACCGAGAGCACCGAAAGCGTCTCGTCGAGGCTGAGGGAATTGCCGAGACTCTGAGCCAGTTCGAACAGCGCGTGAGCCTCCTGCCGCGCGGCGGCGATCTTGCCCAGGAACTCGGGGGCGTCCTGTTGCGAGGACGCCGCCGTCCTGGCGGGCTTTGCCGCGCCGGCGCCCTCGTAACCGGCCAGCGGCGCCGACTCGTTCACCGAAGGCAGTTCGCGGCTCAGCTTGAGCGGCGCGATGGTCTCCAACTGGGCCATTCGCTCGAGTTCGACATAGCGCCGGGCGAGCACTTCCACGATTCGCGGATCGAAGCTCTTGCCGGCTTCCTGGACGACGACGCCGATGGCCTGGTCGAGCGGCAGCGCCTTGCGGTA
>JACADU010000252.1 GCA_013388415.1 Bryobacteraceae bacterium
ATCTGGATTTCGACACCCTGCTCGAAGATAGCGCCCTCGCTGAGCAGGATCCGCTGAAGTTCGGCGACCGGGACTGACTGGACGGCCAAGCCCTTTTGAACGGCTAAAGCGGAAGCAACGCCGGCGGCGTGGCCGAGGATCATGTACTGCGGCTCCATCCGCAGGCTGGAATAGGCGATGTGGCTGGCCGAGAAGCACACGGGCACTGTCAGATTCTCGGCCTCGGTCCGCTTGGGCAGCAGCAGGCGGTAGGGGATCTGATAAGGCTGCACCGGCACTTGCACGTCGCCTTCGTTGAGCACGATGCCGGTCTCGGTGACGTGACGCTGGACGTTGTGGGAGTCAGAGTTATAGCTGCCCATTCCGATAACGTCGGGCTTAGTGCGGTCGGTTTGGAGATCTTTCTGCGTGGCGACGAAATCGCCGACCATCCGGCGCGCCTCGCGGACATAAAGCTGGTTCGGCCAGTGGTTGGTGTCGGTGAACTCGTCTTTGGCCAAGCCCCATTGGCGCACTTCGTCCTGGAGTTCCCGTGGGACCCGTGGATCGTTGGCGAGGAAATAGTAGAAGCCCTGCTGGTAGTCGATGTGCTCCTTCCAAATTCTGGCGCGCTCGGCGTAGGAGCCGTCAGGGTAGCTGTAGTTCTTGCCGATGTAGTCGGAAGAGAAGGCGCCGCGGTTGTTGATGTCCGCTTTGCCGTTCGGGATGACGCGGAACAGGCTCACTTCGTTGAAGGTGAGAGGCCGTCCCATGTATTTCGTCATCGCGGTGAGGTAGCGGGCCAGCAGCTCGTAGCGCTTGGGGTCATAGCCGTCGGGTTTCGGCCAAGGCAGTCGGTTTTCGGGGACATTGGTGGCGATCACGCGGAAATTGTAGGCCTGAATCCGCTTGTCCGCCGAGCCCGGCTCGCCGCGCGGCTCCGGGGAGATTTCGGGCAGCAGGCGCCCGTTTTCGTCTCTGGCCGGGATGTCGACGGCGAACTGATGACTGGCGGTGTGGGCGCGCACACCGGCGAGCGACTCGCCATACTGCGAGACGCCCTCGCGGCCGAAAGTGTAGCTGACGCCGGCTTGAGCCATGAGGTCGCCTTCATAACTGCAATCGGCGAACACCTTGCCTGCAAACCGCGCGCCGTTCTCCATGACGACTTCGGCGATCCGCGCGCCTTGTTTGACAACGCCTTTTTTCTCGAGAAGCCGGTGTTTGTAGAGAACCGTCACGTTCGCGCCAGCCAGCATCTGACGCATGATCATCTCGGCGACGCCGGGTTCAGGCATCCACGCGAGTTGCTGAAGATGCCGTTCAAGCTGATAATGCCGGCCCGCGCGCCAGTAGAACTCCAGCGCCATTCCGCCGATGACTTCGCTCTTGCCGACATCGGTTCCCGACAGCCCGCCGGAGACCATGCCGCCGACGTGATTGCCGGGCTCGAGAAGCACCGTCTTCAGCCCGTGCCTCGCGCCTGCGACAGCGGTCATGACGCCGCCCGCCGTGCCGCCGTAGACAACGAGGTCATAGCTTTGCTGCGCCGCGGCGGCGGCCGAAAGCGCTACGACGGAAAGAAGGATTCTGAGCACCTAAAACTCCAACCGGAGGCCGAGTTGGATCCGGCGCGCATCGCCCGCGCTGAGAATCCTTCCGAAGTTCGGGTTGGTGTTCACGCCCTGCCGGTTCGGCGAGAACGAGACGTTCGGGGCGTTGTAGTTCACCCAGTTGAGCGCGTTGAACATCTCCGTGCGGAAGTCAAGCCGGGCCCGCTCCCGAATTCGGAAGGTCTTGAACGCCGAGAATGCGATGTCGAAAATACCCGGCGCGCGAACGTTCGGCAGGGTGCGGCCAACGTTGCCCAGAGTCCAATCAGGCGGATTCTGGAAGACGGAGGTGTTGAACCAGCGGTCGATCGACCGCTCATCCGAGGACAGGTAGGGATCGCCGGTCACGTTCGGCCAGTTGATGCCGGTGAAGTTATTGGCGCCGCGAACCTGAAGCGGGTAACCGCTTTGAATGGTGGTCATTGTGTTCACCTGCCACCCGCCGATGATCTGGTTCGTGAAGCCGTTCACATTGGCGCCGAACCTTTTGCCTTTGCCGAAAGGCAATTCGTAAACACCGCTGATGACCATGCGGCGCGCGACGTCGTTGATGTCAAGAGCGCGGTCCAGCCGCCGGTTAAACCGGCCGAGCCGGAAATCGCCCGCGCCTCCGTTAGAGCCGGCATCGGAGAACGCGTCGTTGATGAGCTTGCCTCCGGTGAAGGAGAACAGCAGGCTCAAACCCTGCGAATAGCGCTTCTCTATGGTGATTTGCAGGGAGTGATAGCTGCTCGACGAACCGTGAGAGTTCATCAGGCTGATGCTGCCGTAGTCCGGATAGGGCAGCAGCAACTGCGACCGGGACACTGTGCGGCCGGCGACAGCGCCGGATGTGATCTGCCCAAAGAATGGATTGGGCACCTGGTCCTGGAGCGAGAGTTGCAGCGACCAGTAGGCTGGGTCGAGCTGATTCAGGTTGTAGTTCGCGCCAAATAGCTTGGTCCCTTTGTTGCCGGCATAGCTGGCCGACGCCACCCAGCCTCGGATCAACTCCCGCTGGAGAGTGAGATTCCACTGCTGAAGGTAGGGCGTTGGCGCGTTGCGGTCCTGATAACGCATCGCCTGACCCCGGTAAGCCGCCGGACCACCATTGGCCCCGGCGGGCTGAATGATCTGCGGCGGGCCCACGCTGAACTGGAAGGCCTTGTATGGACCGCCCGTCGGCGCGACAAACGGAGTGATCGCTTCGTGGCCCAGCGCGTTGGAGTTGTCGCCGTTGGTGTCTCCGCTGTCCGTGTACATGTAAATGATTCCGTAGCCACCTCGGATGGCCATCTTGCCGTCCCCGGTCAGATCGTAGGCGAACCCGAAGCGAGGGCTCACATTATTGCTGTCCCGGTCGACGAACGAACGCGGCGCTGTGGAGCCGGCGTAGGTCAGCGCACCCATCATGCCGGTCACCGAGTTGACAATGAACGGATCGAAGTTCGAATGCCGGTCCCACCGCTCGACGGGAGCGGAGGCGATGTCGTAGCGCATTCCCAGATTCAGGGTGAATCGCGGCGTGACTTTGTAGTCGTCCTGCACGTAGGCGCCGGTATTCCAGGAATGGAACGAGAAGAACGGCCGGACGCGCAGTTCACCGCCGCCGACTTCGCCCAGCAGGAACGACGCCTGGCCGAATCCGGTCCCGGCGGGGCGTTGCGGGTTACCGGTCAGCGAGGCGTTAAAGTCGAACCAGCCGGAGGGGCGGCCATAGCTGACCCAGTTCAGGCGGACCCAGCGCTGGTCAACGCCCATTTTGATCTGGTGTTTACCTCGCACCCAGCTCACGCTGTCGGCAAACTGAACGGTATGTTGGGCGCGCACGCCGGAGGCAGAAGTCTGGTCGGTCTTGCCGACGGTGACCATGCCACTGATGCTGACTCCGGGAAACATCGTCTGCGGAATGATCGAGGGAAAGCCCAACTTCTCCGGCCAATTCCCGCCGAAGCTCGGGTGAACGAAGATCAGGTTCTGCCTCGTTACGTTCCCCTTCATTTCGTTGATCAGGCTGGGGCTGATGGTCCGCGTCCAGGTGACGATGCCGTTCCAGTTGTCCCGCTGGTCCTGCCGCGCGAACGTATCCGAGTCGGCAACGCCCATGCCCCAACCCTGCCCGTCGCGGCTGTTCTTGGTGATGGAGTAGCGGCCGAACACGGAATCTTTGTCTGAGAAGCGGTGATCGATCCGGGCGCTCGTGGTGCTCTGCGTCAAGCCGGACGTCGCCAGCGAGAGAAAGTTCTGGGCGTTGGTATACGGGTTGTTCGGCGTCTGATTGGGCAACGGCATGTATTCTTGAACGCGCAGCGAGAGCGGGTCCAAACGCGCCTTCGGCACCACGTTGCCAGGCATGAGGTCGCGGACAAAGCCGGAGCCGGCGGGATTGGCCCGGGTGGTGCTTGGGTCGTAGATGGGTATCAGCGCCCCCGTGCCGTCCCGCGTGTTCGAGAAATCGCCCGCGCGCTCCTGCGGCGTTGGCACGGTGCCGCGGCGGATGGCTGCGTTGCGGTAGCGATACTGCTCGTAACCGAAGAAGAAGAAGGTCCGGTTCTTGCCGTCGTAAAGTTTCGGGATCTGGACCGGACCGCCGAGGGTGCCTCCGAACTGGTTGTAGCGCAGAACCGGCTTCAACCGCCCGGAACTGTCCGGTTGGGTGACGAAAGCGTTCCGCGCGTCGAGAGCGTCATTGCGGAAGAACTCGTACAGCGTCCCGTGGTAGTCGTTGGTTCCCGACTTCGAAACCACGTTGATCACGCCTCCGTTGTTCTGGCCATGCTCGGCTTTGAGCGCGTTGGTTTCGACGCGAAACTCCTCCACGGCGTCAGCCATTGGCACCACGGAGACCTCGCCGTGCACCGGCGCCGTGTTCGCGCCTCCATCCAGGAAGATCTGGTTGCCATAAACCGGTCCGCCATTGAACCGGATTTGCGAGAACCCCTGGTTGCCCGCATCGGCGAAGCCCTGGTCGTAATAGTTGCGCGGCTGAACGCCGGCGACCAGCCTCGCCAGGCTGAAGACGTTGCGCCCGTTCATCGGCAACTGCTCAATCCTCTGGCGCTCGACGCTGGTGCCCAGAGAGGATTCCTCGGTCTGGACTCGCGGCGGCTCGCCGGAGACAGTCACTGATTCAGTGATTGCGCCGAGCTCGAGTGTGATGTCGACACGAAGCCGCTGGGAGACTTCGAGAACAAGATCGCTTCGCTTGAAGGTCTTGAAGCCCTGCGAGACGGCATCGAGCGAGTACCTTCCAACGGGCAGATTCGGGACGACGTAGGTGCCATCTTCGGACGATCTCGCCCTGAAAGTAAGGTTTGTGCCGATTTGGGTGGCTGTGATCTCAACTCCCGGCACGCGGGAGCCTGAGCTATCCATGACGGTTCCGGTGATGGTCCCCAGCGGTGACTGCGCCCACATCCCAAGGCTGGCGCACACTGCCAGCCCTAAAGACAGAAGCATGCTTCTCTTCGACATGGCGAGACTCTCCTGGGCTGTATTCTATCCCCACATTCCTCCGCGTCCGGGGATACAATGGAGTCGATTAACGGTTAAGAATCAGTATTGTCAACAACATGAAAACCGGGCGTGATTCGCTTGCCCCGACGCGAGAAGCGATCCTGGCCGAGTTGGTCAGGATCGTGGAATCCCGCTGGTTCAGGGAATCGCACCATCTGAGGGCGTTGCTGACCTACATTGTGACGGAGACGCTGGAGGGGCGGGAGTCTGGATTAAAGGAATACAATCTCGGAGTCAACGTTCTGCACAGGCATGCGGACTATGACCCGAGGACGGACTCGATCGTCCGCGTGCAGTTCAGCCAGCTTCGCAAGAAGCTCGCAGTGCTGTATGAGGAGGATCCGGGGACGGCGCCGTTCCGGATAGAAATTCACAAGGGCAGCTACGTGCCGGTCTTTGTTCATCAGCCACCCAAGGAAGCACCGATTCAGGCCCGGGAAACCGAGGTTGTGCCCGTTGCGGCGCGCCGGAGGGTTTGGCCGGCCTTTCTGGCGGGGGTGGGCGTCACGGCGCTGGTTGCCATTGCGCTGTACACAGCCTCCGGAAGGGGACGGGAGGCGAGAGCGCCGACGCCGGCGCTTTGGTCGCCACTGGTGGAATCGGGGTCGCCGGCAATCGTCAGCTTCGGCGTGCCGCTTTTCTATGTTGGCAATGGTCTGTACGTCCGCGACGTGCTCGTCAACGAGCCCGGGCAGGAACTGAACAGCGGGATTGAGCGCGTGGGGAAGGCGATGAAGCAGATGCTGCGCCCACATGACGATGTCTATACGGGGATTGGAGAGTCGGTGGGCACCTATGAAGTGGGACGGTTCCTGGAGCGGCGAGGCGTGAAGGTTCAGATCTCGAACTCGCACTATCTTGGGCCTTCGGACCTTCGCGGCAAGAATCTGGTGATCATCTCGAGTTCCCGGTTTCAGACCCCGCTCAATCAGTTCCGCCTGCCCTTGGCCTTCCGATTCGTTCCCGAGACGGTCCTTGGGGTTTACGCGAACCCGAATCCACTGCCGGGAGAACTGGCCGTGTATGCAACCAAGGGAGGCGGGGCGGGCGGGGTCTCGA
>JACADU010000485.1 GCA_013388415.1 Bryobacteraceae bacterium
CCCTTGAGGCCAGCCGCGCGCTGAACCAGGACAAATCGGTCATTCCACGCCAGCGAAGTGTGCGCGGCGGTTCTTCTGCCAGCAGGATTCGGTGGCTTCCGTACAGGTCGGCCGTTCCTTGCCGTAGCTGACTGGTTTGAGACGTTCCGCGGGGACGCCGATCTGAACGAGGAATTCGCGCGCGCTTGTTGCGCGGCGGTCGCCCAGGCCGAGGTTATACTCAGCCGAGCCTCGCTCGTCACAGTGACCCTCAACGGTGATCACCGCCGAAGGGAAGTCGTTGAGGATCGCCTTGATGGCGTCGGCGTTGCGCTGTAGCGTAGCGCGGGCATCCTCTCGAATCTCGCTCTTGTCGTAGTCGAAGTAGATGTCCTGGACGTCCCTGGCCATGCGCTCCGAGAGGGACATCTTGGCCTTCGGCGGCGGCGGCGGGGCCGGCGGCGGAGTGGTGACGGCGACAGTCACCGCGGAAATGGCGTCCCCGCCCGGTCCCTTGGCCGTCAGCCGGTAGGTGGTGTTGGCCGTGGGAGAGACCTGGCGAGTGCCGGTGGTGGAGACCCTGCCGATGCCGTTGTCGATGGTGACTTCGGTGGCGTTGGAAACATTCCACCTCAGAGTTGAGGATTCACCGCGAACGATCGTCGAAGGTTCCGCGGTAAAGGTGTTGATGACCGCGGCGGGACCGCCCTCTGCCTTGGTCGCCGCCGGCGGCGGCGTGGGGGGCGGCGGCGGGCTGACGGGCGTTTTCTTCTTGCAACCTGCCGCTCCGAGGAACAGCACGGTTCCGAGGGTGATGAGTGCTAGATGGCGATTCTTCATTGCTGGCGTTAGATCTCCTGCGCGGTCGATGCTACTGGGAGTGGCGGTCCAGCGTGGACTACTTGCTCCAAACAGGCATTGTGTTGTTTCCTGAGTTCGTCAACTGCTTCAATCCGGTGCCGTCGGCCAGCATCGTATAGATCTGAAACCTTCCGTTGCGGTTCGAAGCAAAGGCGATATGACGGCCGTCGGGCGCCCAGACCGGGTTTTCGTTGCGGCCCGCTCCGAAGGTCAACTGGACTGTCTCCCGTGATGCAACATCCATCACAAATATATTCCAGTTGCCGGGTGCGAATCCGCGTGTCCATTTGAAGACGATGTGCTGGCCATCGGGGTGCCAGGATGGGTTTGCCGCCTCGCCTTCACCGGTCGTCAGGCGCTCGACTCCTGCACCGTCCAAATTCATTCTATATATTTGCTGGGGTCCGCTTCGCCCCGAGACGAAGACGATGTCGCTTCCCGTCTTGGGATTGACCTTGGGCTCGACCTCGATGGCTCTCGACGTGGAGATGCGCTTGAGGTTGGCGCCGCTGACGTCCGCGGCGTAGATCTGAGTATCCGAATTAAGGGAAGAGGCGAAGTAGATCTTGGAGCCGTCGGGGGCAAAGTTGGGCGTGGCGTTGAGCGAAGCCTGCGGATTCAGGAATGGGATCATTCGATTCGTCTCCGTCGACCAGAGCATGATCTGCGGCTGCCCCTTGGCGTAGGAGGTAAAGGCAAGCCGGAGCCCGTCCGGCGAAATGGCGGGCGTTGTCGTGATCGACCTGAAATTGGTGATCTGGCGCTGGTTGGAGCCATCGAAGTCCATCGCCCAGACTTCCTTGTTGCCGGTCCGGTCCGAAATGAAGTAGATCTTCGTTCCGGCGAGAGAAGGCACGCCGAACTGGGCGAGGATATCCGCGGCGTACTCGTGAGCCGCCTTGCGAGCTCCCTCGTCGGTGAGTGGCGCGGTGTAGAGCTTGCGAATGAGTTTGGCGCCGGCGAGGTCGGCAACGGCGGTGTTGTAGAGATGGCCGAAGGCGACGAACTGGCCGCCCTGGTCGGCGGCGTAGCCGAAGGCGAGGTAGTTGGCGTTGACGGGGGCGGCTGACCAATCGGAGAGGCAACGCCCGCCGCAATTGGAGGAGGGGCGAAGGTCGGACTCCTGCTGTGGAGGGCTGAGGGGATAGAAGCTCTTGGGGGCCATGGTCAAGAGCCCTGAACGCTCGATGTCTTCGAAGACGGTCCTGTTGAACAGGTCGGCGAACGCCGCCGCGCCACCGCCCGCCCGGAAATCCGGAAGCGCGATCACGCGCCTGGTTCCGCCGGTAAGCTTCACAATGAGGTCGCTTTGCTGGGGCGCCTGACTGAAGGCCATTACGCCCAAGGCGGCCACGGAACAGAGCGCGGTCAATTTGCAGTGTTTCAGTTTCATCGTTTCAATTGGAACCAGAACTCAATCACCGCCGAGTTGCCCTCGTAGGTGGCCGGCAGAGGCGGGAAAGGCGCCGCCTCGAAGATGGCGCGTTGCGCCGAGTTGTCCAGCAGGACGTTGCCGCTGGACTGAACGACGCGGACGTTGCGGATTTGCCCGTCGCGCAGGATCTCAAAAGTGACGATGGCGGCGGGCAGAGTGCGGATGCGGGGGTCGACCGAGTCGGTCCGCCACTTTTGAGCGACGCGGTCGCTGAGCAGCTTGGCATAGGCGCCGAATCTGGCGCCGAAGGGCGCGCCGGCGCCGACGCCGACGCCGCCGCTGCCCGGCGTGGCGGAGAAGAGCGGGGAAACGGCAGCCTGGCCCACGCGGCTCGTCAATTGATTCTCGTCGTAATCGCGCTTGTCGGTGCGGACCAAAGGACGGCGCTCGGCGCGGTCCTTCGCTTGAGACCGCTTGGACTTGAGGGCAACGGCGTCGGGATCTTCCCGCTTGCCGGCCTTTTTCGTTTCGGGCTTCACGGGTTCGGGGATCTGCGACCGCGTGTCGCGCGCGAGCCGGTTCACGGGCCCGGTCCTGCCCTCGATCGGGATGGAGCGGACTGGCGTGACGGTAAAAGCGCCGCCGCCCAGGGCATTGGGGTCGCCCCAGGGCTCTCGTTTGCCGATTGGCACGAGGGTAAAGAAGGCGATGGCCCCGAACACCGCGCAATGCAGGCCCAGACTCCCGGCGAACGCGCCTTTCAGGCTGTCGCGCCCTTCCAGGATGTCCACGTGCCTCTGCATGAGCTTTCCCTAGAGCCTATTTTCGGGAGTCATCGGGTTGGGTGACGAGCTTGACGCCGAGTCCGGCTTCGCCGAGAGCGCTGACCACCTGCGCGATGGGATCGTAGATCGTCTCGCGGTCGCAGCGAAGGTAAACCTCTTTATTGCCAGGGAATCGCCGGCGGACCTCGGCCGCGACTTGGGCGATGTTCACCTGGCGCTCATTGAGATACAGCTCTCCACTCTTGCTGATAGAGACAACCGGCAACTCCTGCGTGCTGTCCTTCACCTGCCGCACCTTCGGCACTTCGATTTCGAGGCCGAACTCCATCACATGCGCGGTCAGCATGAAAATGACCAGCAGGACGAGAACGACGTCCACGAGCGGAACGATGTTGATCTCCGCCAGAGCGCCGCCGCTGCCCCGGCGCCGCTTCGAGTATCCGCCTCCGTTTCCGGTGGAGAAGGCCATGGCTTACTCCTCGAACGCCCGCTCGGTCAGGTTGAGGAACTCGAGGGAGAAATCATCCATGCGGGAGCCGATTTCGCGAATGGTATGGCCAAAGCTGTTGTAGGCCACCGCCGCAGGGATGGCCGCCGCGAGTCCCGCGGCTGTGGCGATCAACGCTTCAGAGATGCCGGGCGCAACGGCCCGCAGACTGGCGCTGCCCGCCGCGCCCAGCCCGGTAAATGCGTCGATGATGCCGAGGACGGTACCAAACAGGCCGACAAACGGGCTGACAGTGGCGGTGGTCGCCAGGACGCTCATGCTGCGCTCGAGCCGGGTGATCTCCTCGCTGATGCCCAGTTGCAGCGTCCGCTCGAGCGCGACCTTGTTGCCGACCTCACCGCGCGCCTTGACCTGCCGGGCGACCTCCTCGTAGCCGAGTCCGAACACGCCGGTCAGCGGCGCCCCGCGAAACTGCTCGCTCACAACGGCCACTGCGTCAAGATTCGGCGCTCTGCGAAAGGCGCGCAGGAACGAGTTGTTCGCGGCTTCGGCGCCGCTGAACTGCCGCCACTTGGCGAAGATCACCGTCCAACTGAGCACTGAGGCCACCAAGAGCAGCAGCAGCACGAGCTTGGAGACCAGAGACGCGTGGAGGACGAGTTCCCAGAGTGAGAGTTGGAGAAATGCGCTGAAATCGAGCAACGACAAAATGGTTACGCCTCCGGGGGGGATTCAACTTCATCATAGCGGAGGGCGGGGGCGCTCCGGCCGTAAGCCCAAACAATTAACCTCGCTTTTGTACAGACGCAGGGAGCGGCGGAAAAGCCGGCGGCGGGAGCCGGCCGTGACAACTTATACTCGGTGGTTGGCATGCTCGTCGAACTCGTCGTCGAGAACCTGGCGGTGGTGGAGCGGCTCCGGCTGCGCCTCCACGCCGGCTTCAACGTGCTGACCGGCGAGACCGGAAGCGGCAAGAGCCTCGTTGTGGACGCGCTGGGCCTGCTGCTCGGCGGACGCGCGTCGGCGGAAACGATCCGCAGCGGCGCGCCGCGGGCATTTGTGAGCGGCATTTTCGAGTTGCCTGACGACAGACGCCTGAAACGCGCGCTCGAGGAGGCGGGCATCGAAGCCGAAGAGGGCGAACTGTTGATCGAGCGCGAAGTGACGGCGAACGGAAAGAGCCGCGCGTTCGCCGCGAGCCGCCCCGTGACGGCGGCATTCTTGCGCGAGATTGCGCCTTTCCTGGGGGACATCCACGGCCAACACGACCAGCAGCGGCTTTTCGACAGCGTCTCGCAGCGTGAACTGCTCGACGAAGCCGCCGGGGCGGAAGTTCTGGCCGCGAAGGTGGCGGCGGCGTGGGGCGAGTGGCGGTCCGCGCTGGGCGAACTGGCGGAACTGGACCGCGCCGAGCAGGAGAAGCTTCGGATGGCCGATCTGTGGAACATGCAGAGGAGGGAGATCGAGGCGCTGGGCCTGGTTCCGGGAGAGGACGCGCAACTGGAGAATGAACGCCGGGTTCTGAAGAACGTCGCCCGCCTCAGCGAGAGCGCGGCCATTGCGGCCGAGGCGTTGAGTGAAGGCGAAACTTCCGCGGTATCGCTGCTCGGCGTGGCGCTGAAGCGCGCCGAGGAACTGGCCCGGATCGACGAGAGCGCCCGGAGCATGGCGGACCTGCTGCGCCCGGCGCAGATCGCCGTGCAAGAAGCGGCGCGCGAGTTGAGTCACTACCTGGCCCGTCTGGAGGCGGATCCGGCGAGGCTGGAGCAGGTGGAGACGAGGCTGGCGAGCATCGAGCGCCTGAAGCGCAAATATGGGACGACCATCGAGGAGGTTCTGCGTTTCCTCGATCAGGTTTCGTCGCAATTGGCCGCGGTGGAGACAGCCGGAGAACGGCGGGCGGAATTGGGAGCGCGGATCGCGGCGCTGGAGATGGAATACCGCAGGGTGGCCGGCGAGTTGAGCGCGCTTCGCCAGAAATGCGCCAGGAAGCTGGAACGACAAGTGGAAGCCGAACTCGCCGCTTTGGCCATGAAGGGCGCCCGTTTTATTGCGCGGGTGGAGCCGTCGCCCCCGTCCGAGCAGGGCATGGATTCCGTGCAGTTCCAGGTTTCAGCCAATCTTGGCGAGGAGGCGCGGCCTCTGGAAAAGGTGGCCAGCGGGGGCGAGCTTTCCAGGATTGCGCTGGCCATCAAAACCTGCATCGCGTCGCGGGCGGCGGGCATTCCGCGCACACTGGTGTTTGACGAAGTGGACGCCGGCGTCGGAGGCGCGGCGGCTGAGACCATTGGACGGCGTCTGAAGCAACTGGCGGGCGGCAATCAGGTGCTCTGTGTGACGCACCTGGCTCAAATCGCCAGTTTCGCCGACCACCACTACGTGGTCAGCAAGCGTGAGTCGGAAGGGCGGACGGTGGCGGATGTCGCCGAATTGGGCCGCGATGCCCGGATTCGCGAAATCGGCCGGATGCTTTCGGGCCAGAAACTGAGCGAGGAGGCGTTGAAGCACGCCGCCAAGCTGCTTGAACAGGCGGCAGCCCGTTGAGACGAACCGCCGGACCGTTGCGGAAACCAGGGGCGTTCGATACCCTGGGAATGGCCCGGTGAGGTGCGAGAGTGGTTGAATCGGGCGGTCTCGAAAACCGTTGATGCCGTAAGGTATCCGTGGGTTCGAATCCCACCCTCACCGCCATCCCTCTATTCGATTCCTATACTGCAATCACGTTCAGCATTGAGTCCTCTTTTGGTGTCGGTCAGCGCGCCGGATTAGACACCAAGGAGGCCGCCGCTGAAGCCTTCTGGGACCGAGCTTGCCGAGGAGACCGGTGTGGATGCGGGGGCGGATTGGTTTCTCTCGCACGTGGAAGTGCAGAGCATCGAACGCCGTAGATTCCGACCGAAAGATCAAATGCCAACCCGGAATCTCGTGTGCCAACCTGCCGCGTGTCGGCGGTTGAATTCTTAGTCCAAGCTCCAATTGATGATTCGTGCCCAAGATTGAATAAGTTAAGCCATCCCATCGGCCGCGGGTGAAGTCATGGCACGCGCCGTGCTCTTGTTTCGGGCGTGATCGTCAGCATCTTGCGGATTCCAGTGGCTGAAGGGCTCCGTTTTGAGGCGGTATTGATTCTTCGTTCAGTGCGGCGGGCCATACTGGCTCAGCCGGGATGCAGAGACTGCATCGTCTTGGAGCAGCAGGCGCCAGAGTCCGGTGTCGTTTTGATTGAAGCCTGGGAATCTTCCGAAGCGTTCGAAGCGCACCTCGCTTCAGAAGAGCATTGCCACATCCTCAGCGCGGTCAGGCTCTCTGGGTGCGCGTCTGAGGCCTTTTGCGGGAGCCATGGATGACGGATATGGATATCAATGCAAGGGAATCAGGGCATCTGTTCAGTCAATGGAAGCGTTTCCGGACGCTGGCAGACAGCATGAAGCAGCCGACCGATTCCGGGAGCGCTTTCGATCCGAAAGCAGGAAGATGCCGCGGCGGCAGTGCAGGGAATGAGGCTGCTCACGGCGATGGAGGAACATGCAAGAGATCCCCTCAATTGCTCGTTTCCGGGCGGGGTGCGATTGTCGCCGTGCTGATCGCACTGTTTTTGACCGTTGCCAGGGGGCAGCCTTCGATGGTTCTCCCCACTCGCGCCAGCGACATCGGAACAATCGAGCCGGCGTCTTACGATCGCAGCG
>JACADU010000476.1 GCA_013388415.1 Bryobacteraceae bacterium
AAGATGACGCGCCTGGCGCCAAAGCGGTCCGAGAGGTGCCCGCCGAGGAAGCCGCCGAGGGCTCCGGCGGTCAGGTAGGCGGTCGCGCCGTAGGCTGCTTCACGCACAGAGAAGCCGCGTTCACGGCTCAGGTAAAGCACAAGATACTGGGCGTAGACGACCTGAATCGCCGAGCGGAGGAAGACGCCAACATAGAGGATGGCAAGCGGTTTCCACTGAGCCATCAATAGCTTAGCGTCAAAATGGGTTTGTTTGGTCATCAGGCCGGCGGGCTCCCGGACAGTGAAGAAAAGAAGAAGGCTGACAGCCACGCCCATAGCTGCGGCCCAGGGAAGCCGGGCAAAGCCGAAGGCGGCAATCCAGCGTTCGAAGAAGATTGGAGCCATGGCCATGCCGAGGGTTCCGGCGCTGATGAAAACGGCCATGGATCCGCCCCGATTCCGGCGAACGCCGGCAGCGGCCCAGGAACTGCCCTGCGGATGAAACGCGGCGACTCCGGCACCGCCGAGAATGACGCACAGGAGCGCATAGCCATACGCCGGCGCCCAAGCGAGCGAGCAGATGCAGAGCCCCGCGACAGCGGGAGCAAGGGTGGTGAACAGTGGGGACCGGAACCGGTCGGACAGGTAGCCGTAGAGCGGCTGAGCGACTGAGGAACTGAGGATGAGGGCGCCGCCGAGGATGCCCGCCTGAGTCAGCGAGAGCTCCAGTTTCCTGATGAGGAAGGGCTGGAGGACGCCAAGAGCGCCGCTGTAAAGGTCGATGAACGTATGGCCGAGGCTGAGCAGGGCCAGGAGAGAATAGCCTGACACGAGCCGTTCGAGCCGGGAAGGAGGGGCGAGTGCGCCCGCGGAGGGTTGCATGGGCGGCAACCGGGAATACACTCAAGTATAGCGCCCCCTTACTGGAGGAACGTCATGCGCGTGGAGGCGCAACCTCGAGGCGTGGCGGGGGTTTCACGAGTGACGATGAAGTACAAACGAATCCTATCGTTGCTGGCCGTGCCGGCAGCGCTCATGGCGCAGATGGACGCCCCGCCGGTGCTGAATCCACGAGGCGCAGAGAACGATGTCAGCAGACAGCCGGCGCCGACCGTGGTGAGCCCGGGCTCGCACTTGCGCTTGAGCGGCCTAAACCTGGGTCCGATTGAGCCGGTCACGCCGAAGACCTTTCCGCTGCCAACCGAGGTGGGGAATCCGGCGACGCAGGTTCTGATCAACAACCAGCCGGCGCCGATTGTCAGCGCGTCTCCGGATGCCATTGTCTGTCAGGTTCCCTGGGACATAGCGCCGGGCGCGGCAGTGGCGGTGGTGCGGAGGGGCGAGCAGTCGAGCCGGGCGGTCCGGTTCAATATCCGGCCGCTAGCGCCGGCGATTCGCAGCGCGGAAGGGACGGGCTTCGGCGCGGCGGGGGGCGTTCAAGGAACTTCGCTGGATTTGAGGGCGACCGGGTTGGGCGTCACCGAACCGGCACAGACGAGTGGAATGCCAGCGGAAGCACAGGCCAAGGCGGTGCAGACGGTTCTGGTGTTCGCGGATGGTCTGCCGGTGGAGGCGGAGGTGAAGGCCTCCGAAAAGATGCCGGGGGAGTTCGCCATCCAAGGAGAATTGCCCAAGGAATCGGAGGCAGGGGACTTGTTGCAGGTTGTGGCGCAGGGCAACGCCGCTCCGCAGCTTCCGGCGAATACGATCAGGAAGACGCAGGTTGCGTCCTTGCCTTTGCCGGGCGAACTGGCCGAATTACGAGTCCTTCAGGGGTCGGATCTGCGCGGAGGGATGGGCGCGTTGATCGGGCCCAGAGGCGATGACGGCTGCTATCCGGTTTGGAGCTTCGACGTGCGGCGCGGTTCGATGAAGAGGGAGGAGGACTGCCTGACGGCATCGAACCGCGCGGCGCTAAGCCCGGTCCAACAGTTCCCGAATTCTCCGGCAATGGCAAGTTTCATTGGGCCGGCAGACACATCCGGACAATTGCCGGCCTACACGAAGCTGAGACTATGGCATCCGTCGCTGAACGGCTCGAAGGACCTCGAACTTCCGTTTCCGGTGAACAATCTGAATGTGGGCGGGGACGGCGATCTGCGGGCGGTGGCAGTGGCGACTGGCCAGATTCTGAAGATCGATCCTGAGACTGGAGGCGTTGAAGACGCCGAGCCGCCGCCTATTAATCCGAATCCAGGCGGCGGCGTTGCTGCGAACCTGCTGCGAACAGGCGAACTGGACCTGGGCGACGGCGTGAAGAAGGTGCTTGCCGCGATTCAGGTTCAGGGCGGAGTGGCAGTCGTCGTTGGGGACAACAACACGAAGCCGGCAAAGGCGAAGATTGCCGTGGTGGATTTTCAGGGTCAGGTGGCGGGGACGCGCGACTATGTAGAGGGCTGGTTGCCGCTGGCAGCGCCGGCTCCGCCGGCGCGCCCGGGCCAAACGCCGGCGCAGCCGGCGCTCAGACTGCCGGTGACGGCGTACCTCGACGCTGCGACAAGTATTCTGTACGTGGCGAGCATCAGCGCCGACGGGCAGAAGCACGCCTTGGCAGGGTTTGGTCCCGAGGGACAGACGCGGGTTGTGCCAACGCCGGAAGGCTGGTTTTTTGCGGCGTGTTCGGCGGACGTTCGCGTGTTCGATCTTGAGCTCACGCGAAGGATCGCGTTTTTCGGCTCGCGCACCCTGGAGACGCAGTTCAGGCAACCCTGCACGGCGCGCGGATTCCTGGAGATGAGCCTGGGGGCGAATCCGTCGATGCGGGCGTTTGAACTGGCGGGAAACGGCCAGTTTAACGTCACGGTGGGGGCCAACGAAATCAACGATTTCCTGTATGGAGTGGACAGCGACCCGACACAGGCGGCGCTGGCGAATGCGATTTTCCTGTTCGACAGCGCGACGGAGTCGTCGCTGCGGCTGGATTCGCCAAGCGGCGTGCTTGGCTTTGGAGTGGGCTCGCTGCGGCCGGCGCCTGCGCTGAACATGGTGATGGCGCTGGGACAGAATCGGCGAGTCGGCGACGCCGGGATCGTCGCGTTTGATCTGGAGAGCGGAGAAGCGCGTCTGCTGCCCACGCCCGAAGGATTCGAGCAAGTGCAGATCCTCGACATATTCACGTCGACGCGAAAGTTGCTGGCGCGCGGGATCGTCAATGGGGCGGGCGGGAGCCAGTACCTTGTTTACGATCTCGTGACGGGAGATCTGGAGATGGTTCCGAACCCGAGCGGCGTCGCGTTCGCCGGCCCGCCGCCGGCGGCGGCAACGCCGGGACAGCCCGTGCAGCCGGGACAGCCGGGGCAACCGGGACAGCAGGCTCAGCCGGCGGCACAGGTTCAGCGGATCAACACGAAGGCGAATGCTGTGCTGGCGGTCGGCTACGATGCTGAAAGGAAGCCGGTCTCGCTGTTGTACTTCCGAATTCCCTGAAACAATAGCTGTTGATGCAGCGTTATTCCCAGGCGGCTGCCGCGGCGGTGGTAGCGATTCTTCTGTTGATCGCTCACCGGGCGGCCTACAAGGGCTATTTCAGCGACGACGACCTGGACAACCTCGTGAACACGAGGACTATTTCGGCGGAGGTCTTCGCCAAGGAGTTTGCGACACCGCGGTTCGCGGTGTCCAACTTTCGGCCCTCGGGGCATCTGTTCTATCGCCTCGTGGGCGATGCAGCCGGGCTGCGTATCGGCCCGTACATCGCCGTTCTGCACCTGCTCCACGGGTTCAACATCGTGCTGGTGTGGCTGGTGCTGCGCCGGATGGGCGCGCCGCCTGTTGGACGTTGGGCCGGCGCTTTGATGTTCGCCTTCCATATGGCTGTGTTCGACGCCCTGTGGAAGCCGATGTACATTTTCGACGTCCTTTGCGG
>JACADU010000463.1 GCA_013388415.1 Bryobacteraceae bacterium
AGGTTTGTCAGCGCGTCAGTGGCTGCCGGGTTCAGATCGAGCAGGTAATCGGCAAGCCGCGTGTCCGGCGAAGTAGGATCGTTCCGGATCAACTCCATCTTGCGGCGGACCGTTTCCAGATCCTTCCGCAGCGCTTTCACCGGATACTGGGGATCCTTGCCCTCCAGGTAGTCGATCCACGGCTCTTTCTCAACCCGCTCCAGGTCCTTCCGGTCCATCGACCAAAGATAGATCTCCGCCAGCCGCGGACCGTGCATGTTCTCCTCGAATTGATACCACTCCGGCGGACCGTTGTACTTGTAGCCTCGCGGATCGCCGTACATCCTCGGTATCAGCGTCTTGCCGTTCACGATTCGCTTCTGCGCGAAGATGTTGTCCATCTGCCGCCGCAGCACCGCCACGTAACCTTGATCCCCGCTGACGAGGAGCGCGTTCCCAAAACCCGGCCACACGCCGGCGGTCAGGTAGTTCCTGTGCGCGATCTTTTCGAGTTCGCCGTCGAAGATCGTGAAGTTCCAGCCGTACGTGCCCTTCCACCATTGCCCGTTGTGCTCTCCACCCGGTTTTCCATCCAGCCCGACGTTGCTCGGAATGTTCCCGCCGCACGCCTCCGCCCGCAGCTTCCACGCATTCACATAATCGAGCAGCCAGGTTTTGTACTTCGCCTCTCCCGTCAACATGAACGCGTTTAAATGCAGATTCGTCGCCGCGAGGTTCAGGAAGTTGTCGCCCGCGCTGTCGAGATACTCCGCGCAATGAGCCAGCATTCGCGGATACCACTTCTCCATGCTGAGCAGTTCGGACCGCCTCGCCGGGTTGTGCAGCAGGTGGAAGCTGCCCGGCACGGGGTCGCCCACCCAGTCGTAGACCGTCGCCTTGCCGAGCATCGGACCCTTGCTGCCGTTCCAGATGCTGCGGATGATCTTCTTCTCCGGATCGTAGTTCGGCGCCTCCGGATCCTCGTTCATGTACATCCCGGCGAACCTTCTCATTCGCGCAATGTAGAGCGCGTTCTCCGGCTCCGACAGCCCCATGAAGAAGAACGCGCGCATGCCTTCGCCCGTGTGGAACCAATCCGACTGCGTGATGAACTCTTTGTAATACGCGCCGTTCTCGGCCAGTTTCGTCAGCTTGGTTCGTATTTCGCCGTACTGCCGCCAGTGGCCTTCCTGCGCCTTCTGATAGAGCCGCAGCACCGAATCCGACCCGCCCAGCGCGTGCAGCAGCGTCCAGTTCCAGAAGGTCTCGATGGCGTCATCCGGTCCGTCGAGCGTCCCCCAGCGCGGCGTGTGAAGCAGGTAGCCGCGCGAATCGACGTACTTCTCCGCGAACCTCTCGCAGGCAGCCGAACCCGCCCGAAGCAATTCCTTCTCGAGCAGCGCCCATTCGGGCGGCGCCATCGGTGTCCTGATCACGAGCGGATCAGCGCCGCTCAGAGCCAATTCCGCCGCGAGCACGGCGATTGTGAATGCCCTCACGCCTCACCTCCGGAACGCTCCGCATTCTATCTCCCGGCGGCGTCCAGGTGCTTCCTGAGGAATCTCCAGGCGATGTCGCCCCGCCACTCGTGCCCGCCCTCGAACTCCAGGAACTCGAATCTGTCCGGCGCCGCCGACCAGTGCTTGCGCACCTTGGACGCCACCTCCCGGGCGCCCGCTACCGGGATCAGCTTGTCATTCCTGCCCACTTGAAGTTGAACCGCCCGCGGAGCAGAGAGGCTCCAGACTTCTTCGAAAGGCCGGTAAAAGGGCCTGCCGGTCGGCTGCCAAACATCCGGGTCAGTGGCTTTCCATTCGCGCAGCGAGCAGGACGCCACGACAGCCTTGATCCTGGGGTCGAACGCCGCCGCGTATGCGGCAACGAAGCCACCGTAAGACAGCCCGACAAAAGCCACCTTGCCGCCGTCGAACTCCGGCCTCTTCAGCAGGTAGTCGAGCGACAGCTTCAGTTTGGTGAGTTCCAGAGCGACCAGCGTGGTGCCGCACAGACGCAGTCTCGCCTCCAGCCGTTCCCTGACATCCGCCGGAATCGCCGTTCCGTGATCCCGGTCGACATACGGGTACATCACCATGAGCGGCGCCCAAACGGCGTACCCCTCGCGCATCGCGCCTCGAATCATGTCGTGATAGTTCGCGCCGCCGCGGAATAGCGCCAGTTCCGGCGTGCCGCCTCCGCCGTGCTGCGCCACGACCAGAGGGACCCGTCCCTTGCGATTCCTTGGGAGCAGCAGCAGACCGTGAGCCTCAACGCCCTCGGCAACTGGAATCCACAGCCGCTGATAGGTCCCAAGTTCGTCCTCGCCGGCCTTCTCGACGCGCGGCGCGCCCCGCAGCGCAAGCCCCGGAGCAGGAAACCCGATCTGCCTCGCCAGCGCGCCCCGCAGGTCTGACCACTCGAGCCGCGTGACGTAGGCATCGAGCTGCCGCCAATTCGCGTCGCGGTTCCCCTTGCTTGCCGCCACATCCTCCTCGTACAGGTTCTGAGCCGCCACTGGCAATGTCATGACAAGCAGCAAAAGAATCCGCATATGCCGATTCTGCCGCATCCGCCCGGCCGGTGTAGACTCTCCTCAATGATGCTGTTACCACTGCTGTTTTCCCTCGCCTGCTGGACCACCACCGCCGCCGAGGTGCGCAACGACATCGAATTCGCCCGTCCCAGCGGCGTTTCGCTCACCCTGGACGCCTCCATCCCCGGCGGAAAGGGCCCCTTCGCGGCTGTCATCGTCGTCCACGGCGGCGGCTGGGAAAATGGCTCCAAACGCAGCTATGAAAAGCCGCTGCTTCCGGTACTCACGGAGGCCGGTTTCGCCTGGTTCACGATCAACTATCGCCTGGCGCCCCAACACAAATTCCCGGCCGCTGTCGAAGACGTCGAGGCCGCCGTCCGATGGGTGAAGCAGCATGCGAGGGAGTACAAGGTCGACCCCAAGCGGATCGCCCTCATGGGCGAGTCAGCAGGCGGGCACCTCGTCGCCATGGCCGGCGTGCGGCCCACGAAGGAAACCCGCGTCGCCGCGGTCGTGGACTTTTACGGCCCTCACGACCTTGTCAAGCGCGAATCCGAACGTGGCGAAATCGGCAGGAATCTGCGCCAGTTTCTCGGCGTCGACAAACTCGACGAGGCTGGTCTCGCCAAACTCCGCGAAGCTTCCCCTGCCAGCTACGTCAAGAAAGGCTTGCCGCCCTTCCTCTTCATTCACGGCACCAAGGATTCCGCTGTTCCTTACGACCAATCGCCCCTGATGTGCGACAAGCTCAAAGCCGCGGGCAACAGGTGCGAAGTCTTCACGGTCGAAGGAGCGCCGCACGGCATTGGGGCTTGGGAGAAAAACCCCGCCTGGCAGGCCTACAAGGACAAGATGGTCGAGTGGCTCAGAGCGACGCTCGGCAAACCATGACGCCCTCAACCCGGCTTGACGGTCTAGGCTGCCGCGCCCTGCGTTTTGAATAGCGCCTCGCTCTCCGGCTTCAGCAACACCCAGAACGCGTAGAGCGACAGCGCCGTCCCCAACGGCACGTTCAGCAGGTTGAGAGCCGCGAGAACCAGCCCAAGCACACGCGCCCACGGCCTGAAATTGTATAGCCCGAAGCCCAGCACAAGACAGGGCAGGCTTAAGGTCAGGATCACGCCTGTCACGACTGTGACGATAAGCTGCACGATGGCCAGCGGAATATCGGCCTCATCCGGGGCAACTGCCTGAATGATCGCCGGCAGAATCGCGCCGCCCGCGAAGACCAGCAAGGCCAAGCCGACCCCGAGGAACCCCATGGCAATGTTCAGCCATGCCAGGACGCGGACATGTGTGGACATGATCAACTCCTATAACATCCTACGACCAGCGGCTCCCGGGAGTTCCCCTCAGTGCGGGATCCGGGAACACCCTAGACCTCGGTCACGCTGTGCGGCCCCGGGGTCTATGCTCCATACTATGCGAACTTAGCTCCTCGTTCTGGCTCTAATTGGGCGCATGGGGTTCGCCCAGTCCGCACCGGAGCCGCTTCAGACCCCGTGGGAAGGCGTCCCTGAACGCTTTCGCAACCACCCCATCGGGAAACTGGCCATTCCGTCGACGCTCAATCATTGGAGGAGCCAGCGCCCCCGCATCAAGGGGATCGTCCTCGACTCCCTCGGCGAACTGCCGCCTCGGCATTCCCCGCCCGCCGTGAAGATCGCCGGCGTTGACCGGAAACCGGGATGGCGCATCGAAAAGTGCGAGGTCCACAATGACGTCGACTCGCTCGTCCCCGGCACCCCGCCATTCTCACAATGCACGGCCACTCCAGCAGCAAGGACAATATGTTCGGCTGCGAGCCGTCTTCCCAGGATGTAGCTGAATTGCTCGTCAAACAGGGCTAAGTAGTCCTGGGGATTGACAACTACTTCAATGGCGAACGAAAAGGCAAAGGCCCCGCGGGCTCGCCCCCTGAGGGCATGAAGAAGCTCGAACAGATCCTCGCCGGATTCTGCAAGCTCTACGGCAAACCTGAGTCCGTCCAGAGCATCATCTATCCCGAAACCGGCCACGTGTACAAGGACGACAGGAAGCGGCGCATGCTGGAATGGTTCAACCGTCACCTCGGAGGCGGCCATCCATGACCAGCCGCCGGCATTTCCTCGGCCTCCCCTTCGCTGCTTTCGTCCAGCCGAAGAGACCAACCCGCAAAGACGCCGGGGCTGACGAGACCACATCCCTCTTTCAAGAACAGAGGCAGTCGGCGTAGTCTTGAACCATGCGAGTGAGCGTTGTCTTTGGCGTCTTCGCGGCGGCCGGGATCCTGTGCTGCCCGGAGCATTCGACCATGGCCGGCAGTTCAGAGTTCACATTGAGCCAACGCCCGGACCGCGTCGAAATCGCGCTCGACGGGCGCCCTTTCACCGCTTTTCATTTCAACCCGAAGTGGGACAAGCCCTTCCTCCATCCCATCCGGACCGTGTCGGGAACCATCATCTCCCGCGGCTGGCCAGTGGAACCGCGAGAGGGAGATGAACAGGACCACGCCTGGCATCGCGGCATCTGGTACGGTCACGGGGACATCAATGGCGAGGACTTCTGGCGCGAGAAGCCCGACAGGACCACGGCGCGCCTCGTCCTGATTGGCGAACCGAAAGTCACGAGCGGAACGCAAGGCATTCTGGAAGCTACCCTCGCCATGACGGGCGCCAAAGGCAACCGGCTTGGCACGATTGCCGAGCGGTACGAGTTTCGCCGCGAATCCAGCCAGGTCCTCATCGCCTCGACAATTGCCATCACGGCCGGCCAGGGCCTTCCCCTCAAGTTCGGCGACACAGAAGACGGCGGCTTCGGCTTTCGCCTTTCCACCGAGTTCCGGCAGGACCGTGGAGCGGAACTCGTGAACTCCGAGGGGTTGCGGGGGACCGAAAGAATCTGGGGCAGGCAGGCAAGGTGGGTGAAATACAGGGCCGTTGTCGATGGCGCCCACCGGGGCGTCGCAGTGCTTGACCATCCCTCAAACCTCCGCCACCCATCCGGCTGGCACGCCCGCGGATACGGCCTTTGCTCGGCAAACCCCTTCGCCGCAGGCTCGTTCAGCAGCGACAAGAAACTTGACGGAAGCTACATCCTCCCGGCCGGCCAGACACTGAAGCTGCGCTACCTTGTCGTAGTATTCGATGAGGACCTGGAGGCTGACGCAGCCAACCGGCTATTCGCTCGCTTTGCCAGGGAATAGAGGTAGCCATTCCACTTGGAGGTTGCACGCATGAATCGACGCTACTTCATCGGCGCTGCAATGGCGGCGGCGCCCGCCTCGCGAGTCCGCCTGATGGCCGCCGCCGGCCAGGTGAACGTCGCCATCATCGGTGTCGGCGGACGTGGCCGGAGTATGATCAACGACTTCCGGCAGATCCCCGGCGCCAGAATCAGCCACCTCTGCGACGCCGACCAGGCCTCGCTCGAAAAGGCCATGGCGATCGTCGAAAAGCACGGCATGCCGCGGCCACAAACCGTCACCGACATGCGCCGGATTTTCGACGACAAAACCGTCGACGCCGTTTCCATCGCCACACCCGACCACTGGCACGCTCCCGCCGCAATCCTCGCTTGCGACGCAGGCAAGGATGTCTACGTCGAGAAACCCCCGTCCCATAACATTCGCGAGGGGCGCCTGATCATCGACGCCGCACGCCGCAACAACCGCATCGTC
>JACADU010000481.1 GCA_013388415.1 Bryobacteraceae bacterium
CGGCCCGCCATGCCGGATGAAACCCCTCCCCGCCCCGCGGCGGAGAGCCGCGCGGCGGCGGAAGCCAACGGCATCGAAATCTCGGCGAACTCGGCCACTTACAACATGGCCCATCCCGATCCGGCTGTCCGGCGCACCGGGTTGCGGCGGCTCGCCGTGATCGCGGCGGCGGCGCATGCGATGGGCACGCGGCTGCTGACCCTGTGCACCGGCACCCTCGATCCGGACAACATGTGGCGGCGGCACCCGGGCAACGATTCTCCCGAGGCATGGCGCACGCTGATCGAGAGCATGACGGGGGCTCTGGAAATCGCCGGGAAGTACGACGTGGAACTCGGGGTCGAACCGGAACTGGCCAACATCGTCAGTTCGGCGGAGCGGGCGCGGCGGTTGATCGACGAGCTCGGCAGCCCGCGGGTCAGGGTCATTATCGACGCAGCCAATCTTTTCGAGATCAGCACGCTCGAGCGGCAGCGGGCGATTGTCGCCGCCGGCATCGACCTGCTGGCGGAGCGGATTTCAATTGCACACGCCAAGGACCGGACGCCCGATGGGCGGTTCACCACGGCGGGACGCGGCGTGGTCGACTACAAGCACTACGTCGAGCGCCTGAAAAAGGCGGGCTTCAACGGCCCCATGATCGCTCACGGCCTCGCGGAGTCTGAAGCGGTGGAAGTGGCGAGGTTCTTGAGGGAGGCAGGGGTGTAGGACCGCTCCTTCACGGCCGCGGCTCGGTTCGCTTCCGGATCTGGATGCCGAGCCGCTTGATCTTCTGGTTGAGCGTGGACAGGGGGATGCGGAGGCGCGCGGCGGCGTCGGTCTGCGAATAGCCGGCGGATTCGAGCGCGTCGGTGATCACCTTGGCCTCATACTCGGCGACGATTTCGAACAGGCTCGCGTCCGGCGGGAGAGCGTCGCCGGCGGAGGACCGTGTGCGGACGCCGGTGGAGTGGAGGATGTGTTCGGGCAGGACGCTCAGGGGGACGATTTCGTCGGTGGCGAGAACGACGGCGCGCTCGATGGCGTTTTCGAGCTCGCGCACGTTGCCGGGCCAGGAGTAGTCCATGAGGATGTGGAGCGCTTCGGGCTCGAACTGGAGCATGTGGCGGCCCTGCGGGTTGAGGAACTTGTCGTTCTCCTGGCAGTAGATCTGGAAGAAGTGATCGACGAGGGAGGGGATGTCTTCCTTGCGTTCGCGAAGCGCGGGCAGTGGGATGTTAATGACGTTGAGGCGGTAGTAGAGGTCCTGGCGGAAACGGCCCTCTTCCACCATCTTGAGAAGGTCGGCATTGGTGGCGGCGAGCAGCCGGACATCCACCTTAACGGTTTCGGTCGAGCCGACGGGCATGAACTCTCGCTCCTGAAGGACGCGGAGTAGCTTGACCTGCATGTCGGCGGTGAGGTTGCCGATCTCGTCAAAGAAAATTGTGCCGTGGTTGGCGATCTCGAAGTAGCCTTTGCGGTTGGCGACAGCGCCGGTGAAGGCGCCCTTGACATGGCCGAACAGGGTGGATTCCAGCAGGTCGGGCGGCAGCGAGCCCGAGTTGACGCCGACGAAGGGCTGCTCGGCGCGGGGGGAATTCGCGTGGATGGCCTTGGCGATCAGCTCCTTGCCTGTGCCCGTCTCGCCGGTGATGAGGATGTTGGATTTCGACGGGGCGACCTGAGCCACCAGGTCGAGAACCCTCAGCATCCGCTCGCTCTTGCCGACGATGTTGGGGAACGCGTAGCGCTGTTTGAGGGCGCGGCGAAGCTCGCGGTTCTCGTGTTCAAGCCGGGACGAGGAGATCTGGCGGTCGATCTCGATGATCAGCTTTTCGTTGTCCCAGGGTTTGGAGAAGTAGTCGTTGGCGCCGGACTTGAGAGCTTCGACGGCGACTTCGACCGAGCCGAAGGCGGTGATGAGGAAGACGGGCGTGTGCTTGTCGCGAGTACGGATCTGGTCCAGGACTTCGAGCCCCGAGCGGTCGGGCATCATCAGGTCGAGCAGTACGAGGTCGTAGATGCCGGACTCGAAGCGCTTCAGCCCTTCTGCGGCGTTCTCGGCCGACTGCACGGAGTAGCCCTCGAGGTCGAGGAGCGTCTCGAGGCTTTCGCGGATATCGGCTTCGTCATCGATGACAAGAATGCGCCCGCGCGGCGGAGGGGCAGACTGATGTCCGTTTTCAGGCATTCACAGCTTTCCTGACGGCGGGGAATTCAAGCCGGAAGATCGCTCCCTGGCCAGGGGCGGAATCGGCTTCGATCATGCCGCCGTGCTCTTCCACAATGCCATAGGTGACGCTGAGCCCGAGCCCGGTGCCCTTTTTGGCGGTCTTCGTGGTGAAAAACGGGTCGAAGATGCGGTTGAGGTGCTCGCGGGGGATCCCTGGGCCCGTGTCGCGGATTTCGACCACGACGCCGGCGCCGCCGTTGCGGGACTCGACGGCGAGGATCTTGGCGGTTCCCGGGTCCATGTCGGACATTGCGTCGCGGGCGTTCAGGAATAGGTTGAGGAAGACCTGCTGAAGCTTGCCGGCGTTGCCGCGGATCAACGGCGCGTTTTCGAGCAGATTGACCTCCACCCGGATGCCGGTCTTCTCCAGCTGGTGATCGAGCAGGCTGAGGGTTTCGCGGATGACGCGGTTGACGTCGATTTCCTCGAAGGCGGTGGAGCCGGTGCGCGAGAAATTGAGGAGACTGTTGACGATTTCCGAGGCGCGGAAGGTCTGGCGCGCGATCTTGTCCAGAAGGCGGGATTTCTGCTCGTCGCCCTGGACTTGCTTGGCGAGCATCTGCGCGTAGCTGGAGATGACTGCCAGCGGCGTATTCACCTCGTGGGCGACGCCGGCGGCGAGGAGCCCGATGGAGCTGAGGCGGTCGGCCTGAATCAGGCGGCGCTCGAGTTCCTCTCGCTCGGTGACGTCGTCGAAGATGATCAGGCGGCCGATGCGCGCGCCTTCCTTGGTGACCAGCGGAGCAATGGCGAGGTTGACCGTGGCTTCGCCCCGCGGTTCGGCGGATTCGCCGAGGAAGGGCAGCCGTATCCTGTAAAGCTGGTGGACGTCGGAAGAGGAGCGGAAGATGTCGAATTGCGTTGCGAGTTCGGCGGGGAAGAGTTCGCCCAGACGCCGGCCGAGGGCCTGTTGCCGGCCAATGCCGGTGAGGCGCTCGATTTGGGAGTTCCAGCTTTCAACGCGGTCCTGAAGGTCGGCTGCGAGGATGCCCACGTTGATGGACTCGACAATGTTTTCACTGAACTCCTTGAGCCGTTCGTACTGCTCGGCTTTGGCGGCGAGGCTGCGGTAGAGCCTGGCGTTTTCAACAGCCATCGCGATGTAGCCCGCCAGGGAGGAGAGGAGGTCGATGTCGTCGGAGCTGAGGAAGTCGCCCTTGGTGGTGCGGCTGACGCCCAGCCAGGCGAGTGTGCGCCCGCGGAACGAGCAGGGAAGGTAGTAAGTCAGGTCGAGCTCGGCGATGGTCTGGCGCACGGACTGCGGGAGCCGGCGCGTGACGACGTCCAGGGCGTGGCGGGTGCGCTCAAAAAAGAGGTATGGCTCGCCGGGGTCGGAAGGTAAGAACGAGAGGTCCAGCGGGCCCGAGGGGAGGCGTTTCAAGCCGTCGCGGTCGATGGCTTCATGCAGGACAAAGCCCTCGCCGTCCTCGCGCGAGAGGAAGAATGCGACGTGGCTGACCGAGAGGGTTTTCAGCAGCCGGTCGCCGACTTTCTCGAGCGTGCGCTCCAGGTCCATGTCGGAGCTGAGCTCGCGGGCGAAGGCGATCAGCGTGCGCCGGTGGTCGTAGCGGTCGCGGTAAAAAACATAGCGGTCAAGCTGCTGCTGGATCCAGTTGCGGAGGGGCTCGAAAATGAAAGCCGCGATGAGGACGAGCAGGACCACCGCCGTGGGGCTGAGCTCGTCGAGGCGCCCGCTGGCGCCTTCGCGCTTGGAGAGGGCGAACAGAAGAATGTAGACCACGCCGAGAACCGACAGCGTGGCGAGGACGTAAACGTAGCCCTGCTGGAAGATGATATCGACGTCCATCAGGCGGTAGCGGAGGATCGCGTAGGCCCAGGCGAGCGGGACGAAGGCCAGAAACAGGACCGAGAGCCGCATCGCGGGCCCGGGGACGATGCCAGCGATGAAGGGCGCGGCGTAGAACAGGGTGAAAGGCACGATGCCGGCGAAAGCGCCGTTGCGGAGCCATTTGAGCTGCTGGCGGTTGATGGGATCTTCCGCGCTGCGGAAGCCGATGTGCAAAAGCACGCCGCCGGCAAGGAAGCTGCCGCAATAAAGAGCTAGCCAGGCGCGGTCGAGGGCCCAGCGGAGTTCGATCAGGGGGAGGACCGTGCGTACGACGCCCATGGCGACGCCGATCTGGAGCAGGGCCAGAAACGCCACGGGCAAATAGAGGGAAAGGGCTTTGGTTTTGGTCCACCGGCGCCCGGAATCGGGAAAGACGAGGCAGAAGTGCACGAAGAGCGCCGGGGCCAGGAGACCGGCAATGACATTGGCAATGTAAACCGCGGCGTCGAAGCTGTTGAGCTTGCCCGTGTA
>JACADU010000482.1 GCA_013388415.1 Bryobacteraceae bacterium
GCGTGCATGCGCGTCCAGGGCAATTGGTAGCGTTGAGTGCCCAGCTCCTTGTAGAAGGGCTGGTGCATGTGCCAAAGGAAGACGAGGTGGATCTTTTTCATCTGGTGAAGGGCAACCCTACCGGCCCCAGTAACTGCGCGCGGGCGCGGGCATCGGCGCCCCTTTGAGAGCAAGCCAGAGGATCTCGTTCATGCCGCCGTCGTCGATGCGGTCGGCTTCTTCGAAATCGAAAGAGCGGCTCCGCGCGGCCAGCGGAGCGTTGGGCGGATTGCGCTCATCCAGGTTGTACTTCGGCTGGACGTAAGCATAGGGAGTCGTGTCGGGCTTGTCGCGGAAACAGGTAAACATCGCGCGGGCGCCCGCGTCGTGCATGGTCATCGGCGCCAGGCCGAGGATGACTTCGATTGTCTTCAGCATGGAAACCGTGTTGTACATCGAAGAATCGAGCCCGCGGCCGCGTGTGTAGGGGCTCAGGATGAAGGCGGCAGAGCGGTGCGAGTCAACGTGATCCGCGCCGTTCTGAGCGTCATCTTCGAGAACAAAGATGGCGGTTTTGGGCCAGAACCGGCTCTTGCTGACGCCGGCGGCGATCATGCCGAGGGCGAGGTCGTTGTCGGCCATGGCGGCTTTGGGAGAGTACCTTCCCGGCGAAGTTCCTGAGGTGTGGTCGTTGCCGATTCGAATCGTCATGAACCGCGGCATGGAACCGTCACGCTCGAAAGCCTCGAGATCCTTGAGAAACACGCGGGCGCGGTCGACGTCTTTGTACTGGAGGTCAAAAGCGCGGAAGTCCATATTGGTGTGGCGCGCGAGGGCGGGGTCGCGCACGGCGGCAATCTGGGGCCCGCTGGAAGGCGCGGGAGTGCGGTTGGTGCACCACCAGCCGTAGTTCCGCATACTGAGGCCCCGCGCGAGGACGTTCGACCAGATGTAACCCGCGGGAGGGACCGCGGCGCGCTCGCCTCCTTCGTAGTCATAGTGCCTGCGCCTGCCGCCGTAGCTGTTGGGCCACATGCGCTGTACATATGCGGGCGCGATGGAAGCAGAAGACCAGTTATGGCCGTCGGCGCTGACGTCGGCGTTGACGTAGAAATTGTCGAGCTGCACAAACTCGCGCGCCAGCTTGTGGTGATTGGGCGTGATCTCCTCGGGAAAAAGGCAAAGCGAGGGGTCGCCGTTGCCGCTGGCCATGTCGCCAAGGATCTGGTCGTAGGTGCGATTCTCCTTGACGATGTAAATGACGTGCTCTATGGGGGACGGGCGGCCCGGCAGCGACGAGAGAATCGAGGTGTCAGGCGTGCCGGATTCGGCGGCGCTGCCGCTCTGGTAAGGCGAGTTCCGCAATACCTGGCGGGTAAAGTCCGCGAGCTGCCCGGGCGAGGGCGCGTCGATGAGGGAGGCCGAACCCCGCTGGATCGCTCCAACGTACTCGACGGCGGCCACGCCCTCATGAACAGGCGCGCGGCGGATTTCCGGATTGGGCCCTTTGGGGTTCGGGAAGCTCCGCGGCCCGCGCCCGTTCAGCACCATGAGCCGGTTCGAGGCGAGATAGCGGGCGGCGGTCGGATACCAGCCGGTGGGGATGAAGCCCTCGACGCGCGAGCGCGGGCCGGAGATGTCGACGCTGGCGGCGGCGTTGGCGTCGGAGGCGACAATGGCCAGCCGCTTCTGATCGCCGGAGAGCGCGAGCGCGCTCGGCGTCATGCCGGCGGGCTGGTTGGGGTAGAGGCCCGCATTGATCCGCTCGATGACGCGCAAGCCGCGTTCGGCGGAGAGCCCGAGCACCGCGACGCTGTTCGTATTGGACAGGGCGACGAAGAGGCGGGCCGCGTACGGCCATCCACTGTCTTCGCTCTCCTGCTCGGGGCGGCGCGTCGAGAGCACCATGTCCATGGGCGCCGGCCCGATCGCGAGACGGTTGATCTCGGCGCCCGAGCCGGCGTCATGCTGCCGGAGCTGCCCATCGCCCCAGCCGGTGACGAAGAAGCTCCTGCCGTCGGGGTGGAAGAGGATTCGATACGGCCGGGAGACGGTCTTCCACTCTTCGATGATCATGCCCGATTGTGGATTGATGACAAAGATCGAGTCCCGGTAGAGCGCGGCGGCGTAGATGAGACGGCCGTCAGGCGAAAGTTGCACGTCTCCGATGAAGTCGGTGTGCTTGCGGTCCGCTTCCGGGACCAGGACGAACGTGCGGCGGGGTTCAACCCTGCCCTCTCCGGTCAGCTCGAATTCGAAGACGCTGGCGCGCGAGCCGCCGCCCACATAGAACAGATTGCTCTTTGGCGCGAATGTGAGGCCGAGCCAGCCGTCGGCAAGGCGGGCGCTGGAGACCTGAGCCAGGGTCCCAGCGTCATGAACCGTGACCGTGGGCTGGAGGTAGCCGCCATGCAGGATGAGCAGATACCTGCCGTCCTGCGAGACGGCGCTGGCCATCGGACCGGTGCCGAGCGGAATCTGGCGTCCGGCGGGCTTGAGCAGCCATCCGCTATTCAGCAGGAAACTGCCGTCAGGGCGCGCGCCAACCCGCCGCGGGGGCTCGGGCTGCGAGAGAAGAAAACCCGCGCAGGCGATTGTGGATGCGGCCGTGGCCAGCCGGACGAACAGTCTCATTCGGAAAACCTCTGGGCGATTGGAAACCGGCGTCCCATGCCGAACGCCTTGGTTGTGAC